>JAJCZP010000254.1 GCA_029262315.1 Deltaproteobacteria bacterium | reverse complement strand
CCGCCTTCTCGGCCGCTACCTTCGCCGCCGCCGCTTGCTCGGCCGCCGCCGTCTCGGCCGCCGCCTTGTCCGCCGTCGCCGCTTGGTCCGCCGCTACCTTCTCGGCCGCCGCTTGCTCGGCTGCTGCCTTCGCTGCGGCGTCCCCCGGTTGTTCGGCCGCGCCATCTCCGGCAGCAATCTTCTCGTCCTCGCCGGCTCCGATCATGTCACCGGCGATGCGAGCCGCTTCCGCCGCCGCATCTTCGACCGACCCGCGACCGGCCGACGCCGTATCGACGACGGGCGCGGTCTCTTTCGGAGGCTCCGCGGAATCGGAGCCAAGATACATCATGATACCCACGACGACCGTTCCAACGGCCAACGCGCCAGCAACGAACATGATGATGGGATTCGAGGTCGCCGCCGCGGGAGCCGGCGTGCTGGCAACGGCCGCGGGCTCCTCCGTGGCGACCGCCGCGCTCTGGCGGAACACGACGTTCGACGTACCGAGGGCGATCTTGTCTCCGTCTTTCAGCGGCGCGCTCTCGACCTGCTTGCCGTTGATGATGACGCCATTCAGCGAACCAAGGTCGGTGACCCAGTAGCCATCCGCGCGTTTCGAGACGACGGCGTGCAAACGTGAGACGTTCTCGTCGTCGACCTGGAGCTCGCACTGATCGCCCCGGCCCAGATTCGTTTGGTCGTGGGTCAGCTCGTGGGTGCTCGATCGCCCGTCCGGCAGGCTCACTTCGAGCCGTGCAGCCCCGTTTTCCTCAGATCCACTCATCGCCAGCCTCCGTATGCTCGAGACGCACGGCCCAGGGACACCCGCCCAACATCGACCTTCGACCCTGATACCAGCCTGGGAATCGCGCTCCCATGAATACCATGCGGCACTTCGGGGAGACGGGCAAGCACAACGAATCCGGGGCCTGGGACGATCAGAGCACATCGAGGACTTGACGGCGCCCGCCGTGCATGGTGCACACTTATCGTTAAACTTGTGGGAATCGTTGGGGGGGTGTGCAGATGATGATCTTCCGTAAGCTGGGTCTTTTCGCGCTGGTAGCTCTCGTCCCGTTGCTGCTGGTAAACGCTGCGCTCGCGCAGAGTCCTGGGCCACGCACCTCGGACCGCGACAGCAACTTCGATCTTCTGGGCGATCTCGACATGGAAGCCGAGGCCGCGGCGGATGCTGCGCCGGCCGAGGACGAGAACGTGCTCCACAAATTCGTGGGGAACGTCAGTGGGAGCCTACGGCTCCGTGGCCAGCAATTCGTCGACAGTGTCGACACGAGCGGCAACCCGAACATCGACCGGGAGGACAGCTTCGGCGAGGTCACGCTCAATCTCGAGTCGTATACGGGCGGTGACAACTGGCGCCTGGGCATGTCGGGGTGGCTCGAGACCGGCAACCAGGCCCACACCTACGCCGGCGTCACCCACTACCTGCAAGACCGGCAGTCGAAGCGCCGCTACGGGCAACTGAACGAGAGCTTCCTGATGTTCACGGGCCTCGATCTTGGCCCGGGCGAACTCGATATCACGGTCGGCAAGCGACTCCTGAAGAACGGGATCGCGACCCTGTACTCACCGGGCGACCGCTACAGCGCCACGGACTTCACCGATCCCATGGACAGCCGCATGCTGGGCGCCTGGCAGGCGCGGTTCGACTACGCGTTCGACAACTTCGTGCTGACGGCGGCGCTGCTCCCCGTCTACCAACGCTCGATCGAGCCGCACGAGAATTCACGCTGGCTCGCGAACTCGATCGACTTCTCGTTTCCCGGTGGACCGCCACCTGGGTTCGACCCAGCGTTGTTCAGGGTCAAGACCGACGTCCCGAGCCTCGACGCCGACAACATGAGCTACTTCGCCCGGCTGAGCGGCACCATCGCCGGGTGGGACTTCTTCGTCGCCCCTTTCTGGGGCATGAGCGCGGCCTTCGTCCAGCGCGCGAGCAACACGGACCCGAACCTCATCATCAAGGACGTGCCTAACGTCTTCAATCTCAGCGCCGGCTTCGCCACCGTGCTGTTCGAACGCATTCAGTTCCACGGTGACAGTCTCTACAACTGGACGAAGAACGACGAGGACGACCACTTCTTCACGGGCGTCATCGGCTTCACCTACAAAATCGACCCGCTGCCCTCCTGGCTGCACTCGGACTGGCTCGAATTCACGATCGAGTACGCGGGTGAGAAGATCATCGATTCGCAAGACGCCAATGGATTCGTGTCGAGTTCGAAGGATGGTCGTCTCGGGCGTAACAATCTTCTCGTGGCCGCGACGTACAAGGTGAACGAGGATCTGACCTTTCAGATCAACGCCGCCAACGAGATCCAACGGACCGATCACCTCTTCCACGTCGAGGCGAAGTACCGCATCTGGACCGATTTCTACGGCATCATCGGCTTCGACGAATTCGGCGGCGACGACAACGACACGTTCTACGGACGGTGGGAAGACAACGACCGTCTGACCGGCACCTTCGAATACGTGTTTTAACCACCCTGGTCGTCCCGCTTCCGCGGTCACCCTCGGGTGGCCGCGGCGTGGGGGTGGCGTAGCGGCCTGCGCCCTGGCCTGAACGGCCGGTCTGCTCCGGCCGGTCTGCTCCGGCCGCTACGCCACCCCCACGCCACGGCTGCGACCGCCCCGGATCGCGCGGCATAAGGCGGAGAGCGGCCCTGTGGGTCACGCTGAGAACGCCGAAACCTCACGTCCTCCTCGATCTCGACCGCAGGTTCGGTCAGAGGGCGGCCAGGAGCTGGTCGATCTCGGGGTCGGTGCCCACTGTGATGCGGAGGGCGTCGGCCAGGCGAGGGGTCGGGAAGTGGCGGACGAGGACGCCGGAGTCGCGTAGGCGTTGCTGGACCGGGGCTTGGTCCTCCCCTGGGCGGCGAGCCAGGACGAAGTTCGCGGTCGAGGGCAGGACGTCGTAGCCGCGTTTGGCAAGGGCGCTCTGCAGTCGGTCGCGGGTGGCGACGATGCAGGCGACATTGCGCTCCATCCACGCGTAGTCCTCGAGGGCGGCGACGCCCGCGACCAGCGCGAGTCGGCCGACGTTGTACGAGTCTTTCACCTTCGAGATCTCGGCGAGGAGGTCACGATGGCCGAACATGAGCCCGATCCTCATGCCGGCGAGCGAGAACGACTTGGAGAAGGTGCGGAGCACGACGAGGTTCGGGTGCTCGGCCAGCAGCGAGAGTGCGGTCGCCGCCGCGAAATCGACGTAGGCCTCGTCGACAACGACGACTCCCTCGAACCGAGCCGCGAGGTCGGCGATGACCTCGAGCGGCGTAAACGTTCCGGACGGGGAGTTCGGATTGCAAACGAACATCAACCGACCCTCCGCGGCCTGGAGCGCCGGCGGAAACGAGAAATCAGGCGGGAAGGGAACGGACAGCACCCGACCCTCCTGAATCGTCACCAAAGACTCGTACAACGAATACGTCGGCTCAGGGTACACAACGACGTCCCCAGGACCGACGAACGCACGCATCAGCATGCTCAGGAGATCGTCCGAGCCATTGCCGACGAGGATCTCGTCAGGCGTCACCCCGTAGACGCGTGCCGCCGTCTCGCGAAGCAGGCTGCCGCCCGGATCAGGATAGAGTCGGAGGTCGTCGGAAGCCGCCGCGACAATGGCCCGCGCCACCCCAGGAGCGGGGGGATACGGGTTCTCGTTCGTGTTGAGCTTGACGACGTCTCGGTCGCGCGGCTGTTCGCCCGGCACGTAGCCGTGCATCTGGGCGACGATCGGACGGACGCGACTCTTCACGATCGGCCAGCCCGTGCGCGCGTCACGTCACGGCTTTGATCGAGACGCTGGCCACGCGCGCCTGGGGCGGCGGCGGGTTGGGACACTCGACGAGATGGCGGTCGGCAATCGAGACCGCCTGACGACGACGATCCGGCATATCGATGAGCACGTCGACCGCTTTCTCCCACCGCGCGCGATCCGCACCGGCAAGCTCGTAGAGATCGAGGACCTGATCGATGTGCTTCATCACGAGGGCATGGTCCGCGCGGGCCAAGATTTCCTCACGTGGAATCGCGACCGAGCCAAGCCCGCACACGCGCACCATCTCTCGCATGCGACCACGCGCCAACAACGCATCACGCAGTTGCTCCCAATCCGTAGCTTCGACGGCCTCCGGGTTCCGGCTGAACGCGTCCAACGCCTGGTCGACGTACCCCTTCGCGAGGCTACGCTTGGCGATCAAGATATCGGCTTTTTTCGAGGGCATGATGAGGATCCTCCAATGCCACGCCGCGTACCGCCCGCACGCACCGTGACTACGCATGTCAGAAAGTAGAGGGCGTCGGCACCCCATGCAAGGCGCTTCCGCGGCTGGCGCGGGCGAAACACGCACCTGCCATCGTCGAGTCGATAGCGCCCGCCACGGCGAAACGTTGAATTGGACGCACGTGTGCGCTAGCGGCAAGAAGACCGATCATGCCTACCACCAAGAATCTCGCCATCGTCTCGCTCGTCGGCCGCGATCAGAAAGGGGTCGTGGCGCGTGTCTCGACCTATCTTGCTGGCTGCGACACCAACATCGAGGACATCGAGCAGCGGGTCATGGAAGGCCTGTTCATCATGACCATGCGCATCGACGTCACCGAGATCTCGGTCTCGCTCGACGCCCTGATCCTCGGCCTGAAAGAGATCGGCGTCGAAACGCACATGGATGTCAGTGTGCGCTTGCTGAGCGAGCGTGCCCGGAAGAGGATCGCCATCCTGGCCACGAAGGAGCCGCACTGCATCGAGACGCTGATCCACGACCACGCCGCCGGGGCCGTGAACGGCGATATCGTCGTCGTGCTCTCGAATCACGAAACGCTCCGGCCGCTGGCCGCCGAGGCTGGCCTACCGTTCCTTGCCCATCCGTCGACCGACAAGCCAGCGCACGAGGCCTTCCTCGTGGAGCAACTGGAGGCCCACCGACCCGACCTGGTCGTGCTCGCGCGCTACATGCAGGTGCTCTCGGCCGACGTCGTGCAGCGCTACCCGAGTCGCATCATCAACATCCATCCGTCGCTGCTCCCGTACTACCCGGGCGCCAACGCCTATCGCCAAGCCTTCGAAGAAGGCGTCCGTGTCTCGGGATGCACCGCGCACTTCGTCACCGAGCAACTCGATCAGGGCCCGGTGATTCTACAGGATGTGTTTCACATCCGAGTCGGCCAGGACACGCTCGAAGACGTCAAGGAGCGCGGCAAGGCCCTGGAAGCCAAGGTCTTGTCGCAGGCGGTCCAGCTGTTCTTGAACGACCAGCTCGTCGTCGCCGACAAAAAGGTCCTGTTCCGCCCGGGCCAACTCCCCGCGCGGCCGCCCGCGTGACGGGCCTCGTTTTCGCCCTGGTTGCGACCATCGCAGCCGGGGTCTGGGTTTGGCGCGGCGCACAGGCCCGTGCCGAGCGCCGACGGCTCCACGAAGGGCCTGGCACGACACCCGAGCAAGCCATCCCCGTATCGTCGTTCGACGACATCGACCTCGTCGTCGCCCAGCGCGAATGCACGTGCGGCACCGGACTCCGCCTGACGGGCGAGGGCTCCCGCCAGGATGGCGAGCGCCGCCTACGGGTCAGCCGGCTGGTCTGTGACGAATGCGAGGAAGTCTTCACGCTCTACTTCGATCTGACCGAGATTCGCCACTGACACGCGGGCGGGAACCGCGTCCCCCGTCACCAAAGATCGCCGAATGTCCCCCGAAGCGCCGCCAGCGCCCGCACGGCTTGTGCGTGCTCCGGCGAGTCGTCAGACGCAAGATCCCGGGCATGTTCATAGGCGTTGACCGCGCGCGGAATGTCCCCCCGGAGCTCATACGCGCGCCCGAGGTGCCACCACTGCCCGTACGGGTCGCCCACCTTGCCGAGACATTCTGCCAACGTGTACTCGGCATCGTCGAGATCCGCGTCCTGCGCCAACACCCGCTTCAGGCGCGGGACGGCGGCGGCGTGCTCTCCCGCATCGGCGAGCAGCCGGGCGAGATCGAGCTCCGCTGCGACATCCTGCGGAAACACGCGCAGATGCCCCTCGATCTCCGCGCGTGCGGCGCTCGCATCGCCGCTCCTCGCCAGCGCGCGCCCGTAGTCGGCCCGCGCCCTCGGCACGGCCGGCACAGCTGCCGCCAGGAGGGGGAGCGCGAGGTCCGGACGCTCCCCGTAGAGATTGACCAAGCCGAGAAGGTAGCCACCGGTCGCCTCCGCTCCGTCCGCATCCGCCTCGACCTGCTTCTGGTAGTGCTCCAGTGCCGAGTTTCGCCCTCCGGTGATAGTCCGCAGAATGGCTTGAACCGCCGCGAGCTCGAGTTCGGCACCGGGGTCCGCGGCCGGGTGCTGCATGTCGGCGACCCGCTGCTCCAACTGCGCCACGCGGTCTTCGGTGAGCGGGTGCGACATGAAGTAGGGGGGAAGGCCGCTCGGCGCGGACCCATACGCACGGAGCAACTTCCGCAGAAAGGCTGGCGAGCCCTCAGGGTCGAACCCAGCCCGCCGCATCAGGTCGAGACCGATGTGATCCGCTTCCTGCTCGAACTGGCGTTGGTACTTCAGCTGTGCCGCCGCACCGGCCGATGCGGCAGTCGCACCAAGCGCTGGATGCACGGCCGACAGAAACAATCCCGCGAGCATCGCGTAACTCAGCAGCTGTGTCTTCTCCTGCTGCCGTACAACGTGATGCGCATCGACGTGGACCACTTCGTGCGCGAGCACGCTCGCGACCTCCGCAGTCGAGTCGGCATCCACCACGAGCCCGGTGTTCACGTAGATATAGCCCCCCGGCACGGCGAAGGCGTTGAGCGAGGCATCCCGCAGCAAGTAGAAACGATAGACGAACTGCGCATTGTCCAGCCGAGTCGTCAGGCGCGCTCCCAACTGGCGGAGATAGGTCGTGACGCGCGGCTCGCGCACCAGGGGAAGGCGTCGACCCGCCTCACGCGCGAAGCGGGCGCCGATCTCGCGCTCCTGGCTGAGTCCGATCTCGGCACTGGCTCCCGGAGGCACCACGAAGAGGGCCAGCAGCAGGCCGACCATCGCCGTCGTCCGCGTGCGACCGCTCATCGGCCCCGGAAGTGCCGAGCGAGATCCTTCGCGAAGTAGGTGAGGACGATGTCAGCACCCGCGCGAACGATGGACGTATGCGCCTCGAGCATCGCGCGCTCCTCGTCGAGCATACCCGCCGCGGCGGCCGCCTTGATCATCGCGAATTCACCGCTCACCTGGTACGCTGCCACGGGCACCTGCACCTGGGCCCGCACTTCCCGAATCACGTCGAGATAGGGCAGCGCCGGCTTCACCATCACGATATCGGCACCCTCGTCGATGTCGAGCGCAACCTCACGGAGCGCCTCGCGCACATTCGGCGGGTCCATCTGATACCCGCGCCGATCTCCGAACTGCGGTGCCGACTGCGCCGCATCTCGAAACGGCCCGTAGAACGCCGACGCGTACTTGGCCGCGTAGGCCATGATGGGCGTCGTGCCGAAACCGGCGCCGTCGAGTCCGGCCCGGATGGCACCAACACGCCCATCCATCATGTCGGAGGGCGCAACCATGTCCGCGCCCGCACGCACGTGCGAGACGCTCTCGGCCACGAGCAGCTCCAGGGTCGCGTCGTTGTCGACTTCCTCACCAACGACGACTCCACACTGCCCGTGATCGGTGTACTCGCACAGACACACATCGGTAATGACGAGCAGATCGGGCAGCGCATCTTTCAGCGCGTGCACCGCGCGCTGCACGATCCCATCAGCCGCGTACCCGCTCGAGCCCACGGCGTCCTTGCGCTCGGGAATCCCGAACAGAATCACCGCCGGAATACCGAGGTCGCGGACCTCGCGACACTCCTCGACCAGGCAGTCGATCGACAGCTGCGCAACCCCGGGCATGGTCCCCACCGGCTGCCGCACGCCAGCGCCTGGCACGACGAACAGCGGTAGGATCAGCCCGTCCACAGTGGGACGCGTCTCCGCTACGAGACGACGCATGGTCGGGGTACGACGCAGGCGTCGGGGCCGGTGCACGGGGAAGCTCATCGCGCTGGAGAACGATAGCATCCAAGGCGGTCCGGAAAAACCGCCGCGTTGCGGGGGCCGGCGCCTGCCCCCGCCCTCCCCGAAAATCCCAGCAGGGACGTTGCCGATTTGACAGTGCCCACTCGCCATTGATAGCTGCGGAGCAGGGTGAAACTTTTCACGCGACGCGGCCTGCAGGCGCGCCGCAGACACGGAGACGAGGGTCGATGCACCGAACCAAGCGCATGACGGTCGCGTTCGCCGCGACGATGGCAGTGTTGTCGCTCACCGCGCCGGCCTCACAGGCACAAATCTGTGGGGACTCGGACAACAGCGGCGACATAACGGAAGCCGACGGCATCAACACGCTCCGGGCCGCCGCCAACGTGGCGAGCCCATGCACGAATGCCCTCTGTGACACCAACGGCGACGGGGTTATCAACGACGTCGACAGCGTGAATGTGCTCCGTGCCGCCGAGGGTCTCGGCACCACGCTCGAGTGCGTCTCCGCCGAGATCAACGAGGTCATAAGCGAGGTCGAGACCGGTGAGGGTGATCCCCCAGCCGAACTCCGCGTCGGCGCCGCACCGATTCCTGGTCCGGGCGCGGTCGACACGATCGGCGCGATCGAGGGCAGCACGACCATCGTCCCCGGCAGCGCCAATACGATCAAGGTGCCCTACGATGCCTCGGCGCAATCCGCGCAGGCGGCGCAAGCCTTGGGGGTCGATCCACAGGAACTCGACCTCAAGATGATCATCGCCATCAACGACGACGAACAGTTCTTGCAGGGATTCTTCGAGATTCCACTCGAGACGCTCATCGGCGAGATCTCGCTGACGACGTTCTTCCCCCAGGGGCTGGGTGACGGCACGTTCCTGTTCTGCCCAGCGACCCAGCTCGGCGGGATCCTCAGTAACTACGGCGTCCTGGAGCAAACTCCGGCTCAGGTGGCCATGGGCGATCTGCAGGTATCGCTCAGCTTCAGTCCGCCCGACGTCGACGTCGATCTTGCGTTGTCGGAACCAGCCGGGGGAGAGCAGATCTCTTTCGGGAACTTCATGTCCGTCACCGGAGGGATGCTGGATCTCGACTCGGTGTGCAGCGACGAGATCGGCAGCGAAAACATCACCTACCCGGATGGCAGTGAGCCGCTGGCGGGGCAGTACATGGGGCACGTGACGTACTTCAGCAACTGCGCCACACCGGTCCCCGCGGACTGGACGGTCGTCATCAACCTCAACGGGGGCGCCGCGAACGGCGGGACGAGCCTGACCCGTACGGGAACGTTCTCACCGTCCCAGACGGGCCCGATGTTCACGCAGAGCATCCCGTTCACGTTCACCCCCACGCAACCCTGACTTCAAGCGCGAGCCCCGGACGCCCGCAGGCGTCGGGGCTCGCCTTGTCACGATGCGCACGCCGCGAACGACACCCGGGAGGATCACGCTGGGCGTCGCGGCGATATGGCTGCTCCTAGCCGGCGCCCCGGCTAGCGCGCAGATCTGCGGAGACGCCGACGCGGACGGCCGCGTCACCGATACCGACGCCGTCCTGGCGTTCCGGCGGGCTGCAAACCTGCCGAGCCCGTGCAAGGTCGTGACCTGCGACACGGACGGTAGCGGCACGGTCACCGAACGCGATGCGCTCGATATTCTCCGGAAGGCGAGCGGCCTGACGATCGCCGAACGCTGCGGGCGTGGCTCCGTGACCGGACGTGTTCTGATCGACGGAACCGCCACCCCTGAAACGCGGGAGCGCGAGCCGAACGATTTCGCCAGCCTCGCTCATCCTCTCGGCCACGTCCGCTCGGGGACGACACGTGCTGTCGCGGGAACCATCGACCCCAGCACGGATCCCTTCGACGGCTACGTCGTCCAGATCGACACGCCGATCACTCTCGACCTGCAACTGCGATTCCGCGCTGACGCTGATGTCGATCTTCTCGTCACCGACTCCGCGGCCGCAGGCGCACTCACCTGCGAAAGCACCGTATCGAGGCGTGAGACCTGCCGGATCGATGTCGATCCGCACGATCGCGCACGCGCCGTCCACATCGCGGTCACGCCGAGCACCGACTCCCCGCCGACCGACTACGAACTCACCATCCGTGCCAGGGAAGCGGATCCGGGAACCGCCCCGCTCGATCCGGACACGCCCCAGCTTACGGCCGGCCCCGGGGCGTCCCCCGCGCGCGCCATCGAGCCACGGATCTACACCGGGCACGAGCCGGACTTCGTCCCCGGCGAGATGATCGTTCAGGTCGTGCAACCTGCGGCGTCCACGTCCCCGCAGGCGTACCGCGCACTGACCGCCGTCAACATCGCCGACACCTGGCGGCCCAGGCTCGTCGCACCTTCCGGGGCGACGCTCTGCGTCCACGTCGAAACGGCGGGGCGCGGGACTGTCGTCGACTCCAAGCGCGCCTACGGCGAGCTGCGCCAGCGAACGCGCGCCGCCATCGCCCGAGTCAACGGCGATCCTGGCGGCGCCTGGGCCCACCCGAACTACATCGCGCGCGCGGCCCGGATGCCGAACGACCCCCTGTTCGAGCGGCAGTGGCACTATCAGGCCATCGGACTCGACGCCGCCTGGGACCTCTCGATCGGTGACGACGACGTGATCGTGGCTGTCGTCGACACCGGCGTGCGGTCGGATCATCCCGACATCGCGGGGCGTCTGGTTCCAGGCTACGACTTCATCAGCGATCGCCGCCGCGCCAATGACGGAGATGGCCTCGATCCGGACCCGTTCGATCCAGGCGACCTTCCCGGCTCCTCACTCGAAGGCAGCTTTCACGGCACGCACGTGACCGGGACGATCGCCGCGGCCACCGACAACGGGAGCGGCGTCGCAGGGGTGACTTGGAGAACCCGGGTCATGCCGCTCCGCGTCCTCGGCGTCGGCGGCGGCAGTACGTTCGACATCGCCGAGGCGATTCGCTTTGCTGCCGGCCTCGAGAACGTATCGGGGCGCCTCCCCGACGCCCCGGCCGCCATCATCAATTTGAGCCTGGTCGCGTTTGGCGACGACCCCCTGATGCGCAACGCCGTCGATGCCGCCACCGCAGCTGGCGTCCTCGTGATCGCCGCCGCGGGGAACACCGCCAGTGACGTAGCGGTCAGCCCGGCCCTCTACGAGAACACCTTGGCGGTCACCGCCAGCGACGCGCTCGGCGCGCCTGCGCGTTACGCCTCGTTCGGGGCGGCAGTCGACCTCATCGCCCCTGGGGGCGACACCGCAGTCGATCTGAACGGCGACGACGAAACCGACGGCATTTTGAGTACGGTGCTCCCCGGAAGCCGCGACTTCCAACGTTTCCAGGGCACCTCAATGGCGGCCGCACACGTGAGCGGCATCGCCGCACTCGTCCTCGCCGCCGCCGGCCCTCTCGACCCGGGCACGCTCCGCACCGCACTGCTGACGACCGCCGATGATCGCGGCCCA
>JAJCZP010000253.1 GCA_029262315.1 Deltaproteobacteria bacterium | reverse complement strand
AACTTTACTAACTGTTGCGCTTACGGGTTGAATCCACCTCTACCATTTCCGACCAATCCATCGAAAACAAAACATTTTCAAGTAAATTCATTGCTAGTCTGTCGGCATGATTTCTTATATCTACTGATGAGACATCGAGTTTAATAAGAAAGGAATCGTCAAGCAAAGAGAAACGATCTACGGCGGGAAGATTATGTCCGGCATGATTCCATGGCACATCACGAATTCCCTTAAACTGCAGTTCTATGCTCATAGGGAACATCATCTTATGGCGCTCCATTAAAGCTTTGGCATGTCTTAAAAAAACGCAGACAAGGCCCAAAAAACGATTTAAATGTATCTCATTATTTTTTTGGATTTCTGTGGCATAAAACATCAAGCCCCATATATTAAACTCAAAAATAGAAAAATTTGATACAGGTCTTAATACAAGGGCGCTTTCGTTTTGAGTGATATAGTTTCTCTCAACATTCGATTTGACTGGGAAACCTACGCTTCCCCACAGAATCGTTTCACGTTCAACAGACCGAAGAACCTCTAATTGTGTGGCTATCGGCATTGATGGGAATCGAGGAACGATAGACAAACTGAACCTTGCTCCTATACCAGTTTCGGACCCTCCTGATTCTGAATATTTAGCATGAGTAAAAGTTTCAAAGCGATCTTGTGCGCGAGTTAGAATGTGTTGTTTTCGTTCATTTATCTTTTTTCTTCTTTCCAACATAGCCAGAAGCTCATCTTGCTTGGCAAGCTTTGCTTCAAAGCGTTGGCTATGCTCGTCTGTACGGATATAGCATCCTTTCCTTCCGTTTATGAAATGAGGAGCTAGGTCGCTCACGGCCACATAAATCACATAGCAAAATTTATTGTCGTTTTGTGGAGATGGAATAGCTTCTGATACTTCTGCATTTAATGGTGGTGAAGCGCCTTCAAAGCACCAGGATATAATTTTTTGTTTAAAACCGTTTTCAATATCTATTCCGGAGATGGCAGAAACAACGCCATCACCAGCTTCTTCCACTCCTATAACCAAATAACCTCCGAACGTATTAGCAAAAGAGCTTAGTTTTTTTAAAACTTCATTCTTGTTAGGAATTTCGCGCTTAAATTCTAACCGGACATTCTCAACGGCATTTTCATTAAGAAGACTTTGAAGATTATCGGTCGTTATGGTTGCAACAGGTTTTGAAAACACGATACTTCTTCCTTTCAAATATTGTTCTTGGACTTTTTAATCCACTAAATTACAAACAATTCAGTTGTGCTGGTTAACCAATCAGAAAACTTAAACTCCAGCCGTTGCCGGTTCGGATCGGGTCTTCATTCTTGGTTTCATTCGAGGGCGGACCTCCACGTTCACGGAAACCTGTTGATCGAGTTTGTTGAGGATTGCGATCAAGCGGTCGACGGTGAACCGTTTAAGGTCCGGTTTGCGAATGCGAACAAAGTCGGCGTGTGGAACGCCAGTCAACTTTTCCGCTTTCCGCGTAGACAGTTTCCGGTCGTCGAGGATACCGATAATTTTAGCGGCCAGAATAGCTTTCAATTGCAAAACGTCGGCGTTGGGATCGCCAAAGTCGCGAAAGACGTTTCCGCTTCCTCGTACCAATTCCAATTTTTCTTTTGGGATCATTTCAACATCTCCTTCAAGAACTTTATTCTTTGCTTGATCAGGTCGATATCTTGCTTCGAAGTCTTGGCTCCAGTTTTTGATTTTTTCTGGAAGGCGTGAACCACCCAGATATCCTCGTCGACTTGCAAAGCATAGATTGCCCGGTAGGCGTTGGTTTTATATTTCAGAGCGATTTCAAACACTCCCGCGCCAAAGCCTTTCATGGGTTTGGCGGAGGCTCCCTTACGGCCCTCCGCCGCAATGGTGAGCGCCTCTCGTATTTCTTGTTGCGCTCCTTTCGGAAATTTCTCAAAATCTTTCCGGGCGGCGTTGATCCAGGATATGGGTCTGGTCATCAGGCTCATAAAGCTAATGGTGTCAAATCTGACACCAAAAAACAAGTTTATAAAATCCCTGTTCATCTGTGTTTATCCGTGACTAAGAGTTTCTGTCTTTTAAATCCCTTTGATTTTAAAGTTTTTATGGCTATTTTTTCGCGCGGGGTTTACAATCTGGAATGGAGTTGTCCCTCCTCGTTTTTCAATCCGCTCCGTCGCTTCCCGCCGCGACCGCGTCGCTAAAAGGATCTTCCATGAACCACGATAAAATCGCCATTTACCTGAACGAGCACCCGGAATTTTTCAACGAGTACCCGGAACTGCTGCATAAAATTCTGGAGATCGATCCGGGAGATTTGCCTCTGCAACCGCTCAAAACCCTGAGCGTCGCCGACCGCATCATCCAGCGCGCCAACGCGGACAAGGAAAATTTGAAAAACCGCCTGGACTGGTTCCTCGAAATCGCTCAGGCCAACGAGCAGATTCAATCCCATCTCCACGAGATCGAGCGCCTGGTCATCACCAGCACGCACCTGCCGCAAATGATCCAGCAATTGTGCAAGGAAGTTTCCGAACGTTTCGAC
>JAJCZP010000252.1 GCA_029262315.1 Deltaproteobacteria bacterium | reverse complement strand
GCAGAGAGAGGCGCGCGCCCTGACCTTTCGCAAGAACCTTCGCGTTCCCGTCGTCCCCGGCGCGCACGGTGAGCGAACGCAGTCCGTCGCGCGTCCGATCCTTGTCGTTGTAGCCTACACGCTTGCCGCTCTTGGCTTTCCAGCACGACTGGCCCCGGCATTGGCCTCCGGCCGGCGCCACGAGGCGCGAGAGCAGCGTCGAAGACGCGCCCGACTCGTCGTACGCGCACACGACGTAGTCGTCCATCGTCAACGGATCCCCAAGATCCTCGAAGGCCGTCGCAGCCCCCTTGAGCCACTTCCAGGTGACGCGATCGCGCGAATCGGCGGGCGCGTCCTTGATACGCAGCCGCCCCTTGAGCGGCAGGGTGGACTCCCGGCAACCGAGTTGGGGCATGGGAGCGCAGACGAGCACATCACCACCGAGAAAGCGTACGAGCGCGAAGTCCCGTACGCGCTCACCATCACTGTCGACGCCATCGGCGTGCCCTGCGGCGAGCAAGTTCCCGTCGGGCAGCACGAGCACGGCATTGGCGCCTGCGGAGCTTCCCAAGAGATTCGCCGTGGCTCGGCCAGTGGCACCGAAGACGTCGAGCGTACCGTCGGAAGTGAAGCGCGCCATCTCGAAGACCGTGAATGAGCCGACGGCGACGAGCTTCCCGTCGGGTTCGATGGCCAATCCCCGTAGTTGGTTCGATCCCTCGTCGAAGGTGGCCTTCACCAGGCCGTCCTCGCCGAACGACGGGTCGAGACTCCCATCGGCTTCATAGCGCGCGAGCGCGAAGGAGATGTCCCCTCCAGGCTCCCACGCGTCGCCCCCGGCGACCAGCTTGCCGTCCGATTGGAGCACCAAGGCTCGGCCCCCATCGCTGCTGCCCCCGACATCGGTCGTCACGCGCCCGGAGGCTCCGAACGTGACGTCGAGGGTCCCGTCGGGGTGATGACGTGCGAGCGCGAAGTCACCGCCCGCGCTACCCGCTACGACCAGCTTCCCGTCCGATTGCAGCACCAGGGCGTTTGCCCCGTCAGCGAAGCTGCCGCCGAAGCTCGTCGTCGCGAGCCCGCCGCTGCCGAACGATGTATCGAGGGTCCCGTCGGGATGATAGCGCGCGAGGATGAACTCGGACCTCGCCATGCTCGCGATGGTCGTCTTGCCAGCGACGACGAGCTTGCCGTCCGGTTGCAGCACCAACGCCCGAACGTGGTCGCCGTCGCGCAGATCCATCGTCGCGCGGCCACCTGCACCGAAGGACGGATCGAGAACGCCATCGGCCGTGTAGCGTGCGAGCGCGAAATCCGCCTGGCCGGTGTTCGTGTCGAGAGACTGCGTGCCTACGGCCACGAGTTTCCCGTCCGGCTGGCGGACGAGCGCGGCCACCCCGTCGCGCCCGCCAGCGAAGTCGGTCGTCACCTCCCCGTTCGCCCCAAAGGTGACGTCGAGGTCACCCGGGGCAGCGAGGAGTGACCCCGGTGCGGTGAGAAGCATCACTCCGAGCAGTGCGACGAACATGCGATGTCGCGCACGTGCGCTTTCCGAAAGGTTTGCACCGGCCGCGGGCCCAGTGCGCTCGAGGAACGACGATCGGCACGTCCCTGGTCGAAACGCTTGGCGAGGTGCCCAGTCCATGGCTTCCTCCTTACCTGCAGCGACTAAACCGCCGTGCCCAAGCAGTGAATACGGAATCGGCACCGGGCCAGCCGTTGCTCGTGATCGTAGGCTTCGGGCAACCATTGGGTCAAGGGAAACCCCCACGCGCCTACGTAGGCCAGACGACAGCTCGGGCACGCGAGAATGGGCTTGACCGTGGACGCCTATGAGAAGGCCGCGCTCCAACGTAGGCCGTTGACGCGGTGATGTCCGATGATACCGGGGTGGTTTGGTAGCGTGGCGGTAGCAGGATCCGGATACGGACTCGCGCCGATTGAGATAGTCACCACGACTACTGGCTGACCGCGCAGCGCAGACGAGGCGTGGAGCCATTGCGCGGGCGATCAGGTCTCGTCGAAGAGCGCGGTGGAGAAATAGCGCTCCATCCGGTCGGGGAAAACCGTGACAACGCGTGCTGCATCTCCGAGTTGCGCGGCGGCTTCGAGCGCGGCCAAGAAGTTGAGGCCGGAACTCGGCCCAACGGGGAAGCCGCAACGAATCAGTTGGCGCGCGCATTCGAGAGCAGCGCGATCGTGGATGTCGAGGATCTCGAGGCCCTCGAGCTCCTCCGGCTTGTAGAGTTTGGAGACTTGCTCGACGACTCCGGGAATCATCGAGCTGGCACTCGCGCACTCCGCGTCGCTGAAGACTCCGGACTCGTCCCGTCGAATCGGCCGCGCCACGTAAGGCTTGGCGGCGCAGCCATGGTCGCGGAAGCCGAGATAGAGTCCGAGGATGGTCCCCCCCGTACCCACCCCGCTGACGACCGCGTCCGGCGTGCCGCCGGGAAGATCGAGGATGATCTCACGGGCGGTGCACACCCTGTGGGCTTCCGCGTTGTCGGGGTTCTCGAACTGTAGCGGCAGAAACGCGCCGGTCTCGTCGGCAAGTCGCCTGGCCTCATCGAGCGCGCCGAAGATCCCCTGATCGCGGGGACTGTGCGTGACCTTGCCACCGTACGCCCGGATGATCTTCGATCTCTCGCTGCTGACACCCTCCGGCATGACAGCCGTGAATTTGAGTCCGAGTTGAGCGCAGACCATCGCCATGGCGATGCTCGTCGATCCGCTCGACGCTTCCACGACCCGTGAGCCCTCGGAAACCCGGCCGGTCCGCCAGGCTTTGGCGAGAATAAAGCTCGCGATGCGATCCTTGGTCGAGCCGCTCGGATTGAGAAACTCGAGCTTGCACCAGATCGTGGGTCCGCCGTCCAAGCGAACAGGGACAAGCGGAGTCGACGAAGCAGTGCTGGACCAGAGTCGAAAGGGAGGCAGCGAGTGGGCCATCTATACGATCCTCGAATCTCGAACTAACGCAGCCTTCCGAACTCTCGACGCATCGATTCTCGTCGTCCCGAACGCCACAACCGAGACAGTGCTCCCGTCTAGTAGCAGGCGCCAGGTCTCCGCTCCAGAGAGGCTTCCAACCGATGTTCAGAGACTGGCGACTAGAGATCCTGTGACAAGCAGGCGGCTTGGATCGCCCGGCTGCGCCCTTGCACACCGTGCGCTCCCAGGGGCACAATCCGAGATCAGGATGGCCACGGAGCGTGAATACGAGCGCCTGCGCGCCCTCGTCGCGAGGACCGATCCGCTGTTGATCGAGGCCATCGAGGACGTTGACCGTACGCTCCTCGAGTGGGGGCTTTCTCTCTCGCCCTGGCAACGATTGCGCGCGAGCGCGGACGCCCTGCGCTTCTGGTCGAGTTTCCGACGTGGCGCACCCGAAGCAAGCTGATCTCGCCGCGCTGATCGACGCCCTGCAGGCCGAGGGGGTGGAGTTCATCGTCGTGGGTGGCGCGAGCGCCATCCTGCACGGTGCGCTCGCAATGACGCAGGACCTCGACGTCGTTCACCGCCAACGCTGATCGAAATCAAGACCGCGGCCGGCCGTGCCAAGGACCGCATCGTCATCCCGATACTGCTCGCGCTGCTCCGTGAGCGGGAACGCCAGTGATTCGGGATGGGGACCTTGCCACAATACGCCCGGATGATCCTCGATCTCTCGCTGCTTACACCCTCCGGCATGACAACCGTGACCGCAAAGTGGAGTTCTCAGGTCTGAGAAGGAGAGTGGGTCGCGCTCTCAGGATTCGGAAACGCCCAACTCGTCCGCAGGCGGCGTTCCGGGCATCTTCCGAATCGGCGAGCCGGTGCTGTTTCGCTCTCTGGCGCGTCGGTTGCAAGAGATCGTGATATTCTGGTTCCAGGCGAGGCGCTTTGGCAAACGACCATCCAGAAATCGCAGCCCGGCAGGATTTTGTGGCACGGCGGGAGCGCGTACGCGGTGTGAATCTCGCTGTGCGCGAGTGGGGCCACGGTCCGGCGTTGATCTGGGGCCACGGCCTGCTGACGAGTATGGCGCAGGAGGACGACGTGGGTCTGTTCGACTGGTGGACCTGCGGTTCGGCGATGCGTTGGGTGCGCTACGACGCGCGCGGGCACGGGGAGTCGGACGCCACCTATGAGCCGGGCGACTACGGGTGGCCGGCTCTGGCGCGAGACCTACTCGACCTGACGACGGCGCTCGGGGAAGAGCGGGCGGTGCTCGGCGGTGTCTCCATGGGGTGCGCGACGTCGCTGCACGCAGCCCACGCGGCGCCCGAACGGGTGCGCGGCCTGCTGCTGGTGGCGCCACCCACGGCGTGGGAGAAGCGTCCGCGCCAATCGTTGATCTACCGCGTTGGCGCCGGCCTGGTGAACTATGTCGGCCTCGGGCCGTTCCGGTGGCTGAGTGGCTTCTCGCTGCCCGCCGGGGACGAGTCGGTCGTGTCACGAGTGCAGCGGGCGCTCGTCCGGCATCTGGCACTCGCCGACGGTCGCGCGGTGGCCACGGCGCTCACCGGCGCGTCGCAGTCGGATCTTCCGGATCCTGACCAGATTGCCCTTCTCGACATGCCGACCCTCATCCTGGCGTGGCGCGGCGACCCGATACACCCGATTTCGACCGCTGAACGCCTGGCGTCCATCATGCCGAACGCCGAATTGACGGTTGCAAGTGGCCTTGCCGACATTCGCGCCTGGCCTGCCCGGCTGCACGAGTGGTTGGAGCGGGTGCACGGGGATCGGAGTGAGCAGCGTCTATGAACGCCTCGCCACCCATGTTCGTACAGACCTGGGGATCGGGAGCGCCCGTTATCGCGCTGCATCCGCTGGCGCTGGAATCGACCGCGTTCGCCGGCGTGGCGCAGTTGCTCGAACGGCAGGGGCTGCGAACGTTGGCGGCGGACCTTCCGGGCTTTGGGCGGAGCGAGGCGGACAACGAGCCGCTGACGGCCGAGCGTCTAGCGCGCCCGGTCATCGAACTCGCGCGCGGGCTCGAAGAGCCACCGCTGCTGCTCGGGATGTCGCTGGGCGCCAGGGTGGCGATCGAGGCGGCTCTCACCGAGCCGGCGGCGTTTCGCGGGCTGGCGTTGGTGGTGCCCTATCTTCCGTGGGTCGCCAACCGATGGGCGCTCGGCTTTGCGCACCTGCTCCGGCCGGAGTTGGCCGAGCGTGTCCCACTCGAGATTCTGTGGCCGCTCCTCAAGCGGCTGAGCGATCGGCTCGACGCGCAAGGCAGTCTCGAGCACGACTGGCTGGCGCGCGCGAGTGTACGCGTCGCCTACTACCTGTCGTGTCCGGCCACACGGCGACATTTCATTTCAGCGACGCGTGAAATGATGCTCGATCCGGCCTGGGGTGAGGATGGAATCTGGACCCGCCTGGGCAATCTCGAGGTTCCCACAGCATGGCTGTGGACGTCACAGGATCGATTGATTCCGCGCCGGCACATCGAGGAGGTGGCGCGGCGCCTGCCGCAGGCGCGACGGCTCGATCTGGCGTGCTGCGGACACTTCGCGAACGGGCCCCACCACCGTTGCTTCGACGAGGCGATGGCCTTGACCGTACGGCGGGTCGCGGACGACGCCTCGACGCATCAAGGAGTTCCCCGGACGTCGGTCGATGCGGAAGCGTGTGCTTGCTACACGACGACCGGCGACGCATTGTCGGTCACGCAAGGCGAGCAGCAGGCGCGCACAGGAAGCGAGCAGCAGGCGCGCACAGGAGGCGATATGCGACGACTATCGGGCGAAGATGCGTTGTTCGTCTACGGCGAGAGCCCCGGCATGCCCATGCACACGCTCGGCACGATGATCCTCGATCCGGCGACTGCCGAGGGAAGATCGTTCGACTACGACAGCCTCGTCGATACGCTCGCCGCCCGTCTCCATCTCATGCCGCCGTATCGACAGCGCCTCGTCGAAGTGCCGCTGGGGCTTGCCCGACCGGTGTTGGCCGACGATCCCGAGTTCGACATCGAGCAGCATGTACAGCGCGTGTCGATCGATGCTCCAGGTACCCTTCGCGAGTTGGCGCGGGTAGTTGGCGAGTTCGCGGGGCGCCCGCTCGACCGTGGAAAGCCTCTGTGGGAGATGCTCTACGTCGACGGGGTTGAAGGTGGCAGAGTCGCGCTCGTCACCAAGATGCATCACTGCATGCTCGACGGGGCTTCTGGTGCCAGTCAGATGGCGGGCCTCCTCGACCTCGAGCCTTGCCCGGCGGAGGCTCCGCCGCCGCCGACGTGGCGCCCAACGGCGTTACCGACGCGTGCCGGCCTGTTCGCACGCGCGTTGGTGCCTGGCGTGCCGAGTCCGATGGCCGTGGGGGCGCTCGTCGCCCAGAGCACGGTGGGCTTCGTCCGCAGAACACTCTTGCGGCGCGAGCGAAGCTCGACTTTGGATGCGCTTGCGTCGGCCGTGACCCCGGCGCCGCGGATTCGTTCGAGCGGGGCGATCACCGCCAATCGGAGTGTCGCGTTTGCCAGCGCGAGCTTGCGTGACATCAAGCGGGTCAAGAACGTGTTCGGCGTGACAGTGAACGACGTAGTGCTGGCCGCGTGCACCCTCGCGCTGCGCGACTACCTGCGCGACGATGACGACTTGCCCGAGGCACCGCTACACTGCGCTGTGCCCGTTTCGATCAAGACCGACGATGAGAAGCAGGAGTTCTCGAACAAGGTGTCGACGATGACGGTCTGCCTGCCCACGCATCTCGACGATCCGGGAGTCCTGCTCGAAGCCATCCACGAGGAGGCCGAGATTGCCAAGCGCGAGTTCGTCGTCGGCGGGGGCGATACGTTGATGGGCTGGCTCGATCTTGCATGGCCCACGGCGATGGGGGCAGCGGCGCGCGTATTCTCGACGTCGGGCGTGGCCGATTGGCTGCCGCCGTGGTGGAATCTCATCGTGTCGAACATGGCTGGGCCGCCGGTGCCCCTATATATGGCGGGGGCGTGCGTCGAGGCGATCTATCCGATGGGCCCGATCGCACCAGGGACTGGTCTCAACATCACGGTGCTGAGCAACCTGGACCGCGTCGACGTCGGATTGCTCGCCTGCAAGGAAACCGTGCCGCATCTGTGGCGTTTGGCCGAGGGGTTCGAGGACGCAGTGAAGCTGCTCGCGCGCGTGGCCGACCGACGAGCGGCGGCCTGACGCGGTGGAATCCTTGTCCGTGGCCGACGAGGTTCCTGATCACGTAGGGCTCGCTCAGCTTCCGACCGAAGTGATGCGTGTCCTGCGCGGCCTGGATCCGGTCGCGCAATGGGCACGGCGCGCCGAGGCCGGGATCGACGGGCCGATGTTCCAGCGCGATCCCGCATTCCTGGCGACCTTCGTTCCGTACATGGCCTTGTTCGCCAGTTACTTCGATGCCGAGGTGCGCGGCTTCGAGGTTCTCCCCGCGCGGGGGCCGATGCTCCTCGTGGGCAATCACTCCGGGGGCACCCTGACGCCGGACACGTCCGCGCTCTTCGCCGCGTGGTATCGTGAGCGCGGGCTCGAGAGTCCGTTGTACGGCCTCGCGTTCGACGCCATGTTCGGAATTCCGGGCGTGCGAAGTCTGATGCGAAAGATGGGACAGCTCCCGGCCAACATGGAAACTGCCGGCGCTGCGCTTGATCGGAACGGAGCGGTGCTGGTCTACCCGGGCGGCGAGCACGAGGTGTTTCGTCCCTGGACCGATCGCAACCGGATAGACTTCAACGGGCGCAAAGGATTCGTGCGCCTCGCACTTCGCAAACTGGTGCCGGTGGTACCCGTCGTCGGACACGGAGGCCACGAGTCGACCATCGTGCTGACGCGTGGCAACCGGCTTGCAGAGTTCTGTGGCCTCGATCGCGTTCGCGTTACGACATTCCCGATTCTGCTGCAGATACCGTGGGGGATTTCGCCTGGCGGCTGGCCATCGATCCCGCTACCGGCGAAGATCGTGGTGCAGTTTCTCGAGCCGCTGGACTGGACCGGCTACGGGGCCGAAGCGGCCGACGATCCCGACGTCGTCGATCGCTGCTACGATGAGATCACCACGGTGATGCAGGACACCTTGACGGAACTCGCCAGGGAGCGTCCATGTCCGGTGGCCAGTCGTCTGGGCTCGTTGGTGGGGCGTCCCTTCAACGCGGCCGCCGGCTGGCTCAACCCGGTACGACCTCACCGCTGACGATGCGGTCGTAGCGCTGCGCGTCGAGGTCACGGTAGATACCTCCGTCGAGCACGTACAGGTGATCGCGGATGCGGGCGGGATCATAACCCTCGTCGCGATAGTCGACTTTCTGTTGTTTGAGGGTCGCCGTCACCCGCATGTTGTCGCCGAGCACGCGCAGGAACAGCGGTCGCTGGTAGACGGCGAGGTGGTCGCGTGCGTGCGCACCGAAGCGTTCGAGATCGAAGTCGTCGCTCACGCTGAGGGCGGCCATACCCCCACGACCGTCGGCGCCAGGAATCGACACGCCGTAGACGTTGGCTTCGAGCACACCGGGTGCTCCACACAGGATCTCGCTGACCTCGCTCGTCGAGACATTCTCCCCCTTCCAGCGGAAGGTATCGCCAAGGCGGTCTGCGAAGGATAGCCAGCGCCGATGATGGAGTTGCACCAGGTCGCCCGTATTGAAGTAGCGGTCGCCGGGTTTGAAGACATCGCCGAGAATTTTGCTCTGTGTGGCCTCACGATCGACGTAGCCGTCGAAGCTCGCGAGCGGCGAGATGCGCCCGATCAGCAGTCCGACTTCCCCCGGCATCGCGCGTTCGCAGCGCCCAGCAGCGCCACGGCGCAGCGTTCCGGTCGTGGCGTCGCAGCGGACGACCGCCTGGCCGCGCGGCAAGCGACCGATCATCCCGGGCTTCCCGGCGACGTTGAGGGCCGGAGCGTTGCCCTCGGTCGATCCATAGAACTCACGGATAACGGGTACGCCGAACCGACGCTGGAACGGCTCCCAGATGTCTGCGCGCAGTCCATTGCCCACGGCGACCCGCAGTCTGTGGTCACGATCCGTGGCGGCCGGAGGCGCGTTCAGCAGGTAGCGGCACAGCTCACCGATGTACATGAACGAGGTCGCGCGGAACGCGCGGATGTCGTCCCAGAAGCCCGACACCGAGAAGCGGCGACGCAAGGCCAGCGTCGCCCCGGTGGCCAGCACCGCCCCCCATCCGAGCATGAACCCGTTGCCGTGATAGAGCGGCAGGGCGACGTAGACGACGTCCCCCGGCTGGCTCCGGTGCATCAGGCGTCCGAAGACGATGGCCGCTCCCAGGAAGCGTTGGTTGCGAATGATCGCGGCTTTCGGAAGGCCGGTGGTCCCAGAAGTATAGATGTAACAGAAGGTGTCCGAGCCACGCAGGCCATCGCATGTGGCCGCCCCCTCGGGGAGTGGGGGTGCGGTTGCCAAGCGGTCGTTGATGATCGTGCCGGACAGGTCGGCGTCGGGCCCGGCGTTGTCGTCGACGTGGATGTACAGATCGTGTTGGGTGCGGATTCCCTCGAGTTGATCGATGACGCGCACGATCGTCGCGGCGTGTTCAGCGCCCACGAGGATCTTCTTCGCGGCCGCGACACGTACGGCATGCGCCAGCGCCTTCCCGACCAGGTTGGTATTGATGAGGGCGGCGACGGCACCGAGTTTGGCGAGGCCCATGACGGCGAACAGATAGTCCGGACGGTTGTCCATGAGGACCGCAACCACGTCGCCCCTGCCGACGCCTTCGGACGCAAAGAAGCGCGCGTAGCGTTCGGCCTCGCCGTCGAATTGGGCCCACGTGTAGCGTGCGTCCTGATAGGCGAGAGCGAGGTCATGTGGTCGCCAGCGTGCCTGCAATCCGAGCAGTCGCCCGGGACTCGCTCGTACCCAGGGGGCGAGCTTGGGAACGTCGAGGAGGAATCGCGCGTAGTGGCTGCCGGGAAGATTGATCGCCATTGTCACACACGGCGCGGGGCCGTACCTGTCAGTCCGGGGCTACCATAGTTGGTGCAATCGCGCACATCGCGGCGTCGCCGACGGCCGCGAGCCGCTTGCAGCGGGTTGGCGCAGCGGATTTACTCAGTCAGGGCAAAGGACATGGAGCGACTAACCGGTCTCGACGCGACGTTCGTGCACGCGCAAACGTCGGTGATCCACATGCATACGCTGAAGGTGGCGATCGTGGACGCACTGCCGGGGCTCGGCGAGAATACGTTCGAGCGCTTCCGGGACGAGTTCGCTGCACGGCTGCACCTGCTGCCGCCGTTCCGCCGTCGGATCGTCCAGGTGCCCTTCGGGTTTCATCACCCCGTCTGGATCGAAGATCCGAACTTCGATCTGGATTTCCACCTCCGGCGCGTCGCGGTTCCGGCGCCAGGGGGCCGCGAGGAGATGGACGCGCTCGTCGCCGACATCGCGAGCCACCCGCTCGATCATCGCCATCCGCTCTGGGAGATCTGGAGGCTCGAGGGCCTGGCCGACGGCGGGGTCGCCTACGTGGCCAAGATCCACCATGCCCTGGCCGATGGCATCGCGGCCGCACACATGCTCGCGAACGTCATGAGCGCCGAGCCGGAGACCGCGCGGCCCCCTGCGGCCGACGACGCCTGGCAGCCGGAGCCCATGCCGACGAAGACGCGCCTGCTCACCGACGCGTTCGTCGATCATCTGCGGAAGCTCGTCGAATTGATGCCACTGATCGCCCGGACACTGGCTGGCTTCTGGCGTGTGGTTCGCCACCGTTTGGCTGGTGGGGTGCGCCCCTCGATGCCGTTCGACGGTCCGAAGACCGCGCTCAACCGCCGGCTGACAGCGGCGCGTTCGTTCGCGACGACCGATCTTTCCCTCGAGGAGCTGCGCACCATGAAATCGGCCCTCGGCGTCACCATGAACGATGTCGTGCTGACGATCGTGGGCGGTGCTCTGAAGCAGTTCCTCGAGGAGCGGGGCGACTCGGTACGCGGGTCGCTGATCGCTGCGGTTCCCGTCGCGACCTCCGGCGCGGACGATCCACGCCGGCTGGCAGGCAACCGGCTCTCGAACCTGTTCGCCTCGTTGTGCACGGACATCGACGACCCGGTCGACCGGGCGCACGCGATACACGAGAAGATGGAGGTGGCCAAAGCCGCGCACCAGCGATTGGGGCCGAGCATCATGCAGGATTGGGTCGAGTACCTCCCTCCACGGCCCTACGCCTGGATAACCCGGACGTACTCCCGCCTGGGACTGTCCACGTATCACCGCCCAGCCGCGAACGTCATCGTGTCGAACGTGCGCGGTCCAGCCGAGCACCTGTACGTGTCAGCAACCGAGTTGCGAAGCCTCTACTCGGTGGGGCCGATCGTCGAGGGAATCGGCGTCAACGTGACGGCATGGAGCTGTGCCGACAAGGTCTCGTTCGCGGTCATCGCTGGTCGCGAAACGATCCCCGACGCCCACGCGCTCACCGCGTGTCTCCATCGCGCCGCAGCGGACCTCGGAGCCGCCGCCCGCCGACCCCAGATTTCCGATCCGCCGCGCACTGCCGCGCGCTGACGGCGAGGGTTCGGTCCACGCACGGCGCGTACGGCGACGTGTCGCGTGACCTGTTCGACGATGCCCGGACGAATGGCGTCGGACAGTGACACGACTCCCGGCACTCGACAGAATGGGTGGGCATCGACGTGCGTCGATATTGCGCCATCCATCGAAGTATATCAATATAGATGGATGTCGAAGCCTAAGCTTCCAGTTCCTCTCTGCCCTGCCATCCTAGACGGCGAGCTCTCGCGCGCCCAGGCGGAGAAGCTCGCGGCGCTGTTTCGAGCGCTCGCAGACCCAGCGCGTGTTCAACTCCTGAGCCTCATCGCGGCCCAGCCTGGGGCCAAGGCGTGTGCGTGTCACTTCACCGAGCGGATGGCTCTCTCGCAGCCAACGGTGAGCCACCACTTGAAGGTGCTCCGCGAAGCCGGCCTTCTCGAGCGCGAGCGGCGTGGAAACTGGCTCTACTACCACGTCGTTCCCGAGCGGCTCGCGATCGTTTCCGCCACCATCTGGCCACCGACAGCACGGAGGGCACGCCATGGCTGAGATCGAAGGCCCAGCAGCGGTGAACGCGGGAACGCCCGCGAAGCACCAAACGCATACGGTCCGCCGCCTCTCCTTCCTCGACCGCTACCTCACGCTGTGGATCTTCTCGGCGATGGCCCTCGGGGTGGGTGCCGGGTACTTCGTGCCGAGCGTCGAGGCCTTCATCAATCGCTTCCAGGTCGGCACGACCAACGTGCCCATCGCAATTGGGCTCATCGTCATGATGTACCCGCCGTTGGCAAAGGTGCGATACGAGGAGCTAGGCGACGTCTTCCGCGACTGGCGTGTGCTTGGGCTCTCGCTAGTCCAGAACTGGGTTGTCGGTCCGATCCTCATGTTCGCCCTCGCGGTTATCTTCCTGCGCGGCTACCCCGACTACATGGTGGGGCTGATCATGATCGGCCTCGCGCGATGCATTGCCATGGTAATCGTGTGGAACGAGCTTGCGAAAGGTGACTCCGAGTACGCCGCCGGGCTGGTCGCCTTCAATAGCGTCTTCCAGGTCCTCTTCTACAGCGTCTATGCGTGGCTGTTCATTACGGTGTTGCCACCGCTCTTCGGCCTCGAGGGAAGCGTCGTCGACGTGAGCATCGGGCAGATCGCCACGAGCGTCTTCACGTACCTGGGCATTCCCTTCATGGCGGGCATGCTGACGCGCTTCGTGCTTCTGAGGACGAAGGGGAAGGAGTGGTACGAGACCGTCTTCATTCCGAGGATCAGCCCGCTCACGCTTACCGCGCTGCTCTTTACCATAGTGATCATGTTCAGCCTCAAAGGCGAGCTGATCGTGACGATTCCGCTGGACGTTCTGCGGATCGCCGTGCCGCTGCTGATCTATTTCGTGGTGATGTTCCTCGTCAGCTTCTGGATGGGGCACCGAATCGGGGCGGACTACTCGAAGACGGCGACGCTGTCGTTCACGGCGGCCAGCAACAACTTCGAACTGGCGATCGCGGTCGCCATCGCCGTGTTTGGCATCAACTCCGGAGCGGCATTCGCCGCCGTGATCGGCCCGTTGGTCGAGGTGCCCGTGCTAATCGGCTTGGTGAATGTGGCGCTGTATTTCCAGAGCCAATATTTTCGAGAAGAGGTTCAAGCTGCGCCTGACCTCGCGGGCGCTTCCGGCGAACGCCGTGTCGATGGCTGGACGCATTGACCTAGTCGACCTGGGAGCCTTCCGGCTTGCGGAGGCCGAGCGGTGGGAATGGATCGGCGGCATACTGCTCTGGCTTGCGCCGATCGCGCCGATCGCGGTGCGCGTGGTGCGCGTGGTGCGTCGGGGCCGCCTCCGGGA
>JAJCZP010000251.1 GCA_029262315.1 Deltaproteobacteria bacterium | reverse complement strand
CGCAATTCTCCGCGATATCGCACACGCCCGCGGACGCCCGGCACTCGGTCGTCACCGGCTCGACTGCGTCGCCTGGGCAGACCACCGCCGCGCCGTCGCAATTCTCCGCAATGTCACAGATACCCGCCGACGCCCGACACTCCGTCGTTACCGGCTCGACGGCATCGCCTGGGCAGAGCACCGCCGCACCGTCGCAATTCTCCGCAATGTCACAGATACCCGCCGACGCCCGACACTCCGTCGTCACCGGCTCCACCGAATCCGCGGGGCACGCCACCGCTGCGCCGTCGCAGATCTCCGCGATGTCACAGATACCCGCCGACGCCCGACACTCCGTCGTCACCGGCTCCACCGCATCGCCTGGACACGTCACCGCCGCGCCGTCGCAGTTCTCCGCGATGTCGCACACGTCGGCCGCCGCCCGGCACTCGGTCGTCACCGGCTCGACGCCATCGGCGGGACACGCCACCGCCGCGCCGTCGCAATTCTCCGCGATGTCGCACACGCCCGCTGACGCCCGACATTCGGTCGTCACGGGCTCCACACCGTCGGCCGGACACGCCGCACCGACGCCGTCGCAACTCTCGGCAATGTCGCAGACCCCGGCCGATGCTCTACATTCGGTCGTCACGGGCTCGAGTACATCGGCGGGACAGGCCACGGCCGCGCCATCGCAATTCTCCGCAATGTCGCAGCTCCCGGCCGATGCGCGGCACTCCGTCGTTACCGGCTCGACCCCATCCGCGGGACACGCCACCGTCGCCCCATCGCAACTCTCGGCGATGTCACACACACCCGCCGACGCCCGGCATTCGGTCGTCACAGGCGCGACTGCATCAGCTGGGCAGGTCACTGCCGCGCCGTCGCAAGCCTCCGCAACGTCACAGACATCGGCCGCGGCCCGGCACTCGGTCGTCACCGGCTCCACCGCGTCCGCCGGGCAGGTCACCGCCGCGCCGTCGCAGTTCTCCGCGATGTCACACACACCCGCGGACGCCCGGCATTCCGTCGTCACGGGCTCCACCCCATCGGCGGGACACGCCGCGGCGACACCGTCACAATTCTCCGCGATGTCGCACACACCTGCCGAGGCTCTACATTCGGTCGTCACAGGCTCCAGAACATCGGCGGGACAGGTCACCGCGACACCGTCGCAAGTCTCCGCGATATCGCAGGCCCCCGCTGACGCCCGGCATTCGGTCGTCACGGGCTCGATCACGTCCACCGGACAGGTCACCGCGACGCCGTCGCAAGTCTCCACGATATCGCAAGCCCCCGCCGACGCCCGACATTCGGTCGTCACAGGCTCGATCACGTCCGCCGGACAGAGCGCACTCACGCCGTCACAGGTCTCCGCGATGTCACAGACACCTGCGGCGACCCGGCATACCGTTCCGGAGGTCGCGAGCGTCAGACAATCGGCGGAGCAACAGTCACCGCCGACAGTATTGCCGTCGTCACAAGCCTCTCCACCATCCAATACGGTATCGCCGCAGATCGCTTGGGCCGAACCCGCTGAGACGAGCACGGTTAGCAGAGCAGCAGCAACGAGGGTGAGGCTACGAGGGAGCGTTCGCATTAGGGGATTCCTCCGTTCCGGAAGAGGGTTCTAGACCGCTGGCTTGTCGTTTTCGGGGCACACCATCACTCCTGAGGGACAAATGCGGGCAATCTCCGGGCCGTCTAAGTTGTGGGAAAGTCGGTGGTCTTGATCTTGAGTGGCGGGCAAGAGGAGCTTCGAACACTCTCCAAAACCGAATACGCCGTGGACTTTTGAGCAACCGTTATGCCAAAAAACATGACACGTTAGGGAACCTCTGATGACTCAGCTGTGCACGCCTTTGCGCTCGTGCAATGGTTCACCGGCTCAGGAGGCGGGGGGAATCCCTAACCCCGCCATGCCCTGCGGGCCCATGGGACCGCGGTTCACCAACCGCCCCGGAACGGCTAGAAGGCCCATATGAATCGCCATCTGTGGGCCCTGACCGTTGCGTTAATGATCGCGGGCGGCTGCGCGAGCACGCCGACGCGCGACCCGGCCGTCGTCCAGGACGCGCTCGAGTACGTCGCCAAGATCCAGCAATGGGAACGGGTCGAGATCGAGGCCCTGACGGCCATGCGCCAAGTGCAGCGGTCGCAATTCGTGGATGACGACTACGTGATCGCGACGCTCGGCAACGTCATGGACGATGTCGAGCTCCATCTCGCCGCGATCGAGGCCTACCATCCGCGCACGCGGCCCGTCCTCGACGTGCACGAGCGCTACCATGCCGCGTGGCAGGACCTCTACGATGCGTTCGCACTCGTGATCAAGACGATGGAGCGCAAAGACTACATCAGTCTCGCCAAAGGGACGGAAGCCATGAAGCGCTCCCGGAGCGACCTCGTCACCGTTGCGGCAGCGCTCAGTCTGCTGCTCAAAGAAACCGGGCTCAGGGAAAATCCAGACGAGGCCCGAGAGTCCTAACGAAAAGCCCCCGCGCGGCACAGCCGCGCAAGGGGCCTCACGAGTTCATACCCCCGCACAGCGTGGCCGCGAGCGGCGGAACCGCGGCTACGCCGCGGTTGCTCCCTTAAAAGTCGGGTTCGTCCGCGATGTAGCGATCGTGGACGACGGGGTCGATATTGATGACCTCGAAACGTTCCGAGCCGTCGAAGTGGTCGGAGCGGATGAAGTAGTCGCCTTCCACCGTCACGCGCCACGCGCCGTCCGCTGCCCGCTTGTCGCCACCGGTGAGGAAGCCCTGGATCCCGCCGAGTTCGGCACCGACGATGCCGTACACCAACCGCACCGGCGTATAGAGCGCACTCAGCAGCGACGCACCCAACGCCATCCCGAACTCTTCACCCGCGCTGTGGTAGACCTCGACGGTCCGACCATTCTCCGCAAAGGCTGGCGTTCCGACGACGATCACTCCCAACATCACAATCGCTAGCATGGCCCGCATTGATGACACCCCCCGACGGCTTAGTGCGTCCATGTTGCCAGTAGCCAGCAGCCGCGGCAATCACCCATCGTCGCGGATTCTGCGCTGAATCGTCCTCGATGTGACCCCTGAGGGCAGCGGCTGGGTACCGCCCCCCCTACCCCTCACGTCCTACAGCTTCTCCTCAAGCATCACCACCAACCGCCGCACCTCAGGGTCGCAACGCCGCCGGGCATCGATAGCCCGAACAGCGTGCAAAACCGTCGTGTGATCGCGACCGTAGCGTTCGCCAATGGCGCTGAGCGACATCCCAAGCAACTTCTTCATGAAATACATCGCGACTTGCCGTGCGAAGACGATCCGCGCGGTCCTCTCCGAGGACACAATCTGGCGCGGCTCGATGTTGAGCGCGCTCCCGACCACCGACTCGACGCGTTCCGCGGAGGCGCGGATCCGGGGCACGGGGTACAGCGCCCCAACGGCCGAGCGAGCCAATGCGAGATCGATCGGGCGGTCCGACAATGCACCCATGGCCCGCAACCGGGTCAGCGTTCCTTCGAGTTCGCGGACGCTCAGCGCTTGAATCCGCTCTGCCAGAAACGTGGTCACGTCACTTGGCAGCTCCATCCCACTGGCCGAGGCCTTCGACTCGAGAATGCGTCGGCGCGTATCGAGGTCGGGCTTGCTGACCTCGGCAATCATGCCGCCCTCGAAGCGACTGCGTAGCCCCCCCTCGAGGCGCGGAATCGCGGCCGGGGGCTTGTCGGAGGTCACGACGATCTGCTTCCCGGCGCCACAAAGACTATTGAAGGTATGAAGAAACTCCTCCTGGGTCCGCTCCTTGCCCGCGATGAACTGCACGTCGTCGACGAGCAGGATGTCGACGCGTCGGAAGCGCTCGTGGAACGTCTCCATCTGCTGGCGCCTGACTGCCCGCACCATCTCGCTCAGAAAAAACTCGGCACCGATGGCGAGGACCCGGTAGCTGCGGAATCTCGTACGCACCGCGTTTGCGACCGCGTGCAGCAGATGGGTTTTCCCCAGGCCGACGCCACCGTGAATGAAGAGCGGATTGTATTGTTGCCCCGGCGCGTCAGCCGCCGCTTGGCAGGCCAGGTAGGCCAGCTCGTTACATGACCCGACGACGAACGAGTCGAACTTCAGGCCCTCGGCATAAGGATTCGGCGCCCGGCTGGGCACCCGTAACGGACGCGGCGCATCGGGCACGGCCACGGTCCGAACGTCCGTGTTCACCGCCAGCGACAGAGGAACCGGCCGCCCGGCCACGGTGCGAATCGTGGCTTGGATTTGATCGAAGTAGTGCGTGCGCACCCAGTTCCGGTGGAACACGCTCGGCGCCTCGACCGTCAGGTCGCCGGGGTTCTCGCCCGCACCGGTCTCGCCAATCCCTGGCTCTCCGGCATCCCGCTCTCCACCACCTGGTTCGCTCGCGCGCAAACACGCGATCCAAGCAGCATAGTCCTGGCTCGGCAGAGACTGCTGAAGCTCTGCCAACGTCCGGTCCCACAGCGTGCTCATCTTCCCGAATCTCCCCTCGGTTGATCAGCCCTGCGGTGCTCCCCGTCCACCCCGACCCCGGCCCCCACGCCCGCGTCCCCAATGTCAAAAAATCCCCGTCTAGAACCAACCTTATGCACAGCTGGGGACAGTGCCGATGCCGCCTGCGGAACGCGCCCTTACGGGCATTATCCCCGCCGCTACACACAACCCACTGCCCCTGGTTCGACCTCGCCCCCGTGAGTCGGGAAGCGTTATCGAATGCACAGTTGTAAGACACTGATACGAATGTGTTAGGAAAAATGTTCGCGTGAATGCGAAGGGGACTTTGATACTCTTGCTTTACCTGAAAGGCAAGAAGAAACCCTCGACCGAACCAAACTTCCGTCCGTCAACTCACGCTTCTTGACAACTTTCGGATACTTCCCTAACGGAGGGTGCCCAGCGTGGGGGCGCGGGGTGTTCCCGCCAATGCACGTGCACGTGAGTATCTATGTGAATGCTTCGGCTCGACCACGCGGTCGAGCCCGATCGGGAGGTCGCTAATGAGAGTGGGTGTGCGGTTCGCGGTAACATCGGCCGTGCTCGCGACGTTCGCAGTAGGATGTGCGAGCGTGCAGCGGTGCGTGGACAAACCCTGGGGCAAAGGCGCACTCGCTGGCGCCGGAGTCGGAGCCGTCGGCGGTGGTATCGCAGGCGGCGCCGCTGCCAATAATACGGGCGCCTTCGATATCGGTAACGACAACGAAGACAAAGCCCTCGCGATCAGCACAGGCGCGATTGGCGGAGCCGCCATCGGCGCCCTGATCGGCCACTGTTTGTGGGACTACGACCCGCCGATACCGCCGGCTCCGCCGCCGCCACCAACACCAGCTCCCGAGGTCAAGCAGAAGATCGTCCTGCGGGGCGTCAACTTCGACTTCGACCGCGCCGAGATCCGTGACGACGCGGCGTCGATCCTCGACGAAGCCGCGCGCATCCTCGGCGAGAACGACGGCGTCAACGTCTCTGTCGAGGGCCACACCGATTCTGTCGGCGCCGAGAGCTACAACCAGAGCCTGTCGGAGCGCCGAGCGGCGGCCGTGCAGGACTACCTGGCCGGTGCCGGGGTTGCAGCCGACCGTCTGTCCACCAAGGGAATGGGCGAATCGGATCCCGTGGCCAGCAACGACACTGGTGACGGACGCGCGCAGAATAGGCGCGTCGAGCTGAAAACGATCGATTAGCGCGCTGCGCCGTGGCGGGGGCTCGAGTACCGGGCCCCCGCCCCCCGCACGCCATGCCGAGGCATGGCGTGCGACATGGAGAGTTCCCAGTGCTGCGCCGCGGCGAACTCTTGCTCGCAATTCGTATTTTCCCCAGTGCGAACAGGCGCTTCCGGAACGGCAACATAGGCAACGTAGCCTTGCATTCATGCAACCCCGCGCAGTCGCGGGGACGGCATGTCCTTGGAAACACGACACATAGCGCGGCACATCCTTTGCTCATTACCTGACGACACGCGATGTCAACTCTCCGGGGGCCGCATTCCCGTACCGTCAACCGCCTCTATCAGGGGCCGAGACACGGGGCTCCAACCCTCCGAGCCAACGACTAGAAACCAGAGAGATACCGGCGCATGACCCTGCTTTCGCAACCTCAGCTTCCGCATACTCCCCTCCCCGGACGCAATCTTCGTCGCCGGATGAGCGACCAGCGGCATGGCGGGATGAGCACACTGCGGCATGGCGGGATGAGCGCGCTGCGGCATGCCCGCTACGCCATCGGGCTCGCCATGGCGGGGCTCGTAGGACTCGTGGGTAGCGTGCTCGTCGCGCCCCCAGCCGACGCGCTGATCTTCTCGTTCGACGATGCCGCGGTGCCGGTTGGCGACAATCCGCAGGGCTTCAGCATCACGCATTGCGATCTGGACGGGCTGCCTGACATCGTCGCGGCCGGCTTCGACGCCGACACGACCTCGCTCTTCGTGAACGACGGATCCGGGAGATTGCTCCACCAGGCAACCGTGCCCAGCCCGCCGCAACCGGGCGGTGCCGCCTGCGCCGACTTTACGGGCGATGGCCTCGGGGACTTCGCCGTCTCCAGCTGGGCCAACGGGACGGTCACCATCTACGCCGCCCAGGAAGCCGGCGGCTACACGGAACTCGATACGCTCGATGTCGGCACGCAGCCCCGCGCCGTGACCAGTGCCGACATCAACCTCGATGGCAAGGCCGACCTGCTGGTCGTCAACTCGGGATCGAGCGATATCACGTTGCTCTTCGGCGACGGCGCGGGCGGCTTCCCCACCATCGCCGACATCCGCCTGCCGAGCGACAATCAGGACAATCGGCCTCGGGCCGCCGCCGTCGCCGACTTCGACCAAGACGGCTTCCCGGACATCGCGGTCGCCAGCCAGGGCAGCCCGTCGTTTCGGCTGCTGCTCGGCGATGGCCTCGGCTTTCATTTCTTTGCGCCCGAGGCCCTCCTGCCTCATGGCGGCCGTCTGATCGGCATGGCGGCGGCCGACTACAACGACGATGACATTCCGGACTTGGCCCTCCTCGCCGCCGAGATCGCTGGCGACTTTGCGGGTACATCCGCTGTTTCGTTCTATATCGGCAATGGTGACGGCACCTTCACCGACGACACCCGCATTCCGGTGCGGGAGGCCACGAAGGCGATCGGCCTGGCGGACTTCGATGACGATGGACTCGTCGACCTCGCGCTCTCCTACTCCGACGCCAACGCGGTCCAGGTCGTCCGCGCGCTCGGGAACGGCCGCTTCCCCGGCTGCGGCATCGGCGAGGGTCAGCCCTTCCAGTGCCCGGTCTCCCCTTCCATCAACGAAATCGGCAACTCGCAGCTGCGGATCCAAGACGAGACGAACCAGCTGATCTTCGTCGACCCGGACGCCCGCTCCATCCGATTGCTCGAGATGGCGGAGCTCGGCGGACCGACCATCTCGACCCTGCTCTCGGTCGAAGTCGAGCCGCACGCGATTCTCCTGGCCGATATGACCAACGACAGCCAGGACGACGCGATCGTCGTCCGCGGCGCCCGCCGGAACATCGGCCTCACCATATATAGTGGGGCCTCAGGCGGCGGCTTCGACCCCGCGCCTCAGGCAACTGAGACGCAGGTGTGCGGCGATGGAATCGCCGAGGGCACCGAGCTCTGCGACGACGGCAACACCTCCAAGAAGGACGGCTGCAGCCCGACGTGCCAACCCGAGATCGCCCGCGGGATCACGTTCCTCGAAGCGCACGACTTCGACGGGGATCTAAATCTCGATCTCGTCATGATCGACACCAAGAGCATCATGCGCATCCTGTTCGGCGACGGCAACGGACGCCTCCGCGAGGTCCAGACGCTCGGCGCCGTCAAGCGCAAGAGCACTGCCGGCGTGGCCGACTTCACTGGTGACGGACTTCTCGACATCGCCTATTTGCCCAAGCGCAAGAAGAACGGCGCGGTCCTGATCTATGTCAACGACGGCGAGGGGGGCTTCACCCTCGTGGCGCCGGCCCTCCCGATCGCCAAGCCCAAGCTGTCCGGCCCCCTGCTCGCGGCCGACATCGATCGCAACGGCTTCGCCGATCTCGTCCTTCAGAGCTCCAGCAAGCCGACCAAGGGCGTGGCTGTTCTCTATAGTAGTGACGGCGCGCCCCTCGGTGCGATGGCAGCCACCGCAACGCCCCGCGGCCCGACCCGCTTCGCCGCGGCCGACTTCAACGAAGACGGCTGGCTCGACATCATGGTGCAGTTCAAGTCCAGGCGCACCCTTCCGCTCATCCTCTTCGGCTCGCCCGGAACGGCCCTCGTTGCAGGACCATCCATTCCCACTGAAACTCGGAACGCACCCCTGACCGTTGCCGATCTCGACGAAGACTTGCACCAAGACCTGGTCACCTGTGGCGAGGGTGGCACCTGCCGCATTCTGTTTGGCGACGGCGGCGGCCAGTTCCGCGCGGCCCCATTGCCCGCCGAAGCCTCGATCGGTCGCGAGGTCCGCGGCGCCGGCGCAGCCGACTTCGATGGCGACGGCTTCGTCGATCTCGTGGGCGTGAGTCGCCGCGACAGCCTGGGCAAGATCCACTTCGGCGGCCTGACCCCCTCGACCGTCATCCTCGATACGGGGACCAAGCCAAGCGCCCTCAAGATCGCGGATTTCAATGGCGACGATCTCGCCGACATCGTTGTTGGTAATGAGGGCTCGCAAGACGTCGGCATCTTCACCAACGCGGGCAATCGCGAGTTCAACACCTTGGCGCGCATCAAGCTGCCCGCGGGCGGCTCGGGCTCGATCGCTCTCGACATCGCGGATGCCAATGGCGACGGCACCCTCGATGTCGCCGTGTCGCAGGCCGACGATCCGCGCGTGACCGTACTCATCAACACCGTAGGCGCTGGCTTCGCCGCGATGGTCAATTTCGAAACCGGTGCCGGCCCTCGTGGGGTCGCCCTGGCCAACTTGAACGGCGATGCGCTGCTCGACATCGTGACCGCCAATCGCGATGCCGACACCATCTCGGTCTTCCTGTCGACACCGACTGGCGACTACGAGCCCCGCACCGACATCCCCTCGGGCGGCTCCAAGCCTTGGGATGTGGTCGCCCTCGACATGAACGACAACGGCTTTGACGACATCGTCGTTCTGAACGGCCAGCATGCACCCGCCGCGACCGAAGGGAGCGTCGTCACCTTCCTGAACAACGCGGACGGGACGGGATCCCTGACCCAATCCACACCAGTGGTCGTCCACGGCCGCGAGACCCCGACCACCATGTGCGTTGGCAACTTCGACGGCGACGGCGCGCGCGATATCGCCATTGGCGGCGTGGGCACCGGCGACATCAGCATGTTGCACGGCGATGGGGCCGGGAGCTGGAACGGCGATCGTCGCTGCGTCCCGGCCAACCAACCCGTCAGCACCGTGTCCTGCAACGATGCCGACGGGGATGGCCTGACCGACATCGCCTTCGGGCGGCGGCGCGGCACCGACGTCGGCGCCGTGCTCACAGGAGATCTGCAGTGAACCGCCACGCAGCACGTCGTCCCCACGCAGCACGTCGTCCCATAGTTCGTATCGAGTCTATCGCCCGGAGGCTGACACCATGAATCGCATCACCCTGCGCCTGTTCGTCGGTTGCCTGATCGCGGGCGCCGTGTGCGTTGGCATCGTCGATGCCCTGCACAGAAATACGCCTCTCGTGATCCAAATTACGCCTGCTCCATCCCAGGAGCTCGGCGACCCGAAGTTCGCGTTCAACTCGACGGCGGTGCTCTTTCACTCCGATGGCGACCAGCTCGGAAACGGCAACACGACCCCGCAGATCTTCCTCTTCGACCTGACGCCCCGCGTGAAGCGCAACCAACTCGGCCTCTTCCAGCTCACCTTCGGCCAGCAAGGCAGCTTCAATCCGACATCGGCCAAGCGCGGTCGCATTCTCGCGTTCGAGTCCGAGGCGGACTTGCTGCAGAACGGCAGCACCGGCCGGCAGCTCTTCGCCGCACGGCGCGTTCGCTGGCGCCGCGGCATCATCCCGCTCTTCCAGGTGACCCAAGGGGTTGGGCAAGGCTACAACCCGACCCTCAGCGGCACCGGGAAATTCCTCATCTTCAACTCCGACATCGACCTCACATCGGAAGGCGTCGTGCCCGGCCCCCACGTCTATCGCTCCGAGCCGCGCCGTCTCCTCAAGAGCGGCTGCCTTGGGTACCCGTGCCCACTCGGCTCGAATCCCGGCCTCGAGCTCGTCACTCCAGAGATCGCCTTCAATGCCTCACCGGATCGCCGTGGCGAACGCGTCGTGTACGACTCGACCGGTGACGCCGCCGGCAACGGTTGTGCGAATGGAGCGTCGCAGATCTTCCTGAAGAACTTCGACGACGGTACTACCGAGCAGCTGACCTTCGGCGCCGGCGACAGTCAGGATCCAGTCTTTTCGCGCGACGGCTTGGTGATCTTCTTCCAGTCGAACGCGGACCTCCTCGCCAACGGTAACAGCGTCCACAACATCTTTCGCCTCCATATCAACCAGTTCCCCTACGTCCTCGACCAGCTCACCTTCGGGACCGATGGCGACAGCATCGGACCGGAGCCGAACGGCCGGCGTGGCAACCGCGTCTTCTTCCGCTCGAGCGCCAGCCTGACCGGTGCCGCCCCCGGCATCAATCGCATCTACATCTTCGACACCGAACAGGGCGCCATCCGGATCACCAACGGACAGAGCATCGACTCCCAGCACACGGCGCAGTTCTTGTTCACGTCGTTTGTCAGCTCTGCTGACTTCGTTGGCAACGGCAACACCGCGCCCCAGCTCTTCCTGGTGAACACGTTCCCACTCATCGAGGCCCCGATTCAGGGGACGCCGGCCCCGGCACCCACGGCCACGCCAACCCCGGTCCCAGGGAAGCCCAACAATCTCGGCATGGCACTGCTCATCAATGGCTCGGGCGACAACGGCGACAACACCCTCACCACGATCATCGCCGCGACCGTCAGTGACGAGTTCAGCAATCCGGTTCCAGACGGCACCTTCACCAACTTCCGGATCCTCGACCCCACCAACGGGGCCGTCGTCAGCAACGGCTGGACCAATACCGATCCCAACTGCGACATCACGCGCTTCGAAGCCGACACCGGCCTCACCCTGCAGAACCAGCCCGGTGTCGTCCATGTCTGCCTCACGTACCCGGGCGCACAGGCCAACTCAGACCGCGGCGTCGAGGCATGCTCCGGCGGCACCGACGAACGGCGCTGCATCGGCGGCGACGACGCCGGCGACAGCTGTGTCGACAGCCTCGACTGTGACGGCGGCGGCTCCTGCGACCTCGTCGACCCACCGGTCTGCGTACAAGCCATCTTCACGCTTCCACTCCCTCCGGACGATTGCGCCGTCAACGGCCAGCCCTGTAGCGATGCCGACCCGTGCACCGTGGGCGACGTCTGTGGCGGCGGCATTCCAGGCATGACCTGCGTCGGCGGTGCCAACGCCGGCAGCGCCTGCGCCACCGAACCCGAGTGCCTGAATCTCCACCAGTGCCTCAATGGCGGCAACCACGGCGGCGTCTGCACCGGCCCGATCGACTGTCCGGACGGCACCTGCGTCCTGACGAGCGTCGGCTCGTGCGTCGAAACCGATCCGCCGTCCTGCATCCCGGGCACTCCGACGGTCTGCGGAGACGACGGCGATGCCTGCACGCAGGATATCTGCAACTTCTTCACCGGAACCTGCGGCATGCCCACCGTCTGTCTCGACGATGGCAATCCCTGCACGGATGACGTCTGCGACCCGCTGAGCGGCACCTGCGGCCTGGCGAACACCGACCCCTGCGACGATGGGGATCTCTGCACCACCGATGACATATGTGCGGCTGGAACGTGCACCTCGGGAGGACCTGTCGTGTGCGCGGATGACTTCAACCCCTGCACGGACGACATCTGCGACCCCGACAGCGGCAGCTGCGGTCTCCCGATCGCCTGCGTCTGCCCGTAACGACGCGGTCGCATCTCACGCCTCATCAACGCCCCGGAACGGTGTCGAAACCGTCCCGGGGCGTTGCTCGTTCCGGGTACGAGTTCGTCGACCCCTGCCGCATCCCGTCGAATACAAGCTCGCTGACTCCAGCGGTCCCCCGTCGCATGCGGGCTCGTTAGGTCCAGCCGTTCCGCATCGCGTGCGAGCTCGACGGCTTCGAATGCATCCTGACTCCTGCCGCCACGCGCGCCCCCTGTGCGACTCCACATGACTGCGCTCGTCGACTCGGATGCGGATCTGACCGCTACGGCGTCGCCGTATGCCAGAGAACATGGCATCGGTATCGCTCGCGCCCGAATGCCTCCGCAGGAGCGCGCATGTGCGTGGACGCGGGTGCGCTACGCAAACGCATGCTGGCGCGCGACACCATGGCACCGCGCAACGCACCCTCGTTTTGCGTCCGTGCGATGTTACATCGCACTCTCTTTCCGCTCACTGCACGCGCGCAAAACCATGCAGCGACGACACGGTGCGGTGCTCCGGAATTCGTAGTTTCTCGCCGGCATACCCATTGCTCAGTTGCCGTCGACGCGTGGGCAATCGCAGCAGTATCGCGAAGTCTATATCCCGCGCGCTTGAGGAGACTGGGCGCATGGCGAACATATTTTCCACCACGGATCTCGGGCGAGGCAGTGGATCAGGACGACGCTATCGCGTATGTCAGCGCGTTCGCAATCAGAGCATCGCATGGGCACTCGGCTTCAGTGTTGCCGCGGCGATACTGGCATTGACCGTAACGCTGGCGCGCGCGAACGTCATCGCGTTTGACGACGGCACTGCGTATCCGGTCGGCGTCAACCCGAAAGGGCTGTTCGCGGGCGATTGCGACGGCGACGGGACGATCGACTTGATGACTGCGAACCAAGGGTCAGGCGACGTCACGATTCTCCGCAACGACGGATTCGGCAGCTTCGACTTCGGTAGCACCGTCACCGCGGGGTCACAGCCGTCCGGGGCGATCTGCGCTGACCTCACGGGCGACGGCCTCATCGATATCGCGACCGTGAACCGCGACGACGGCGTGCTCACGATTCACCGTCGTACCGAGGCGGAATCGTTCGTCGAGCACGGAACGATCCCGGCCGGCTTGCTTCCCGCCGGCCTCACGTCCGGCGACCTGAACAGCGATGGCATCGTCGATATGGTCGCCGTCGGTTCGCGGTCGGACGATGTCACGATCGCGCTCGGCACCGGCTCGAGCTCGCTGCCGCTGTTTGCCACCCTGCGCATTGGCATGGAGAATCCGTTGGATGCCGACGTCGCCGACTTCGACCTCGACGGCCTGGCCGACATCATCGTCGTCGGCGTCAACGCGCCGCACGTAGACATCCTCTTCGGGGCGCCCCGCGCGGACGACGTCCCAGGCCCCTTCAGCGCCACCCGCCCCGTCGCGTCCGCACGCGGGGTCGCGAGCGCCGATCTGAATGCCGACGGCAGCCCGGATCTCGCGATTCTGTCGACCGAAGCCGTCATCAGCCTCTACCTCGGCACGGGCACCGGTAGTTTCACCTTCCTGGATGCCTTCCCGGTCCCTGCCGGCGCGGAAGCGCTGACCCTCCGGAACCTGAATCAAGACGCATTCGTCGATCTCGCCGTTGCCTACGGCGAGAGCCATAGTGTCGAGGTCTACCTCGCCACCGGTCCCGCCCAGTTCCCGATTCCGATCCCCGCGGTCTCGTCCGAGACCTTCAACCCGGTGGGCGGCACGGCCAGCCGGGTTGTCCTCTTCGACTCGAACGACCCCGAGAGCACCCGCCTGCAGCTCCTCACGGTCGACGAGAGCGCCCGCACGCTGACGCTGGTCGAGCAGGATAGCCTCGAGTCCCTGAGCATCACTCCGCTCGTCACGCTCCCGGATGCCCCAGAGACCGTCCTCCTCGCCGATCTCACGAACGACGGACTCCTCGACGCCGTAGTCGCCACCAAGATCCGCCGCGGATTTCCTCTGCAGATCCTCCTCGGTACGGAGGGCAACGGTTTCGCGCCCATCGACATCAGTGGCGAAGCCGTGTGTGGCGATGGCGTCGTCGCCGGACCGGAAGTCTGCGACGACGGTAACCTCAAGCGTCGCGACGGCTGTAGCAAGACCTGCCTGCCGGAGCTCAAGGGTAGCCTCGTGTACCTGGCGGCGGCGGACTTCGACGGCGACGGCTTCAACGATCTACTCATCGTCGACAAGCAGTCGTACGTCACGCTCCTTCTCAGCGACGGCACCGGCCGCTTTCGCGATGTGCGGATTCTCGGACGCACGCAGCGCCGCGCGCCGGCCGCCGTCGCCGACTTCACGGGCGACGGGTTCCCGGACATCGCCTTCATCCCGAAGAGCCGCCGCAACGGCAACCTGCAGCTGCTCGTGAACGACGGCACCGGCGAGTTCCTCCCGGTCGCCATCAACCCCGGCCTCCGCTTCTCGGGACCGATGCTCGTCGCCGACTTTGACGACAACGGATGGCTCGATCTCGCGATCGGCCTCAAGAAGTCCTGGACGATCCTCTACAACGACGGTGCGGGCCCGGCGCGTCCCGGCACGATCGTCGCGGCAGACCGGAATCTGGCGACCTTGGGTGCCGCGGACTTCAACGAGGATGGCTGGCTCGACGTCGTGGCGAGCACTCGCAAGCGACGTGGCTCGTCCGTCTCGCTGCACTACGGCTCCGCGATCGGTGTCTTCACCGGTGGCAGCGCCCTGGCGATGGACAACCCGCGGAACGTGTTCGTGTTGGATCTCGACCAGGATCAGCACCAGGATATCGTCAACTGCAACTCGGACTACGACCCGACCTGTCGGACCCTCTACGGCACCGGCGATGGCGAGTTCAGCGACAGCGCACTTCCGAACGACGGCTCAGTGGGCCGCGAGGTTCGGGCCGCAGCGGCCGCTGATCTCGATGGCGACGGCTCGGTCGACCTCGTCGGCATCAGCCGGCGCGACAACCGAGGGACCGTCGTGTTCCGCCATCCCGAGCGTTCGCAGCGCTCGCGGGTGACACTCGAGACCGGCGCCAAGCCTTCGGATATGGCGCTCGTCGATCTCGATGGCAACGCCATCAACGACATCGTGATCGCCAACGAGGGCTCGAACGATCTCAGCATCTTCATGAACTTCGGGCAGCGCCAGCTCCCCGCGCTCGCCCCGGTCCGTCTCTCGGCATTGGGAATGGGCGCTCCGGCACTCGCGGCTGGCGACATCAACGGTGACACCCGTCCCGACATCGCCGTCAGCCAGTCGGGAAGCTCGACGGTCACCTTGTTCATCAACGTGGGTGGCGTGCTCGTCACCCCGGGCTCGCTGGATGTCGGCGAAGAGCCGCGCGATGTGGCGCTCGGCGAGCTGAACGGCGATGGCACCTTGGACATCGTCACCGCGAACCGGAGCGCCGACTCCTTCACGGTACTGCTCTCGCAACCGGACGGTAGCTACGCACGAACCGACTATCCGAGCGCCGGTCTCCGACCCTCCGCGGTTGCCATCGACGACCTCGACGGTGACACGATTCCCGACATCGTACTCACGAACGAGAAGGTCGTGAACGACTCCCGCCTCGGCAGTGTCGTCACGTTCCTGAACGACGGCACGGGCGGCTTCGGCCCCGCCGCCGACGTCCATGTGCGTGGCCGCGAAACGCCGCGGGATATCTGCACCGGCGACTTCGACAACGATGGGTTCCGTGACGCCGCCGTCGCGAGCCTCGACAGTGGTGACATCATGGTGCTCCACGGCGATGGTGCCGGCGGCTGGCGGCGCGACGAGCATGTCTTCCCGATCGGTCAGGAAGCCATCTCGGTCCGCTGCTTCGATGCTGACGGCGACGGCAGGACAGACATCGCCTACGGCCGCCGCAAGGCGGGTGACGTCGGCGCCATTCTCACCGCAGAATAGTCGCTCCTCGCCTGCTCGGGACCGCCCAGCTACCACCCGAGTCCGGCGCCCACCCTCCGTCCGCTCGCAACTCCCGTCCTCGCCCGACGGCGAGCGGGCGGAGGGCTCCTCATCCCCGTCGGCGGAGAGTCCTCAGCCACGCAGGCAAAGCCTCCTTAGACCCGCAGGCAAGGCCTCCTCCTCAGACCGCGCGGACGCGTGACTCGTCCTGCCCCGGAGGAACCGGCACGCGCTTGTGCTGCCGATCCGTCAAGCGGAGCATCACCTTCATCGACTTCTCGAACTCCTCGATGGGTCGTACCTCGAAGAGCCCTTCCGCCACCATGCGATTGAAGAGATCCTCGCCAAGGGGCGTCCGAAGCACCGTGATGGTCCAATCCATCGCCCCGACGCCACCGCAGGAAATGTCGGCAAGCTCGGCCGAGAAGTCCCCGCAATGGTGGCATTCCGGCCGCGCGTATTCCTGAGCGTCCTTCAAGAGCATGTCGACCCGGGTGCCGTCCTTCTTGTAGATCAGCACCTTGCCTTTGACGTTGAACTTCTGGACGTCGGAGAGCGGGATGCCCATCTGGCCCTGGATCTTGTCGACCATCAGCCCCTCATACGTAAAGACCTCGGTGCAGAGGAGTCCGATCGTCAGCTTCACACGCGCGCCGTAACCCTTCAGGAACTTCGTCTGGCGCTCGATGTGTTTGTCCTTCTTCTTCCCGTTGTCGAGATATGCGGAATCCACGAGCTGCATCTTCCGCACCGGCGTGACCTGACAGGGCACGCCGACAAACGCGACCTTCTCGAGACCGAGCTTTTCGGCGTCTTCCAACGCGAGATTGTTCGGGCAGTAGGTGTACCAGGAGCCCGCACTCGTCAGGACCTCGTCCGCGGTCGTGAGCATCTTCGGGATCGGGCGTGCGGGCTGATCGGGATCGGCGACCGACACACATGCGCCGTCGAGTTCGCCCCGCTCGAGCCCCCACCGGAGCATCGCCGTGACGACCCCGCCGTCCTGGGCACGATCGAGAATGTTGTTGTCGGTACAGCGGGCGACCACGACGCGCCGATACACCCCGAAAGCGCCCTTGTACGGCTGGTCGGCGCCATAGAGCAGATCGGCCAGCTCGAATTCGCGCGGATTCAGCCGCGGACAGACCTGGGCGCAGACGTCACAGCCGATCCCCTGACTGATGCCGCAGAAGTCGAATTCGGCCGTCTTTTTGGCCACCTGCTTCGGCTGTCCGTCCACATAGTCGATGACGTTGTGCGGGCAGACGAGGACACACGAGCCGCATTCGCAGCAACTGCCATACGCCACGACCTCGTTCATCATGGCCCGAAAACTCGGGTTCTCAGTAGACACTGATCGCGAGGATAGGCAGCGGCTCCTGCCGTGTCAATTTCAGTGGCCCGACGATCGACGAAGCAAGCGCTCGACGGTGGCCGTGGTCAACACGTCGACGCCCCGGCGCTTCCACCCCTCGAGCAGCGTCTGCGCATGCGCCGCATCGGCGGCACCTGTGGCATCGATCGCAAGGTGCGTACGCACCCGCGCCAGGAGCAGCGCCTCGATGACGTGCGCGATTCCGAACTCGATACCCGCACCAAACACGACGGCGTCCCGTACGCCTGCGATCAGGTGCGCGAATACCGCCTGCTGCGACGGTGCCGTGGCAATCGCAACCGCACACCCCGACCCAAGGTAGCTCGTGTACGCACGACCCGCAGGACGCTCCTGGCTCTCCAGGGAAAACAGGCGGACAGGCAGGCGCGCCGCACACGCCTCCACCCGTTCGGCACCGTGGGTACCCGTCACACAGTGCGTCGGTCGGCCCGCGGGTTCGATCTCGTGCGCGCAGCAGATCCCGCCCGCACGAACGTCGAGCGTGCACCCGAGAGCGCACAGCAGCCGAACCTGGTCGCACGCGGGCTCGTCGAGGAGCGGCCAGAGGCCTCCGGGCCACAGATCGTGCTGCGTTCCCACGTCGAGGAACAACGTCGAGCCGGCGTGCACCTGCGCTACTGTCCTGTCCCGGCCATGCGGCTAGTGCGCCGGCTCGGCGTGCCGACGGCTCCGCCCCTCGAGCTGGATCGTCACGTGGTCGATCGCGAACTGCGTCGCCAGGCGTTCCGTCATCTCGGCGAGCACGTGGTCTCCGGGCGTGCCTTCCGCGATCACGGCATGGGCCGAAAGCGCGTACCGACCCGTCGTCAGACTCCAGACGTGCAGGTCGTGGACCTCGTTGGTCCCCGGCACATCCTCCAGCGCACGCCGAAGCTCCTCGAGGTCGATATGGCGGGGCACGGCCTCCATCAGAATGTCCACGGCCTCCCGCACCAGTGTCCACGAGCTGAAGAGTACGAGCGCGCCGATGACGGCGCTGGCCACGGCATCCGCCCCGGTCCATCCCGTCATCAGAATCACCCCACCGGACACCAGCGCGCCAAGCGACCCCAAGACATCGGCGAGCACATGCAGCAAGGCACCTCGCACATTCAAGTTGTGGGACGCCGCGTTGGAGAGCATCCGGGCGGCGATGAGGTTGACCACCAACCCGACCGCTGCGACGATGGCGACGCTACCGCCGAGAACCTCGGGGGGATCGAGGAGCCGCTCCCACGCCTTCCACAAGATCCCGGCGACGATCACCCAGAGAACGAAACCGTTCAGGAGCGCCACCAGAATCTCGGCGCGGTGGTATCCATAGGTTTTCGTATCGGTCGCGGGGCGCTCGGCGATCCGAACCGCGAACGAGGCCAGCCCGAGCGCTACCACGTCGGTAAACATGTGCGCCGCGTCGCTCAGCAACGCCAGGCTATTGGCCAGGATGCCGCCGACGATCTCCACGCCCAGAAAGGACGCCGTCAGCGCCAGCGCCATGCGGAGCGCACGACGATCGCCTTCCCGTCCGACTTTGCTTGCGTGTCGCATCAAGCCTCAGCGTACACCAGACGGACGGCGGATGACTGCAGGAGAATTATTCTCCGTCGTAGCCCAGAAGCGAGAACACCTCGACATCGCCCAATCGCTGCCGTCCCTTCAAGAAGCCGAGTTCGATGATGAAGGCACACCCCGCGACCTCGCCGCCCAACCGGCGCACGAGTTCGATAGCGGCCGAGGCCGTCCCGCCCGTCGCCAATAGATCGTCCACGATGAGCACCCTGCTCTTCTTCCCGAACGCGTCCCGGTGAATCTCCAGCCGGTCGGTGCCGTACTCGAGCTCGTAGTCGGCCGCCAACGTATCCCCCGGGAGTTTGCCGGGCTTCCGGACAACCGTCATCCCGAGGCCCAGACGATGCGCCACGGGAGCGCCCACGATGAAGCCACGTGACTCGATCCCAAGCACCGTATCGATCGAACCGCGGTACCGGTCTCCAATTCGACCGACGACCTCGGCCAATGCCGGCCCCGAGCCAACGAGCGGCGTGATGTCCTTGAAAACGATGCCCGGCTTGGGAAAGTCGGGAATGTCACGAACGTAGGTCTTGAGCTCCTCGAGCGTCATGTCGAAGGATCCTTTTCATGTGTGGCAGTCTCGGTCGGAAGGAAATAGACCGGATTACGCGCGACGTTGTCCTTGCGGATCTCGAAGTGCAAATTCGGCCCCGTGGTACGTCCGGTCCGCCCGACGCGAGCAATCACCTCCGACTGACGCACCCGACGACCTTCACGCACCAGGTTCTCGGAGTGATGCGCATAGACCGTCACGAATCCTCCGACGTGCTCGATGATCACGACGTTGCCGTAGCCTCGGAGGACGTCACTGTAGACGACCGTCCCGTCACGGGCGGCCCGAACCACCGTGCCGATGGGCGCCCCGATGTCGATACCGTCATGATGACTGTTGCCACGGGGCCCGAAGCGCGATGTCACCGAGCCCCGCGCCAGCGGCCAGACGAACACCCCTTCTCCACGCGGCAACTCCCCCGCGCCCGGAGCATCGGGCACGGCCCGCTCCGCCGTGATGACGCCAACCGGCAGGGCGCGCGCGGCCCCTGGCACGAAAATCCTCTGCCCTACGAACAGATGATCGGCGTCCGCGAGGCCGTTCACCCTGGCAAGCTCTTGATGCGACACGCCATACGCTTTGCCGATCCGGTACAGATTTTCACCGCTCCGCACCTCGTGGTGGAGTCCCTGGCGCGGCGGCGTCGGAGCAGACACCGTGCTGGCACAGCCCCCAACCGCCAGCAACCCGATCACTAGGACTGCTCGCCACCATCCCGGCACTTGGCCTGCCGGCCCCCACGCTTGCGCTCGGCCTGCCGGCCCCCACGCCTGTGCTTGGCCTGCCGGCCACCACCCTCGCACCACCCTCACGGCCACCTCCAGCCTACCGAACTCGGCAGGCGCCATCCTCGACATCCTCAGCCGCACCTGCCCGTCGCAGCGACGAGACCGTGCGCCGTCAACCCATCCTCATTCTTACGGATTCGGGCCAGAGTTTGCAATTCTCGGGGCTTCGACCCGGCACAGCTGGCCGGGCCTGCGGGTCAGAGCCGCCGGCCGGACGCGTGGGTCAGGGCCACTCCAACGCCAGATGGCCGAGCGCGTCCAGCGACGGCACGTGGGTCAGATCGAGATGAATCGGGGTGATCGAGATCGCCCCGGCATGGATCGCGGCAAAGTCCGTCCCGGGCTCGTTGACGAACCCAAGCTCCCCCCCACCGATCCAATAGTACTTCTTCCCCCGGGGGTCGCGCTTCTCCACGAACGCGTCGCTGAACCGCCGCTTGCCCTGTCGGGTCACGTAGCACCCGGTGATCTCGGCGCGCGGCACGGCCGGAACGTTGACATTCAGCAGGGTATGTTCCGCGAGCGGCGCCTGGAGCACCCGACGCGCCAACGCCGCCGCACAAGCCGCGGCGGGTCCGAAATCGTACGCATCGCCCGCGACCAGAGAGACGGCGATCGACGGGATGCCGAAGAGCGTGCCCTCCATCGCGGCCGAGACCGTCCCCGAATAGGTAATGTCGTCGCCGAGGTTCGCGCCTTTGTTGATCCCGGACAAGACCAGTCCAGGGCGCTCCGGGAGGAGACCGCACACCGCCAGATTTACACAGTCGGTGGGCGTCCCATCGACGGCGAAGCGGCGCGGTGAGAGTTCCTCCACACGCAACGGGCGATGGAGCGTCAACGAATGGCTGGCCGCGCTCTGCTCTCGATCTGGTGCCACGACGTACACCTCGCCGAGGGACTCGGCTGCCGCGGCGAGCGCGTGGATGCCCTGAGAGTTCACACCATCGTCGTTGCTGACCAGGATGATCACGGCGTCGAGCACGCTATGCCATGGGCACCGTGGTGACAACGCTGGGCACCGCTGGTCACAACGCAGCGAGGCCGCGGGCACTACACCCGCGGCCTCCTGTGACAATCGGGGCGGCCGGATTTGAACCGGCGACCACACGCACCCCAAGCGTGTGCGCTACCGGGCTGCGCCACGCCCCGAGTGGTCGGACGCGTACCATGCCACATCTAGTGTGGCAACGAGGTCGCCGCGTCAGAGAAATGACTCAGTGGAGCGCGGCACGGCGCCGTGACGAAAACGTCCATTGGGTGTCAAAATTGTTACGCTTCGCGGATGCTTTGCCACGTCAGTATCGCCACTAAGCCCGGCCCTACGTGGACTTACCGCCGCCGCCCCTGATGGCCCCCGGTTTGCTTTTCTGTCCCCGTGCCCAATGGACGGGCCAGCGAGGCCACTACCTGGCCGACGCGAGAGAGGAGTGGCGAGATGATCAAGAGTCAGGCTGGAGAGAGTGCTTCCGTCGAGTTCCTCACGAACGAGATGGCCGAGCCGAAGCGCCTGCAGGTGCGTGACAGCCTTTCCGACATTCTGGGACCCGACGTCATCCTCCCGCAGCAGTTCTTCGAGGGCCCCAGAGGCGACAGCGATTTCTCGCCCGAGAAGGCACTCATGCTCGCCATTCTCGAGGATGCCATTCGCTGCTTTCAAGAGTACTTTCGCACGACCCGGGCGCGGCCCCGCATGCTCTCCCGCCAGGCCGAGCAGTGGATCCGGACGCGCGACTGGAACTGGCCGTTCTCGTTCAACAACGTCTGCGACGGGTTGGGCATCGATCCCGACTGCATGCGCGACGCCCTGCTCCGTATGAAGTACGAGCATCTGATGGCCGAACAGCGCCCGCGCCGGCAACACGCCACGCCGCGCGTCGTCCGCCTGAATGCGAGAGCCAAAGGCGGTAAGCGCTAAGGATTTATCGTTTTCTTTAAAACCTGGCTCGCCTTGAAGGTGAGCACCTTCCGGCCGGTGATCGTAATCTCCTCACCGGTTTGCGGATTGCGCCCTTTACGCGGCCGCTTCTCGTTCACGACGAAGTTGCCGAAGCCAGAGATCTTCACTTTGTCGCCGCGTTCCAACTTCACCTTGATCACCTCGAAGATCGACTCGACGACCTCTGAGGCTTCCTTCTTGGAGAATCCGATCTTCTCGTAGATTCGCTCCACGATGTCGGCTTTCGTCATCGTCGTCGCCTTCTCGGTCGACTCTACGACGTCACTCATCGGCGCACCTCCACGGGCAGGCGTTGCACGAGATGCTCCACCAGTTGTTGGTGGATAGCATTGACCTCTTCATCCGTGAGCGTTCGGTCCGACGCCCGGTACATCACGGCGTAGGCGAGACTCTTCTTGCCGCTCGGGATCGGGTCTCCAGTGTACTGATCGAACACTCGCGCCTCCTCCACCAGCGGCTCTGCAACCTCGGCGATCGTGTCGAGGAGCCGCTGCGCCTGAAATCCAACATCCACCACCACCGCAACGTCCCGCTGCACCGCCGGAAAGCGCGGAAGTGGCTGAAAAATAACGCGGCGCGGACAGTACTGAGCCAGTTTCTGCAAGTCAAGTTCGGCCACCCAGGGCTCGTTGGTGATATCTCGCTCCCGGATCAGATCGGGATGCAGCGCCCCGATCAGCCCGATGGGGTCCTGCTCCACCAGCAGCTGCGCCGCCTTCCCTGGGTGCAGGAAAGACACCTCGTCGCCCACGGCGCCCCACCGAACCGCCGGGATGCGCAGCGCGCTGAGCACGGTCTCGACCGCCCCTTTGACATCGCCGAAGCCACACGGCCGCTCGACCTCGCCAATCTGGCGGGCCGGCCACACGCCGGCCATCACGATGCCGATCATCCGGGGCTCCCAATAGCCGCCGGCACCGTTCCCGCGGCCGTACGCCCGTCCAAAACTGAAGCTCGCAATGAGGGATTCGCCCTGGCGCTCGTTGTCCACGAGCGCGCGCAGGAGTCCCGGAAGCAAGCTGCGACGCATCTCGTCCGCATCGGTGGACAGCGGGTTGGTGATGGGCACCGTCTCACCGAGCCCAGGCAAGCCAGGGAACGTCGCGTTCTCAGCCGCGGCAACCATGGAGAGGGTGACCATCTCTTGCAGGCCCTCGCCCCGGAGGGCTTCCCGAACGACCCGCTCGTCGTCAGCCTCTGGGGCATCGCCGGCCGCGGGCACGATCGCCGGCACGGTGGGCGCGATCTCGTCGTAGCCAGTCAACCGAGCCACCTCTTCGACCAGATCGATCTCCTGGCGCAAGTCGAAGCGATGCGCCGGCGGAACGACCTTCAACGCGCCCGCACTGCCCGCCGCCACCGTGGCGCCGAGTGCCCGTAGCGCCTTGCGCATGCGATCGACCTTGATCGACGTGCCCAGGAGCGCGTTCACGCGCGCCGGCCGCAGTCGGATCGCGGGAGCGGTCCAACGCCGACGCGCCTGCCGTTCGAGCCGTCCGCGCGCCACCACTCCGCCGGCGAGCTCGACGAGAAGTGCCGTTGCTCGGTCGAGAGCAAGCGCGGTTCCGCTCGGATCGACCCCGCGCTCGAACCGGTAGGAGGCGTCGGTCAGCACGCCAAGCCGCCGCGCCGTGCGACGCACGGTCGCCGGCTCGAAGAATGCACTCTCGAGGAGGACGTCGACGGTCGTGTCTGAGATCTCCGAGTTGGCACCACCCATGATGCCGGCCAGCGCCACGGCGCCGCCGCCATCAGCGATGACGAGATCGTTGGCGACTAGCGCCTGCTCCACTCCGTCGAGCGTGGCGAACATTTCCGCGCGGCCCGCCCGCCGGACCACGATGCGCCCGTCGGTGAGGTGCGCGTGATCGAAGGCGTGCAGCGGCTGCCCGAGCTCGATCATGACGTAGTTGGTCGCGTCGACGATGTTGTTGATCGGCCTCAATCCGACGAGCCCCAAGCGAGTCTGCATCCAGAGCGGAGACGGTGCGACCCGGACGCCGCGCACGACCCGAGCCGCGTACCGCGGACAAAGATCCGAGGCCTCGACATCCAGCTGTGCCAACGAACGCGCGAGGACCCGTTCTTCGGCAATCCGGAACTTCGGCGGCAACAGCCGTGCGCCCGTGAGCGCCGCGACCTCGCGGGCGATCCCGAGCACACTCAAACAGTCGCCGCGATTGGGCGTGATCCCAAGCTCGAGGACCGTGTCCTCCGCACCCAGATAGTCGACCAGCCGCTGCCCGATTGGCGCTGCGGAGGGCAGGATCATGATGCCACTGCTGCCGTCCGCGCCCACGACCTGCACGTCGAGCGCAAGCTCGGCGGCGGCACAGAGCATGCCTTCCGACGTCACGCCGCGGATCTTCGATACCCCAATCGTGTGACCGCCTGGGAGAACGGCTCCCGGCACCGCAAGGGCGACCTTGTCACCCGCCTGCATGTTGCGGGCCCCGCACACGACCGACGCGATGCCGGACGCGCGCTGCACGCGACATAGCTGCAACCGGTCGGCGTTCGGGTGGGGAGCAACCTCGAGCAGCTCCGCGACCTCGACCTCCCGCCAGACCGGACGCCGCTCGTCGACCACATCGACCTCGAGCCCGGCCGCCGTGAGCAGCGCCGCCAACTCATCGGCCGCCACGGTCAACTCGACCAACTCGCGCAACCAGTTCAGGGTAAGCTTCATAGTCGCTTAGAATTGGCGCAGAAAGCGCAGGTCGTTCTGGAAGAACAACCGGATGTCGTTGATCCCGTATTTGAGCATCGCCACGCGCTCGATCCCCACCCCGAACGCGAAACCCGAGAACTTTTCTGGATCGTACCCGACCGCCGCGAACACCGCGGGATGAATCATCCCCGACCCCAGGATCTCCAGCCACCCGGTGCTCTTGCACACCCGGCAGGGCTGTCCGTCCACGAAGCGGTCGCCGCCACAGATCACGCAGCTGATGTCGATCTCCGCGCTCGGCTCCGTGAAGGGAAAGAAGCTCGGGCGAAAGCGCACGCGCGTCTCGGGACCGAACATGCGCTGCACGAACAAGCCCAGGACGCCCTTCAAATCGGCGAACGTCACGCCACGGTCGACGAGAAAACCTTCGATCTGATGAAACATCGGAGAGTGCGTCACGTCATCGTCGTGACGGTAGACCGCTCCCGGCGCGATGGCGGCCACGGGAGGTTCCGTCTGCTCCATGACCCGGATCTGGACCGGGGACGTGTGCGTACGGAGCACGTGCCGGCGATCGACGAAGAACGTGTCGTGCATGTCCCGCGCTGGATGATCGGCCGGAATGTTCAGGGCCTCGAAGTTGTGACGCTCGTCCTCGATATGCGGTCCGTCATGCACCGCGAACCCGAGCCCGACGAAGATCGCGGTCACCTCCTCGAGCGTGGTGGTCAAGGGATGCTGATGGCCCTGCAGGCTCCGCCGGCCAGGCAACGTGACGTCGATCCGCTCGGTCGCGAGCGCGTGCGCTCGTGCCGCGCTCTGCCACTCGGTGCGCAGGCTCTCGATGCGCTCGTCGACGCGCCGCTTGATTGCATTCACGAGCTCGCCGATGATCGGACGCTCGGCGGGGGGCAGCGCCCCGACACCGCGCATCACCTCGGTCAGCCGCCCTTTCCGACCGAGGAACGTCACCCGGACCTGCTCCAACTCCTCTTCGGAGGTGCAGCCACCGAGCGTCTGCTCGATCTCGAGTCCGAGCGCCTCTAGGGTCGCCTTCATCGCGTCTCTAGGGTCGACTTCATCCGAGCGAGGGATCCGCGCCGCCGCAGGCCCGCAGGTCTGTCCGCAGCGAACTCAGGCTTCAGGCCGCTGCGATACGAGCGAGGTCGCCGAACGCCGCGGGATCGCGGGCGGCAAGATCAGCGAGCACCTTACGATCGAGGTCGACACCGGCCTTCTTCAGCCCCGCGATGAATCGGCTGTAGCTGAGACCGTGCAGGCGAGCGGCGGCATTGATCCGAATGATCCAGAGACCGCGAAAATCGCGTTTCCGCACCTTCCGGTCGCGATACGCGTACGTCAGACCCTTCTCGACAGTCTCACGTGCCTGTCGATAGGTCTTGCGCCGGCCACCAACGTTTCCTTTGGCGAGCTTCAGGACCTTCTTGTGACGTGCTCGGCCCTTTGTGCCTCGCGTTACCCGTGGCATCCCGTGTTCCCCTTCTCCGACGCCGGCTTACAGATACGGCACGAGGCGACGGACCGCCCGGTCGTCGACGGCAGCCACCAAGGTGGTACCGCGGAGCTGTCGCTTCTGTTTGGTCGTCTTCGTGGTCAAAATGTGGCGCCGGAAGGCCTTCGCACGCTTGAGCTTCCCGGCCCCTGTTGTCCTGAAGCGCTTCGCCGCCCCGCGGCGTGTCTTGATCTTAGGCATGTTCTCGCAGTCTCGAGCCGCTAGCGCGGCTGCAGGAGGATCGACATGTGCCGTCCCTCCATACGTGGGTTCGCCTCCATATTGCTCAAATCCTTCACCTTTTCAAACACCTTGAGCAACATCTCCCGACCTAGCTCCGGATGGGTGATCGAACGACCGCGAAAGAACACCGAAACCTTCACTCGCTGGCCCCGCTCGAGAAACTTCCGGATATGGGAGACCTTGAAATTGACGTCGTGCTGGTCGGTCCGGGCCCCCATCTTGACCTCTTTGACGGTGACGTAGACCTGCTTCTTGTTGGACTCTTGCTGCTTCTTCTTCTTCTCGTAGCGGAACTTCCCGTAGTCCATCACACGACAGACTGGCGGATCGGCCGCGGCCGCAATCTCGACCAAATCGAGGTCCTTCTCTTCGGCGACCCTGATCGCCTCCTCGAGACGCACCACACCGAGGGCTTCACCGTCGAAAGCGATGAGCCGTACCTCGCGAGCACTGATCTGACCGTTGATGCGCGCCTGCGCTTCCTTGGAACTTGCTATGGGACACCTCCTATGAGTTCTGGCCGAATCTCGGCCGCGATAGCATCGATAAAGTCGGCAACGCGGACCGCAGGCTGATTGCCCTGCTTCCGACGCCGAGGCGCGACCATTCCGGCCTCGACCTCTTTGTCGCCGATGACGAGCACGATCGGAACCTTCTGGAGCTCGGCCTCCCGAATCTTGAATCCGAGCTTCTCGAAACGCAGATCGGCCTCCGCGCGAATCCCCGCGGCCCGCAGCGTCTGCAAGGTCTCCTTCGCGTAGGCTTCCTGCGCGTCGGTGACCGTGATCAGCCGGGCCTGAACCGGGGCGAGCCAGAGGGGCAGATCGCCACCGCTGTGCTCGATGAGAATCGCCATGAAGCGTTCGATCGAGCCAAGCAGCGCACGATGAATCATCACGACACGCTCGTCGCGACCCTCGTTCCCGACGTAGTCGAGTTCGAACCGCTCGGGCAACGAGAAGTCGAGCTGGACTGTACCCAGCTGCCACTCCCGGCGCATCGCATCGAGAATGCAAAAATCAATCTTGGGCCCGTAAAAGGCGCCATCCCCTGGATTGGTCTCGAACGGAATCTCACGGTCCTCGAGCACGCGCTGCAGCGTCGACTCGGCACGCTCCCAGAGCGCATCCTCGCCGATCGATTTCTCGGGACGCGTGCCGAGATAGATGCGTCGCTCCTCGAAGCCGAACAGGTCGTAAATGTCGAACATCATCGAGACGACCGCACCGACCTCGGCCTCGACCTGTGCGGGGGTGCAGAAGATGTGCGCGTCGTCCTGTGAGAACGAGCGGACACGGGTCAGGCCCGCGGTCACGCCAGAGCGCTCGTAACGATGCAGGCGCCCGAAGTCCGCCAATCGGAGCGGGAGATCACGATACGACCGTTTCGTGGCTCCGTAGAGCAGACAGTGCCCGGGACAGTTCATGGGCTTCACCGCCATCTCGCGCCCGTCGAGCTCGGTGAAGTACATGTTCTCTTTGTAGTTGTCGTAGTGGCCGGAGCGCTTCCACAGGTCCACATCGAGGACCTGGGGCGTGATGACCTCTTGGTACCCGTAGCGATCGTAGAGGCGACGGATGTAGTCGACCAATTGGTTGTAAACGATCGTACCTTTCGGATGAAAAAACGGACTCGCGGGCGCCTCCGGATGGAAGCTGAACAGGTCGAGCTCGCGCCCGAGCTTGCGATGATCGCGGCGCTTCGCCTCCTCGATGAACGCGAGGTGCTGCTTCAGCTCCTTCGGGGTGGCAAAGGCCGTCCCGTAGACTCGCTGCAGCATCTCGTTACGCTCGTCGCCGCGCCAGTACGCACCGGCGAGGCTGGTAAGCTTGAACGCCTTCAATCGGCCCGTGGTCGGCACGTGAGGCCCGCGGCACAGGTCGGTAAAATCGCCTTGCGTGTAGAGCGACAGCGGTTCGTCGGGCAGGCTCTCGATGATCTCGACCTTGTAGTGCTCGCCGAGCCCGCGAAAGTATTCGATGGCTTCGGCGCGCGGCAACTCGCTGCGCACGACGGGGATCTTCTCGCTGGCGATCGCCGCCATCATCGCCTCGATGCGCTTGAGATCGTCGGGGGCGAAACCCGCCGGATGTTTGAAGTCGTAGTAAAACCCGCGGTCGATGACCGGGCCGATCGTCACCTGGATGTCGGGAAACAGCCGCTTGACCGCATGGGCCAGCAAATGCGCCGTGGAGTGGCGCAGGACATCGAGCCCCTCGGGAGAGTCTCCGTAGACCGCGGCGACGACACCGTCGCTCGTCAGCGGCCGCGAGAGGTCGATGACGGCGTCCTCGAACTTGGCCGCAATGGCCTCCGAGATACGACGCTCGCCGAGTTCTTCGAGCGCTGCCCGCGCGGGCGTTCCCGAGCGGACCGGGCGCGCTTCCGCGCCTGGCAGACTAATCTGAACCATTACGTCTGTCATTGATTGGCTGGATTGACCGGATTGAGATGGTGACGACGGATTGGTAGGCACGGGCGGGATTGAACCGCCGGCCTCTTCCGTGTCAAGGAAGCGCTCTCCCACTGAGCTACGTGCCTGTGTCCGAGAACAAGTGGATTGGGCTATCAATGCACCTCTGGAGTGTCAAGACTTGAACCACTGTTTTGCTAGCGCACACGCGGCCCACGGGGCACCCGAGCCAGCCAGCCGCCTGCCCGGGTCGCATCCCTGGCAACGACAGGTCGTGGCGGTCGCCGTACTCGGAGCTGTCGTCGCTCTAGCGGCGACACCGACCGCAACCCACGGCACCGAAGCGGAGCCCGGACGCGAAACCTTCAGCGTCGAGTACACGGTGGAGGTACGCGCGGACGACCCGACCACGGCGTGGGTCCGCTGGGACCTCGCCGGCATCGATGAGATACGGCGCATCCAGCTCACCACCGACGGGGGGCGCTTCTCCTCGTTTCAAGCGAGCGGACGCCTCGAGGAACGCGAGGGGCATGTCATCTGGTGGCCGAGCGCGCCCTACGGACATCTCTCGTACACGACGCCTCTTCGACATCGCCGGGGCCCGGAGGCAGGCTTCGATTCATGGGCCGACACGGACTGGGTCTTGACCCGCGCGCGCCACTTGTTTCCGCACAGCCGTATTCTCTTCTCCACCAACGTCGAACCGAATGCCGAGGCCCGCGCGCGCCTGATCGTTCGGGTCCCTGACGGCTGGGATGTCGCCAGCCCTCTGGCCCCGGATGGCGCGCACCGCTTCTTGGTCGAGAGTCCGCGAGCACGCTTCGACCACCCCCGCGGCTGGCTCATGCTCGGCCATTTCGCGCGTGCCGACATCACCATCGCCGACACCATGGTCAGCGTGACGACCGCTGGCGAGGTTGCGACGTCGGCGAGAGACATCTTCGCGCTCCTGGAGGACGGCCTTCCCGAGCTCACGCAGCTGCTGGCACAGCAGCCGGTCCGACTCCTCATCGCACTCGGCCCGGATCCAATGTGGCGTGGCGGCCTCAGCGGCAGCAGCTCCTTCTACATGCACGGCGATCGACCGATCCGGACACCCGATCGTACCAGCCCCTATCTCCACGAGCTCTTCCACGTCATCAACCCGACGCGACCCGGCCCCGATGCGGCGTGGGTCACCGAAGGCCTCGCGGAGTTCTACTCCGTCGAGATCCAGCGGCGCATCGGCACGCTCGACCGCGAGGGGTTTCACCGTGCGCTGCGCTCGTTCGCCCGCCATGGGCTGTGGAATCGCGACTTCACACGCACGACCGAATTCGCCCTCAGGAACAATAGCGCGCCGCTCGTGATGTGGGCGCTCGACCGCGAGATTCGGGATTCCACCGACGAGGCGCACAACCTGGATGACGTCGTCACCGAGCTCGCGCAGCAGGGGGATACCGTGACCACGGCTCGCTTCCTCGGCACCGTGCGCCGGATCGCGGGTACCAGCTTCAACGCCTTCTTCCGCCGGCACGTCTACCGCGGCGAGCAGCCCTCGCTGGCAAGCCTGAAAGAGTCCGCTGCCCCGGAGGCCGAATCCGACCGCTGAGGCACCTCCCCTCCCTGGCTTATCGGGATCACCCGGAGCCGGTATGATGGCGTCGATGCCTCTCATTCCCTGGCGCTCGCTGCGCGTGCGACTGATCGCCTTGCTCGTCGTGTCCGTGATCTGCGTCGTCGCAGGCGCGACCGCCGTCGAGATCCGGCTGTCGACGCGTCTCGCGGAACGCAACGTCCAGGAACGTGCGCTCGGGCTGGCGAAAGAGATCGACATCGTCCTCGGGTCCCTCTGGGGCCGTACCGATCTGCGCTACTTTCACCATCGCCTGGCGGATCTCGCGCGCACACACCGCAACGTCGCCGATATCGAAATTCTCATTTCGGTCCGCAACGAGTGGCGTCTGCTCGGCGCCCGCGGACGTGCGACGAAGGCAGAACCCATCGCGCTCGACCGCTTGGCAATGGAGCTCGACCAACCGATCTGGCAGCTCCTTCCCGGCGGCTCGCACCTCGGGCTGGCGGTCGCGCCGTTCCATCTCGGGCGCCGGGTCATCGGGGCGATTCGCGTCAAGGCCTCCCTGGCCGAAGTCGAACGCTTGGCCGCCCAACGCGCACAGCGCGCCTTGATGTTGACGCTGATCTCCGTGCTTGCGATCGCCGCCTTGCTCGGCCTGATTCTGACGCGCACGATCGCGCGACCGATCAGCCTCTTGGTCGAGGCGATGAACGCGGCGCGCTCCGGCCGCCTCGACGCCCGCGTGCACCTTCGTACCGGCACCGAGCTCCAGGAGCTCGGCGACCACTTCAATCGGATGCTGGAAACCATCGCCACGTCGGATCGCGAGAATCGCGAGCTCGTCGCCCGCTTGAGCCAGTTCAACGACGAACTCGAAAGCCGTGTCGGAGCCGCCACCAAGGATCTCGCCGCCAACAACGTGGAGCTGCAGCGCATCAACGAGCAGCTGTGGCACGTCCAGCACCAGCTGCGCCGCGCCGAGCGCCTCGCCGCACTCGGTCAGATGACCGCGGCGATCGCGCACGAGCTCGGCACGCCGCTCAACTCGGTGCTCGGGTATACGCAGCTCCTGAAGAAGGAGGTCTCGACGCAGGATGGTCGGGAGAAGCTCGACATCATCGAGTCGCAGGTCCGGGTCATGAGCGAAGCGATCCGCAACGCGCTCGACCAGACCCGGACGCCGACCGTCGAGCGCCGTCCGATCGCCGTGGCCCCGCTGATCGCCGACACCCTTGCTCTCGTCGCGCCCATGGTGAACGCGAAGGGCATCACCGTCGCCCGCGCGCTCGATGACGCCCCGGAAACAGTATCGGCCGATCCGCACGGCCTGCAGCAGGTGCTGCTGAACCTCCTCACCAACGCGATCGATGCGCTCGACGAGGGCGGGCACATCACGGTCTCCGCCGAGGCCGTGCCCACCAACGGGGGCCCGCCAGGCCGGCCCCCGGGATTGCGCGTGCGGGTCATCGACGACGGCAAGGGCATCGCGCCCGAAGACCTCGAACGCATCTTTCAGCCCTTCTACACCACCAAACGGGTTGGTCAGGGCACAGGCCTCGGCCTGTCGATCACGCAGGACATCGCGCGCGCGCACGACGGGAGTGTCCACGTCGACAGCACGCCCGACCAGGGAACGACCGTCGAGATCATCATCGGAGCCGAGGACACCTGATGCCGCAACTCCTAGTCATCGACGACGATGCGGTCACGCGGGAACTCCTGACCGAGGTGCTGCAGGGCGAAGGCTACGAGGTCGTGGCGTGCGATAGTGGCCCGACAGCCCTCGAACGTGCCGCGCATGACCAGTTCGACCTGGCTGTGACCGATATCCGCATGCCGGAGATGGACGGGATCGCCGTCACGCGCGCCCTGAAGGCGCGGCAACCGGATATCCAGGTCATCGTCATGACCGCGTTCGGCTCCGTCGAGACCGCCGTCGACGCGGTTCGCCACGGCGCCTTCGACTACGTCAGCAAGCCGATGAACATCGACGAGATCAAGTCGACGGTCCGGCGGGCGCTCGCGGAGCGACAGGGCGTGGCCTCGCACAACGAGGTCGACCGCGCCGCCACCGAACAGCAAGCCGTCGTCGGGCGAAGCCCGGCCATGGTGGAAGTCTACAAGACGGTGGCGCGGGTGGCGGCGTCCAAGAGCACGGTCCTCGTCCTCGGCGAGAGCGGCACCGGGAAGGAACTCATCGCCGCGGCGCTGCACCGCCACAGCGGTAGACCTGCGAATCGTTTCGTTGCCGTCGACTGCGGTGCCTTGACCGACACGCTCCTCGAAAGCGAGCTCTTCGGATACGTGCGGGGCGCGTTTACCGGGGCCGTCGGGGAAAAGAAAGGGCTCTTCGAGGAAGCGGCCGGCGGCACAATCTTCCTCGACGAGATCGGCGACATCGGTCCGCCCATGCAGGCGAAGCTGCTGCGCGTGCTCCAAGAATACGAGATCAAGCGGGTGGGTAGCCAGGAATGGATCAAGGTCGACGTCCGCGTCGTCGCCGCGACCAACCGGAATCTCGAGCAGTTGGTCCAGGAGAACCAGTTCCGCGAGGACCTGTTCTACCGCCTCAAGGTCGTGACCATCCCCCTCCCCCCGCTGCGCGATCGGCGCGAAGACATTCCGCTCCTGGCCGAACACTTCTTGCGCCACTACGCCGAGCAGAACGGAAAACCCACGCCCGTCATCAGTCCCGAGGCCATGACGCTGCTGCACGACTATCCGTGGCCCGGGAACATCCGAGAACTCGAGCACTGTATCGAGCGCGCGATGGCTCTGGTCAGCACCCAGGTGCTGACGCCCGATGATCTGGCGCCCGAACTTCGCTCCACGCTCGAGGTCGACCTGTATCGGGACCAGCCGACCCTCGAAGAGGTCAAACGCCGCTATCTGGTCCACGTCCTCAACGATACGAACGGCAACATCTCCCGCGCGGCCACCATCCTCGGCGTCGATCGCCGCTCGCTCTACCGCATGCTGAGCCGCTACGGCCTCCGATGAAGTGAGGCTTTCTGCCCCAGTGGCGTGCGCTTCTGCCCCAACGGAATCAACCCCCTGAATTCACGCCTGATTTCCCAACAATGGCCGTGCCCGCAGCACAGCCGAGCCTCGAACCGCCCCGCCTAAACCCTTATTTTCCGGATCGCCACCGATGGCACCCTAGTTGCTCAATAGGCTGCCATGAAGAGCCGAGGAAACGAGGCCTCCGAGGTATTGGCTGAGGGACAAGGAGAAATCATGATTCTGGAAGACGCCTACAAACTACCGGTCGAGCGCGAGCGACGCCTCGTGCTCGCCATCGTCGAGGAAGCCGTGCGGAGCTATCAGCGCTATGCCTACGCCACCAACCGGCGGGGCCGGCGGCTCTTCTGGGAAACCTGCGAGTGGTTCGCGGAACGCGATCAGCCTTGGATCTTCTCGTTCGAGAACGCCTGCCACATCCTCGATCTCGATCCCGACAGCATCCGTCAGGGACTGACGCGATGGCGTGACGCCAACGCACCCTACGAGGATACGCAGGTACTCGATCCGCGCCTGCAGCAATCCGGCTACCGCCTACGGCGCGCCGCCGCGTAAGCTACCGTGGGATGTCCTACGCCGTAGGGTCGCTACCTACGCCGTAGGCTGGCTCGCTACCGCGGGGGGTCGTACACGCCGCGGCGGGCGTCGGCTTCGATGGCGTTGATCTTCCCGACGCGGCGCCGGTGGCGCTCCGCGTCGGAGAACGTCGCCCCGAGGAAGGCGCGGATCGCATCCGCCGCAACCTCGGCACCAACCACGCGTTCGCCGAGACAGAGAACGTTCAGGTCGTCGTCCTCGACGCCTTGGCGGGCCGAGAAGGTATCGACACAAAGCGCGGCCCGAATCCCCGGGATCTTGTTGGCCGCTACCGACGCGCCAACACCGCTCCCGCACACCAGGATGCCACGGGTCGCTTCACCCCGAACGACCGTCTCACCAACCGCCCGGGCCGAATCGGGATAGTCCGACGGCGTTCGGTCATAGGCGCCGCAATCGACCACCGTATGCCCAGCGCGCTCGATCTCGGCAATCACACGCGCCTTGAGGGGAAAGCCGGCGTGGTCGCACCCAACCGCGATGATCATCCGCGCCCCTTCCGACCGGCCCGCAGCCGCTGCACGGTCGCCGCGACGTTACTCGCCGTGATTCCGTAGCGCTCCATCATCTCGGGGCCGGGCGCCGATGCACCGAAACGGTCGACACCGACGACGGCGCCTCCCTCTCCGACCCACCGTTCCCACCCGAGGCTGACGCCCGCCTCGACCGCGACACGCGTTCGCACGTCCGGAGGCAGCACGCTATCGCGATACGCCTGCGTCTGCTCGAGGAAGCTTTCCCAGCAGGGCATGGAAACCACGCGTGTCGACAGCCCGTCACCCGCGAGTTGCTCCTGCGCCGCCAGGGCCACATGCAGTTCCGAGCCGGTGCCCATGAGAATCGCGTCGAGCTTGCCGCCGGTCCCATCCGCGACGACGTAGGCGCCTCGCGCGAGGCCCGACTCGTGATACGGCGGCGTGATGACCCCCACCTTCTGACGCCCGAGCACCAGCGCAACCGGACGAGTGCGCTGCTCCATCGCCCACCGCCAGGCCGCCACGGTCTCGTTCGCGTCGGCGGGACGCACGACCGCCAGATCCGGAATGAGCCTGAGCGACATTAGATGTTCCACGGGCTGATGGGTTGGCCCGTCTTCCCCGAGTCCGATCGAATCGTGCGTCCAAACGTAGATCACGGGCAGCTGGTTCAAGGCCGCCAACCGCACCGCCGGACGCATATAGTCCGAGAAGCAGAAAAAGGTCGCCACGAAGGATCGTACGCCGCCGTGATACGCCATGCCGTTGGCGATCGATCCCATGGCGTGCTCGCGCACGCCGAAGTGGATGTTTCGCCCAGCGCCCGTCCGCCCGTCGAAGGACGCATCGTCCTTCAACGCCGTGCTCGTCGACACGGACAGATCGGCGTCGCCGCCGAGCAGAAACGGCACGTGCGCCGCGATCGCGTTCAGGGCTTTCCCGGAAGCCTGCCGGGTCGCCTGGGCATCCTCCGCGCCGAAGGTCGGCAAGGCGCTGTCCCAATCCGCTACGAATTCCCCCGCCAAGGCCTGCTGCCATTCTTTCGCCAACTCGGGATGGGCCTCCGCATAGCGGGCCATGCCCTCTTCCCACCCCCGCTGCGCGGCCGCGCCACGCTCGACGGCGGTGCGGAAGTGCGCGACGGTGTCCTCGGGCAGGTCGAAGCTTCGCTTCGGATCGAAACCCAGCGACTGCTTGGTGAGGGCGACTTCCTCGGCCCCGAGCGGACTCCCGTGCGCCCCGGCCGTGCCCTGCTTGTTCGGCGAGCCATAGCCGATCGTGGTCTCGACGACGATCATCGACGGCCGTTCGGTTTCCGCCTCGGCCGCCGCGATCGCGGCGTCGATGGCCGCCAGATCGGTATCCCCGTTCGCCACGCGGAGCACGTGCCATCCGTAGGATTCGTAACGTGCACCGACGTTCTCGGTCGAGAACGCCAAGGACGTCGGACCATCGAGCGAGATGTGATTGGAGTCGTAGAGATAGATCAGCTTGCCGAGGCCGAGATGCCCCGCGAGTGAGGCAGCCTCAGCCGACACGCCTTCCATCATGTCGCCGTCGGACACAATGGCGTACGTACGGTGGTCGACGATCGTGTGTCCGGGGCGATTGAAACGATGGGCGAGCGAGCGTTCCGCCATCGCCATGCCGACCGCGTTTGCCGTCCCCTGCCCGAGCGGTCCGGTCGTCGCCTCCACGCCCGGGGTAATCAGAGATTCCGGATGTCCTGGCGTTTTGCTTTCCCACTGACGGAAGGCCTGCAGGTCATCGAGCGACAGGTCGTATCCGGTGAGATGCAGGAGACAGTAGGCCAGCATGCACCCGTGGCCGGGTGAGAGCACGAAACGGTCGCGATCGGGCCAGCTTGGATCTCGCGGATTGTGGCGGAGATGCCGTTGCCACAGCACGTACGCCATCGCCGCCGCCCCCATGGGGAGCCCGGGATGGCCCGAGTTCGCTTTCTCCACCGCGTCGATCGCAAGGGTGCGGATCGTGTTGACCGCCCGCTCCTCAACCGCCGTATCGTCAGTGCTCACGAGCATCTCCTTCCACGTACCGGGCCCCCGGTCATTCTGCAGGCTTCTCTTCCGGTAACGCGTGCGCCTTTGCAAGCTGCCGGGCAAGAACCTCCGGCTGCGAGGTTGGAAGCTCGCAGACCCCCTCCTCACAGACGTACGCCGTCGTGGCCCCCTTGAGGGCACGTTTCTCAGCAAGCAGGGGAATCAGCTTCTGCTGTCCGGCCAGATCCGCCCCTTCCCCGACGACCGCCAGCATCCGATTGGGAAGGAAGGCGGCGTGGACCGTCCTCAGGAGTTCCGCCGCACGCGCGTCGGCCCCGGCGCCCGGATGCACGATGACGATCTCCCGGGGGCGGTCCACGGCGAACTCGAACGCCGCTAGGAGCCGCGGCGCACTGGTCGGACTCCGCGCCAGCGCCGTTCCCAGAGCCCGGATCGTGGCCTCCGCCATGGCTCGATAGCGTGGCTCCCCAGTAAACTCGGCAAGCCGGAGCAGGTTCTCCGCCGCGACCGCGTTCCCCGACGGCACGGCCCCGTCGTAGTCGGGCTTCTCACGTGCCAGGCCATCACCGGCCCCGGCTGGGGTCATGAAGAAACCGCCACCCGCCTCGTCCCAGAAACGACCAGCCAGGCTCGCATGGAGTTCGACGGCCGCCCGCAGCCAGCGGAGGTCCGACGTGGCCTCGAAGAGGTCGAGCAGTCCGGCGGCCAGGAACGCGTAGTCATCGAGAAACGCGTCCTGATACGCGCTGCCGGCGGCGTAGCTCCGCTTCAGCACACCTCCCGGGCGCATCTCGGTCCAGATGAATTCCGCAGCCTGGCGTGCCTCCTCGACGTACTCCGGCACCTCCAGGACGGCGCCTGCGCGAGCAAAAGCCGAGATCGCAAGGCCGTTCCATCCGGTCAAGACCTTGGTGTCGACCAGCGGCGGCACGCGCGAGGCACGAGTCGTGCGGAGCGTCTGCCGCGCCTCGTCCAGGAGCGCACGCGCGCTCGTAGGGTCGGAGCCGAGTTCGGTCGCCACGGTCTCGAGCGGTCGTGCCACGTGCAGAATGTTCTTGCCTTCGAAGTTGCCGGCATCGGTCACGCCGTAGTGCGCCAGCACCACACTGGTGGCGGCGGGTGCGAGCGCCGCCGCGATCTCGTCGGGTGTCCAGACGAAGAACGTCCCCTCCTCACCTTCACTATCGGCGTCGCTGGCCGCGTAGAAGCCACCTCCCGGCGCACGCATGTCGCGGCGGAGATAGTCCAGTGTCTCGCGAACGACGCGCACGAACTCGTCGGCGCGCGTGACCTGATAGGCCTCGAGATACACGCTCACCAGCTGCGCGTTGTCGTAGAGCATCTTCTCGAAGTGCGGCACCAGCCATCGCTCGTCCGTGGAATAGCGGTGGAAGCCACCACCGATCTGGTCGTACATCCCGCCGCGCGCCATGCCCTCGAGCGTGCGCACGACCATCCCCAGGACGCCGGCATCGCCGCTTCGTCGGTGGTACCGCAGCAGGTACGCGAGGCCGGCAGGCACGGGGAATTTGGGTGCCCGACCAAAGCCCCCATGGCGCGCGTCGAAGCGCCCCCGATACTGCTCCACGGCCGTACCAAGAATGCTCGGCGGCGGGAGCGACGGCGCGCTGACCTGCCGCGCCAATCGGCGGATGCGCTCGGTCACCTCCGCGGCGCGCTGGGCAACGCCTTCGGGATCCTCGTCGTACGCCGCGCGCAGGCGTCCCAACAACGACAGGAAGCCGACGCGGGAGCCGCGCTCGCCATCGCGAGCGGGAAAGTAGGTCCCTCCAAAGAACGGCTGGCGGTCCGGCGTCAACCAAACGGTCATGGGCCAACCGCCACCGCCGCGCGTCAGCAATCGTACCGCCTGCATGTAGCTGTCGTCGACGTCGGGCTGCTCCTCCCGATCGACCTTGATCGCGACGTAGTGCTCGTTCAGATAGCGGGCGATCTCCTCGTCCTCGAACGATTCCTCCTCCATCACATGACACCAGTGACAGGTGGAATACCCAACGCTCAGCAGCACCGGCTTCCCTTCGGCGCGGGCACGCTCGAACGCCGCATCCCCCCACGGGAACCAATTCACCGGGTTGTGGGCGTGCTGTAAAAGGTACGGGCTGGGACGGAGCATCAAGCGATTCGTGTAGCGCGCTGTCCCATCGGGTCGGAGGTGACGTGTCCGCGGCTTGTACCTCGCGCCCTTGGCCGCGACCGCGGCCCGCAGCTGCTCCTGGAGCGCCGGCGCATGCTCCTCGGCCCCGGGCAGCTGCTCACTGGGTGGCGGCAGAGCCGTGCCGGGCGCCGCGCACGCGCCTCCGAGAGCCGCAACTACTACCAGCACCACCCCGACCCGCCGTAGCTGAGGATGCTCCACCCGGGGACTATAGCGGACCGCGACCGTCACGGGTACGACCGCACGGCGATCGTCAGGGCCGCTGGCCGGGCTGGGCGTTCAAGGTCCAGTCGTAGTCGAGGTAGGTGATCGGCGTCCCCGAATCCCGCACGACGGCCCGGTGCGCTTCGTCGCCGAGGTGGCGCGCGACGAACGCCCGCACGGAGCCGGCATCGGCCACGAAGTCGTCCGCGAACCATTCGAAAATGGCGGATAACGCGACACTCGGGCTACTCGCGTCGATGGTGTTTCGAGTTCGATCGTTCACGAAGCGCCGCGCCTCTTCGTCCAGCGCCGCGTCGAGACTCGTCCCCGTGTACGCCCCGCGCCGAAGCTTCGGACAGCTGGACGACGCACAGACCAACGCGAAATGCGTTCGCGGATCTTTGAATCGGGGCCGGAGAATCTCGTGCTCGATCGCATCGAGCGTCCGAGACGTGCCCGCCACGACGAAGCTGAAGCTGCGAAAGATCGACCGCCGGCGCAGAATGTTCTCGGCCGTATACCCCTGGAGAACAGCCGAGACGATGCCGGCGTTGTACGCGTTGATCCAAAACGCCTGCGTCGCTTTCGTCGTCGCGCCGCCAATCTCCGCCGACGCCAGTCGCCCCAGGTAGGCGTCCAGCGTCTTCTGATCGTGGGCGGCAAGATCACGATAGGCCACACGCCCGTCGGTGGCGACGTAGCGCTTCAGCAGCCCATCCCAAGCCGTGTGGTCGAACGCCGCCTCCGCGTGTGCCACCAGCGGCGCCATCATCATCACTACACCTGCCACGATCGCTCGCATCCGCATCGCTCACTCCTCACGAGCAAGAAGCTCGTCCTCGATCCAGCGTACGACGAGCCCTGCCGCGGTTTCCGCGGCGGACTGGTCGTCGAGCGTCTTCGCCAATTCCTCGCAGAGCGCACCGAACGATCGCCCTGCCTGCAGTACGCGCAACCCGCGACGCTCGATCTCGTCCGGCGCCGAAACGAACACGCCGAAGCCCTTACGCCAGACCCGCAGGGTGGTCTCGGCGGGCTGCGGTGGCGGCACGTCCACCGCGCCATCGGCGTAGGCATGGACTGGCCAGGCCACCGCGAGGACCCGCACCGCGGGCGCCAGACGCAGCCGCAGCGTGCTCCATTCCTCCGGCGCGATCGCCTGCAAGTCGGCAAGGGTCAGCAGCGTGCAGTCCGCGGCGTCGAACACCTCGAGCTGGGCCCATTCGAGGCGCGCCAGATCGGGGACGAATCGAGGTACCTCGTCCGCGGGAAGCTCCGCGAGAAACGCCGGCAAATGCGCTCCGGCATGGCGCAGAGACGCGTGCGTGGAGGGGTGGGCCGCAAGGTAGGCATGGGCGAGCGCATCGAAGGCGTCGGCGCCGAGCACGCGCGATACGGCGGGGAAGTCCTCCAACAACGAGCCGATGATACGCGAACAGTACATGTGCGCGTAGATGTCGATCCGCGCCGCACTGTCGAGCGGCGCCCGGCTCTCGACGATACGGACGACCTCGGCGTCCGGCGGCGATCCATGCGGGCGCTGCAGCGCGCGAAGGAAGCGCTCTTCGAGCTCACGCAGATCGCGCATTGGCGCCTCGTGCACCGCACTGGATCGCGCGCGCCCTCTCGGCTTCGGCGCACAACTCTGCGAACGAAGGCAAGTGCTCGTCCCATTCGATCAACGTCGACACCTCGGGAAAACGCTCGACCGCCCGCTCGTAAAGCGCCCAGACCGGAGCGCTCACGGGCGCGTCGTGCGTGTCGAGCAGGTGCGTTCCGCGATTGCTGTGTCCGGCGAGATGGAACTGCCCGATGCGATCGGCGGGCATCGCCGCGAGATACGTGTCCGGATCGAAACCGTGATTCGTGGCACTGACGTAGATATTGTTGACGTCGAGGAGAATGCCGCAATCTGCCCGCTCGGCCAGCGCGGCGAGGAATTCCCATTCGGCCATCGAGGAATGCGAGAACGTGAGATAGCTGGAGACGTTCTCGACGAGCATCCGACGACCGAGAAAGTCCTGCACCCGACCGATCCGATCGGCGACGTGCGCCAGCGCCTCCTCCGTATACGGGAGCGGCAGCAGGTCGTGTGCGTAGGCACCGCCGACGCTGCCCCAGCACAAGTGGTCGGACACCCACGCGGGCTCGATCCGTCGGGAGAGGTCCGCGAGGGTTTTCAGATAGTCCAGGCTCAGGGGGTCGACTGAGCCTAGCGATAGCGAGACACCGTGGAGCACGACCGGCGCGCACTCGCGGGCCCGCTCGAGAACCAGCCGCGGACGGCCCCCCGCGACCATGAAGTTCTCCGAGATGACCTCGAACCAATCGACGCGAGCGGTCCGGTCGAGCACATGAGCGAAATGCTCACGACGCAACCCGACGCCACATCCCAACTGCGGAAATCCTTCAGCCATGGGGGCCAGTCGCCGGACGGGCGCACTCGAGACGCGGGCGGGCATCGGTGGCGCGGAGAGCCCGCCACCACCGATACCGGCGATTCGCGTCTACTCCGCGTCCTTCTTCTTGTCCTCGGCCTCGCCGCCGAGCTTCTCGCAGGCCTCCGCGCTGTCGGCCATGACCCAGCCCTTACCTTTGCACTCGTTCTTGCCGGCGCAGTCGTGTTTGGCGGTACCGCACTCGGTCTTGCCACTACAGGCGTTGCCACCAACGCACTTCACGCCGCCGCCCCCGTGCGAGGCCGCACGTGCGACGACCGAGCCGCTAAGGATCAATGCGGCGGCCGCACCCGCGATCACCATTCCCTTCCCAACGTGGTTCATGTTTTCCCTCCTTCGGTTTTCGCCGCGCCGTCCGTGCTCTCGGCAGGCGCCGCGAGTGTTCCGTGTTTGAATCGTCCTTGTCAACATAACTGCCTGATAACTGACTGAAATCGCTCTCGACCCCACCAATCCTGGGTCGCATTCTGTGCCAGAGGCGTGTAACTTTCACCTCACAGTAGCCGATCCCCGGAGGAAGGTTACGGACCGACACGTAACTCGGTCGACTCACCGAACGTAATGAGGACACGGAGGCAAACTGATCCCGGAAAGAGCGCACGACGTGCGGCATGGATGGCGCGCGTCCAGCAAGGCGATGGCGAAGCCTACCGTGCCCTGCTGGACGATGTCGGCCCGTTGGTCGCCCACGTCCTCAACCGTCGCCTCGCGGATCCAGCGGATGCTCAAGATGCGTATCAAGAAACCTTCATCGCGCTACACCGGGCCCGGCATACCTACGAGCCGTCCCGACCACTCGAACCGTGGTTGCTGGCGATCGCCAAAAACGTCGCGGCCGACTTCGGGCGGCGAAATCGTCGGCGCGCGCTGCGAGAAATCCTGATGGAGACCCTCCCGGAACACTCGGTACAGCCGGCACGCGACCTCCGCGCGCGCTTCCAGCGCGCGCTTGCGAGTCTGCCCGCCACTCAGCGAGACGCCCTCGTCCTGCTGAAGCTCGACGGGCTCTCCGTAGCGGAGGCCGCGGCCAAGGCCGGCACGTCCCCTGGGGCACTCAAAGTCCGCGCGCACCGCGCACAGGTAGCGATTCGGACCATGATCCAGCCGTGAGTTCCGCGGATCAGCATCGCCCGCTCAGTCACGACGCACTCGTCGAGCGCCTCGTTGCCGACGCGCACCCCGTGCGCCGTCTGTGGCCACCCGGGCGCCGCATGGGCGTGTGGACCGCCGTCGCGGGCGGGATCGCGGGCACGTTCGCCGCCCGGAACCACCTCCCAACGGCGGGGGTTCGCCTGTCAGAACCGTTATTCGCAGCACAGATCGCGATGCTCGTGGCGGCGGCATGCTGGTGCGCCTGGCTGACGTTTCGCGCCAGCGTCCCGGGACGAGAACCCCGCGCACCCGCCATCGTCACAGCGATCCTGCTGGTCGGATCCTCGGTCCTGCTCGCCCTCGGCCTCGCACCGGAGACGCTGGCCGATCCACGCGCCTTCGTCCAGATGGGCCTCACCTGTTCTGGAGTCACGCTCGGGCTCGCATCCATTCCCTGGATCGCGGGCCTCGTCGCGCTCCGCCGGGGCGCACCCGTGGGACCACGACTCGGGGCCGCGCTCGCCGGGGCCGCCGCCTTGCTCGTCGCGACCGCCGCGATGCGCACCGCGTGCCCGCTCGGCGATGCACGCTGGCACTGGATGACGTGGCACCTGCTTCCGATTGCGGTTGGCGCCGTAGTGTCGACGGCGCTCGGTCCACCTTTCATTCGGGCCTGGCGTCAACGCCACAGCCCGGTGCGGTTCAACGAAGCCTGAGGGAAGGAAGTCGACGATGGAGCGTTTCGAGGTCGAACAACAGGTTCAGGCACGCTACGGCGCCGCGGCCCGAGAAACCGAAGGCGCCCTGTGCTGCCCGGTCGAGTACGACACGTCGCTCCTCGAGATCATTCCCGAAGAAGTCCTCGCCGTCGACTATGGCTGTGGCGACCCATCGCGACACGTGCACCCGGGGGAGACCGTCCTCGACCTCGGCTCGGGGTCGGGCAAGAGCTGCTTCATCGCCGCCCAGATCGTTGGGAAAGCGGGACGGGTCATCGGCATCGACCAGAACGACGAGATGCTCGCCCTGGCCCAGCGTCATCAGTCCACGGTGGCCACGCGCCTGGGCTACGACAACGTGATCTTCCAGCGCGCGCGGATCCAGGATCTGGCCACCGATCTCGACGCGGTGGAAGCACGCCTCAAAGACCATCCGATCGCATCGCTGGAAGCGCTACAGGAACTCGAGCAGCGCCAGCAAACACAGCGTCGCACGCAGCCGCTCGTCGCCGATGAATCGGTTGACGTGGTGATGTCCAATTGCGTCCTGAATCTCGTCGCGGACGAGCAGAAGGAAGCACTCCTGCACGAAATCTATCGCGTGTTGGCGCGAGGCGGCCGCGCGATCATCTCCGACATCGTCGCGGACGAGCCGATTCCGGCGCACCTGAAACAGGATGCCGAACTCTGGTCCGGATGCATTTCCGGAGCATTCGAGGAGGACGCCTTTCTCCACGCGTTCGAGCGCGCGGGCTTCCACGGAATGGAGATCCTCGATCGCGGCGAGAGTCCGTGGCGTACCGTCGAAGGCATCGAATTCCGTTCGGTCACCATCGCCGCGTTCAAAGGCAAGGAAGGCCCCTGCTGGGACCGCAACCAGGCGGTAGTCTACCGCGGCCCGTGGCGCGCCGTCACGGACGATGACGGGCACACGTTGCAGCGCGGTGTCCCGATGGCGGTGTGTGCCAAGACCTACGAGATCTATACGCGTGCGCCGTACGCGAACGCGATCCTACCGATTCCTCCGCGAGTGTCCGTCCCCCTGGAAGACGCTCCCCCGTTCGAGTGCACCGGCGATCGTCCACGCCACGCGCGAGAGACCAAAGGTGACTCCTACCGCACCACGACTGACATTGCCGGTTCCTGTTGCCCTAGCGGCTGATGCGCACTGCGCATGACATCGGGCGCCGCGTCGAAGACGCGGCGCCGTCTGGTTTCCAGAGCACCCTCACCACGCACGATCAGCCGGCCGTCTCCCGCGGGCCGGTCACCGTACTCCAGGTCAACGTCGGAAAGCTCTGCAACCAAGCCTGCCACCACTGTCACGTCGACGCCGGGCCGACGCGCACCGAGATCATGACGGCGGCGACCGCCGAGCGCGTCGTCTCGCTGGTCGAAGCGAGCCCCGGGGTCACCACCGTCGACCTCACCGGTGGCGCGCCCGAGCTGAACCCGAGCTTCCGACCACTGGTCCGCCAGCTCCGCGCCGCGGGTCGCCAGGTGCTGGTGCGGTGCAACCTGACGGTGCTCTTCGTCGACGGCATGGGCGACCTCCCCGAATTCTACCGTGATCACGGCGTCCATCTGACTTGCTCGCTCCCCTGCTACACCAGCGACAACGTCGATCGACAGCGCGGCCGCGGCGTCTTCTCGGAGAGCATCCGCGCCCTCCAACGTCTGAACGATCTCGGCTACGGACGCCCCGGATCCGGCTTGTCACTCGACCTCGTCTACAATCCGCTCGGCGCCTTCCTGCCGCCCGCACAAGCCGAGTTGGAGGCACGCTACAAGACCGAGTTGCAGGAGCAGTTCGGCATCGCCTTCAACGACCTCATCGTCATCACCAACATGCCCATCAAGCGCTTTGCGGAGATGCTCGACCGCCAGGGAGCGCTGGGATCCTATATGGGATTGTTGGTGAACCACTTCAATCCACGCACGGTCGAGCATCTGATGTGCCGCTCCATGCTCAGTATCGGTTGGGACGGCACCCTGTACGACTGCGACTTCAATCAGATGCTGGATCTGCCGCTCGACGGCCCCGCAACGATCTGGGACCTTGCGAGCTGCACCGAACTCGAGGGGCGGCCCGTGACGACTGCCGCCCATTGCTTCGGATGCACGGCCGGCGCCGGCTCGAGCTGTGGCGGAGCGCTGCAGTAGGAACTCGCCGCACCCTCCCTCCTCAGATACCCCGATTGAAGCCATCGACGGAAGTTGATTTGATGGCCGCTCTAAGATGGTGACGCCCAGGCGCCACCCGGAGGGGACAACATGTCAGGCACAGATGTGGGTGGGCGACAGTACCGGACGTTGATCTTTGTGCTAGGGGCGATCTGGCTTGGCAGCGCGCTGACGATAGCGAGTTGCGGCGGTGGGAGTTCGTCGAACGGCGAACTCTGCCAACAGTGCGGAGAGACCGACGGCTTCTGCCAAGGCGAGCTCGACATCCCGCCGCAACGGGTGACCGACGACACGCTGCCTTGCGATGGCGACAACCCGATTACCGGAATGATGGTCCCCCGGCCGTGCAATCTCTCGCTGACATGCCTGCGGAAGCTCGACAGCGCCCAACGCCGCTGCTTCCCGATCGCATTCGACACGCAGTTTCGATGTGACGGCTCGCGCCCGAACCTCGGCGCCCTCTTCTGCGGCAACGGGCAGGTCGACCAGGGCGAGCAATGTGACGACGGAAACACGGTGGATGACGACGATTGCCGGAACGACTGCACGCTCCCGCCAGATCCGACCCCGACGCCCACGGCGACCAGCGACCCCACGGGGACAGCGCCAACAACCACGGCGACCCCGGCGCCCACCGCGAGCGCGGTCACGACCTGCGGAGACGGCGTCATCGACGGCGACGAAGAGTGTGACGGCACCGACCTCGACGAGGAGACCTGCGATGGCCTGTGCGAGCCCATCGACGACGATCTCGATGTCACGGGGGCCCTCTCATGCAACGCCGACTGCACCTTCAACTTCGACGCCTGCATGAACGCCATGGAATGCCAGGCCTTCTGACCGGCAATCTCGGCGGCAGGACGGGCCGACGGGGGCAAAACTTCACGCCTTGATCTCCGGAGGATGCGTACGATATTGTGCTTCGTCACCCGGCACTAGGGAGATGGCCTAAGGAGATGGCCTAAGGAGGAGTGGAGATGGAGTTGCCAAAGTGCCAGAAGTGCAACGATGGATTGCTGATCCCACTGTCCGACTACGGCCAGGAGGGCGCGTCGGTCATGTTCAAGGCGTGGGTGTGCACCAACCCGGAGTGTGGCTTTTCGCTCCGTGTCGACAAGGGCGACGTCAGCTACGGCAGGAAACCAGAGCAGAAGCACTGACCATCTGCTGACGGGGCACCACTGAGCGGGCGAAGGGTCCGCTCCTCCCGCGGGGCACTGCCACCCCTGCGGCGACGATTCTTGCCCATCCACGGGACCTCCCGTATCGTACCGCCGTGGATTTCGATCTGACCTCTGAGCAGGAGCTCTTGCGCCGTACGGTGCGCGAATTCGCCGAAGGCGAGATCGCCCCACGGGCGGCGGAGCTCAACGCCAAAGAAGAGTTCTCGTGCGAGATCACCCGCGCCATGGGTGATCTGGGCTTATTCGGCATCACCGTCTCCTCGGAGTACGGTGGCCAAGGACTCGACTACCTCTCGTACATCATCGCCGTGGAAGAGCTCGCGCGCGTCGACGGCTCGCACGCGGCCACGGTGGCTGCCGAGAATTCCCTGGGCATCGGCCCGCTCTACTACTTCGGCAGCGAGGTCCAGAAACGCCGCTATCTCCCCGACTTGTGCAGCGGGAAAGGCCTCTGGGGCTTCGGGCTCACCGAGCCGTCCGCCGGTTCCGACGCCGGGGGCACCAAGACCACGGCCCGCCTGGATGGCGATCGCTGGATCGTAAACGGTGGCAAGACCTTCATCACCAACGGCGGCTCGCCCATGACCCTGGGGGCGACTGTCCAATGCGTGACCGACACCGGGCCCGACGGCAAGAAGGAATACTCGTGCATCCTCGTGGAGCACGGCACCCCGGGCTTCACCACCCGCACGATGCAGGGGAAGCTCGTGTGGCGCGCCTCCAACACTGCTGAGCTCTTCTTCGACGACGTCAGCGTGTCGCGCGACAACATTCTCGGCGACCGCGGCAGCGGCTTCCACCTGATGCTGGAGACGCTCGACAGTGGTCGACTGTCGATCGCGGCAATGGGCGTCGGCGGCGCGCAGGGCGCGTACGAGGCCGCACTCTCCTACGCCCGGGAACGCCAGCAATTCGGCACACCCATCGGGCAGTTCCAGGCCAATGCCTTCAAGCTCGCCGACATGGCCACCGAGATCGAGTTGGTGCGCAACCTCCTCTACAAGGCGTGCTGGCTCCGCGACCAGGGACGCCCCTTCCGGAAGGAAGCCGCGATGGCCAAGCTCTGGTCCTCGGAGGTCATGCACCGCGTCACACACGCCGCGGTGCAGCTCCACGGAGGCTACGGCCTCATGGAGGAGTACCCGGTGGCCCGGTTCTATCGGGATCAGCGCCTGCTCGAGATCGGCGAGGGGACCTCGGAGGTGCAGCGTCTCGTCATCTCGCGCCTGATCGGCTGCTACGACTGACGCCCTTCACTTGATCAGGCCCTGGAGCGTCTTGAACTCGGGGGCATTCGCGGTCTGCACCAGCTCCAGGAGCGCGCTCTCGGTGGTGGCAGGAATC
>JAJCZP010000250.1 GCA_029262315.1 Deltaproteobacteria bacterium | reverse complement strand
TGCTCGTGGCCGCGGCACTCAGGTGGAAGCGTCGCAGATTGATCGAAGCCATCGAGGGAACCGCTGCCCACGTAGGCAGGCCGACCACCGACAGCCTGGCGCACACCCTCCGCGCCCTGGCGCTGACACTCGCCACAGCCGCGCCCTTGCCCCTGGTGTTGGTCGCGGTCGGCTGGCAGCTCAGAGTCGCAGTGCAGGGTGCCGACCTGTCTCATGCCGTGGGATCCTCGCTGCTTCATGTCGCGCTGCAGCTCTTCTTCCTGCAGGCGTCGCGGATGATCTGCCTTCCTCGAGGGGTGGCAGCGGTACACTTCCGTTGGCCTGAGCACGCCGTACGCCTCCTTCGGGCGAGGCTCAACCGACTGACGTGGATCGTCGTCCCCACGATGCTCGTCATCCTTCTTGCCGAGACCCTGAACCCGCTGGAGGCGGGCGGTACGATTGCCAGGCTTGGCTTCCTGGTGTTCGTCGCTGCCATCGGCCTGTTCTTCTACGACGTGCTCCACACCGAACGCGGCGCGCTCGTGTCCCTGCGGTCGCAAGTGGGGGGCTCCGCGCTCCTCGGTACGGATCGCCTGGTGCTGCCTCTGCTACTGATCGGTTCCCTCGCGATCGTGGCGCTCACGCTGGCCGGCTACGTCTACTCCGTGAATCTTCTCTCGTGGTTGCTCCTGCACAGCACATGGATGATCGTCGGCCTGGCGTTGCTCCGCGCGCTCGCACTGCGGTGGCTGCTGCTCGCTCGTCGAAGCTTGACCTACGGGGCGGCCATGGAACGTCAGCAGGCGGCGCTCGCGGTGAAGGAGGCCAGGGGGTCGGGAGAAGAGGAGGGCGAGGCCGGTGCGTGGCAGGTCGAAGCGCCGGAGGTCGATCTCGCGGCTCTCAGCGATGACAGCAGCGAGCTGGTCAAGATCGTCGCAATCGCTGCTGGGCTCGTCGGCCTCTATCTGCTCTGGTCGCCGTTGTTGCCGGCGCTGCAGATCTTCGACAGCGTGACCGTCTGGTACGAGACGGTCACGATCGGGGGGGAGGACCAGCGTCTGCCGATTACGCTCGCCGACATCGGTCTGGCGCTGATCTATGCCCTTGCTACCGCTGTACTGGCGAGGCGGTTGCCCGCGGTGCTGAACATCGTCCTACTGGAGTATTCCGGAACGTCGCCCGGCAGCCGCTACACGGTTACCACCCTCACGACCTACACCGTCGTCGCAGTCGGTGTCGTGCTCGTGCTCAACTCCATCGGTGCCCGTTGGTCGCAGCTCCAGTGGCTGGTCGCGGCCCTGGGCGTCGGCATCGGGTTCGGTTTGCAGGAGATCGTTGCGAACTTCATCAGCGGCCTGATCATCCTGTTCGAGCGGCCCATCCGGCTTGGCGACGTCGTCACGGTCGGCGACACGGACGGCGTCGTGACCAAGATCCGCATCCGGGCGACCACCATCCGCAACTGGGATCGCAAAGAGCTGCTGGTCCCGAACAAGGAGTTCATCACCGGCCGATTGCTCAACTGGTCCCTGTCCGATCAGGTGACCCGCATCGTGATCGGCGTGGGCGTCGCTTACGGATCCGACGTGGACCGGGCGCTCGCGTTGATGCGGGAGGCCGCCATGGACCACGAGCATGTGGTCGACGACCCGTCGCCGAGCCTCATTTTCGAGGGTTTTGGTGACAACGCGCTGATGCTGAGTCTGCGCGCCTACATCGATTCGGTCGACTATCGGATCGCGACCGTTTCCGAGCTGCACAAGGCGATCAATCGCAAGTTTGCGGAGAACGGCATCGTCGTGGCGTTTCCGCAGCGGGACGTGCATCTCGACACGAGCAAGCCGCTCCGAGTCAGCCTCGAGGACGGTCCGCAGGCGGAGCGCGGCGATCGCAAGCCGGGGAAGGAGGACGAGTGATGCGAGCATCAATCGAACGACCAACAGGCCTCGAGCAAACGGCGCGCCGGACAGGCCGACGAGCTCCACGCGAGGGCGAGTCAGCTCGACAGCTGGCACGCCGAGATCCGGGAAAACGCGACTCTCTGGAGCGAGATCCAGCGCGACCTGCATCTGCGCAACCTGCCGGAGTTGCGCGACGTCCTGACCCGCGGCGCGCCCCGCACCGGACCGGGTGAGAACGATGACAACCTCGCTCCTCGCGGAATCGGGATGGAGAGGCGACCGCGTGCTGCGCCTGTCGGCGGAAGGGATCAACGGGCTCCGGAATGCTCCGACCGCTTCCGGTCCGACTCCCAGCATCGAGCCGGACTACGAGGGCTTCGTGGAAGCCACCCGGCTGATCCACAAGCTTCGCGGCCAGCAGCGAAACGCCTCCGGGACCTGCTGCGCCTCGAACCCGATCGGGAGCATTTCGACGTGGTCGAGTTGGAAGACAGCGATTTCGACCCGCTCGATCCCGAGAAGCGCTTGACGGAGCTCGGGGTAGACTCGCGGTCCCTCATGGGTGTCCTCTACTACCTCTCGAACGGCGTCCAGGTTCCGCCCGAGGACGTGGAGTCTGGGGTCGTCACCGCGACGGTCGACACTGACCGGAACCCTTTCGACTGGTCGACCCTGCTCGCTGGATTGTTCGAGGTGTGCTCGAGCGACAGCTTGTTCCGGCCGTCCGACGCGGCGGTTGCGGTCCGACATCGGGGCCGCTGGTTCTACATCGCCGACGACGACCAGACCACGAAGTCGACCTTCCTGCTGCTCGGTCAGCTGTTCACGATCCAATCGGGCGACGTGGAGGATGTCAAGCCGGTCCTGACGCTCCCCGTCGGCGGCTGATGCTTGCCGGATCCGTCGGTGAGCATCCGGGCGGAAGGCAACGCCGAGGCCGCCGGGCGGTTTGGCCGGCGGGTTGAGAGGTGAGAAGACGGTGCAACTCGTAGCCGCTGCCGCTTTCCGTCTCCTGGCCGGAAGCACCGCGGCTCTCGTCATGGTGTGTGCGTCCGTGGTGGCGGCCGAGCCGGCCGAGGAGCCCGGCTGGCTCGAGCGTTCCCAGCTGACGGGAGACTGGGCCGGGTTGCGCGAGACGCTTGCCGAACGCGGCATCGTGCCCGCTGCGCGCTACACGGCGGGTTTCTGGTCGAACGTGCGCGGCGGCTTCCAGACGGGGACGGGCTACGAGGGATTCGCGCAGTGGTCACTCAGCGCGGACCTCGACAGACTCCTGGGATGGAAGGGCGGCGGCTTCGATATCGACTGGTACTCCTACCACGGCGGACAGCCCTCCGAGGACCTGGTGGGCCCCTTCTCCACACAGACGGTCAGCGGAAACGAGACGGCGGAGTCCGTCCGCTTCTACGAGATCCTCCTCCGCCAGACGTGGGGCGACGGCCGCTTCGTGTTCAAGGCGGGGCAGCTCGCCGCGGACACCGACTTCTTCGTGGCCGAGAGCGCCGACGCGCTCCTGAATGGCACCTTCGGTTTTCTCGGCCTCGGCCGCGGAAACGGGATCGCTCCCTTCTACCCGCTGGCCGCTCCCGGCGCCTACTTTCGTGCGCGCACCTCCGACGCGCGTTGGGAGGCGCAGGTCGGCGTCTACAGCGCCGACACCGGGCCGGACGTGAGCAGCAACTTCGGCTTCGACTGGGGGTTCGACAACGGGGTCTTCCTCCTAGGGGAGCTACGCACCCGGCGCAGCCCCTTTGGCCGGCCCGGAACCTACACCGTCGGCGCGCTCTACACGACCGCCAAGCTGGAGGACTTCGCGAGCGGCGGGACCGCGAACGGAGGCTATGGGCTCTTCGCCTCGATCGACCAGCTTCTCATCGAGCAGAGCCCCGCGCGCCCGGGCCTCGGCGTCTTCCTGCGCAGCTACGCGGGGCCGCAGGAGGATCGGAGCCTCACCCATTGGTATGTAGACTTCGGGCTGAAGCTGACGCGGCCGTTCCCGGGCCGCGCCGAGGACGTCCTCAGTCTCGGGTTTGCCCACCCGCGCTTGTCGGACGATTACATCGGTTCCCTGCGCGCGACGGGTGACAACGTGTCGAGGCGCGAGAGCGTGCTCGAGTTCACCTATCGCTTCCAGGTGACCGGATGGCTCACCCTCCAGCCGGACCTCCAGTTCTTCTTCGATCCGCACTTGAGCCGACGCGACGCGACCGCGATCGGACTTCGAGCGGTCGTCGAACTCTAGCGTTCGCGGCTGCGCGGCGGGAACGTCCGCCTGCTGAAGCAGCTGCCTCCGCGGAGACAATGCGAGAGAGAGCGCAGCATCGCGGGGCTCGTCTCCGCATCCATGGTCGACGCGTCGCTTGCGGCTTCGCGGAAAACCGGATCGAGCTGGGTTCGCTGGTCGGCGATCACGTTCCCTCATCGCGGGCGCTGAGCGCCACCGACAGGAGCTTCTTGCGGCCCAAGGGCGCGCAGGAGTACATGAACTGGGCGTTGGTGAATCTGCAGGCCACCGACAAGTTGCTCCGCTGGTTGGATGAGCGTGTGGGCGCCCTGCGTACACTAGTCGACCCGCACCTCGTACCGAAACGTCAAGCGCACGCCGAACTCCTTACCCAGATGCTCGTGGACGACATCTGCCAGCCGTTTTGTCAGCGCTGGGCCAGGCAGTTCAGCCCCTCCGACGTCCACTTGCGCGTGCATGGCTCCTGCCTTTCGGCGTAGGCGGGTTCCGCGCAGCCGATAGTCGTCTGCGAGCACGGTTTCGATCTGGTCCACCAACGCCGCCGGGGGTTGAAGAAGCGGCGGGCTATACGTGAGGAGCACCGCGGTACCGACCATGACGACCGTCGCGATGTTTCGAAGCAGGCGCACGGGGCGTTTGCTTTTCCCAATGTCGCGGATGCCGACCGCCCACACGGTCAAGGCGGTAGCCGTAATGATCGCCACTGCGTTGACGAGAAAGAGGAGCACGGCACCCAGGGCCAGGTGATAACGGCCAATCGACATCGCCAGTCCGGCCACGCCCAGGGGGGGCACGAGCGACGCGGCGATCGCCACTCCCGGCAGCGCGGCAAGCAGGCCCGGTCGCCCCGACGCATATGCCGCCGCAATGCCGGAGAGGAGGGCAATGATCAAATCGCGCATTTGGGGCCAGTCGCGAGTGCGCATCGCACTCGTGATATCAAAATCCGCCCCGTAGATGAGCCCGATCACGTACGCGATGCCGAATGCCATAACGAAGCCAAGAAACGCCGCCTTCAGTGCCCATCGCGCAAGGAGCGCGTTTCCTTGTGTGATGGCGAGCCCTAACCCGAGCAGCGGTGTCATTAACGGGGCCACGAGCATCGCGCCGATGACGACGGCTGGCGAGTTGTCGAGCAGCCCCAGCGTTGCGATGGACGTTGAGAGTCCGATCAGCAGCATGAAGTCAAAACTCCACCGCGAGTTCGACTCAACACGCTCAATCAGCCCGATACGTCCCTCGCGGGTGAGCTGTGGGACGCGCTCCCGGATGCGCGACACGAACCACCGCTTGGCCTGACTCGCAAGAGGGATCGCAGCGCGTACGGCCATCAACGTCGTGTTCGGCTTCGCTCGCAGGACCCGATTCGGAACGCTGTTGGGATCCACATCTCCCAGGGCCTCGGGTCGGTCTGCGCCGAGTACGATCAGGTCGAAAGACTCCTCACGGCTGGTTTGTACAATGCCCTTCGCCGGGTCCTCGTGAATCGCCACCCGCCTTTCGAATCGACCAGGCATCACGTCCTGGCGGGCGCTCTTGAGTCTGCGATCCAGAATCCGGTGTCCGACCCCCACCGCGTCGGGCCCGATGTCGGGCTCGACGAACAGCGCGGTAAGGCCGCCTCCCGTATCCGCGGCCAGCCGGCTGGCGAGTTCAATGGCGGCCCTCGCATGGGGGCCCGTCCCCGCCGCAACCAGCAAACGCCCTTCTTCCCGTTGCGGGCCGGGCACGATTTCGGCCACGGGGCAGGCAGTCGACCGCACCGCATCCCTGATCAGGGTGGTCCATTCCTCAGCATCCGTCGGATCACCGCCTCCGACAAATAGGACGAGGTCAGGTTGCCCATGCCGGGTCATTCGTTTGATGTCTTCCACCACCAACTCCGGAGCGAGGACCCGAAGCTCCACGACCCGTGCGGGGTCAGGGGAATCCGTCTCTTCGCGAGAATGCGCTCTCATGGGCGTCCAATGTTCAGCCCCGAGATGTGCGTCGAGGACGGCACGCATCCGCTGGGCGATTGCGCTCGTGTAATCGGACTGCTCAGCGGACAGGGACAGGTCAATGGGCGTCCGGCCCTTGCCCAATTTCTTCGGCGCAAGAGTGAGCAGCGTGATGTTGGCTTGCCTTTGCTTGGCGATCCGCAACGGCCAGCGCAGATCGGGACCGATGAAGGCGTCGCGCTGGACGACGATGATGACGGACGCCGGCTCCGTGCCCGGAGAAACATCTTGCGATGACCCGGATATTTCTTCGAACGGTGTGTCTGCGGTCATTCGTGCCTCCCTTCAACCTCAGTTGAAGAAACTCTCATTTCACGTCCCTTCTGTCTCGTGGTCAGACTGCTTCTTCGAAGATCCGACGCTCGAGGTAGTACTCCGACAGGTAGGAGACGTCCTCCTCACCCGGGACCGGGAGCAGTGAGACGTGGTTCACCGACGAGATGATGCCGGAATTGGCAAGCGCTGTTTCGCCGTAGCTGGTCTGGGCGTGGACGACGAGCATCCCGGCCGGCCAGAGCCCGAGCCGTCCGCTATCGAGCGAGAGCGTATAGTCGACGACCCCCCATACTTCCACCCAGTGTCCGCGCCACCTGAGACGACGCCCTGGGGCACGTGGGCCATGGCGAGATCGAGGGCGATGCCTCGCTCGTAGAGTTCCTGGCGCCGTCCGCCGAGATCACCGAACAGGGTGGTCCGGCTCCCCAGGTCGCCACGATAGTCCGAGACCGGTGTCAGCCCGGGCGCGAGCGTCATCAGCGAGAGCTTGCCGCGCGTCGGCACGCCAGGCTCGCCCGCGCTCGCGGACGGTTGGTGGAGTAGCATCGCCCCGACGAGCAGGAGGGCTGCGGATGCCGTCCCCAGGTCGCGACCAATGCGATGAGCGCAGCAGTCGTTGAGGCCCTGCATCCTCTCTCCCTTCGTCGAGTGTTCCGATCGAGGCCTCTCACGGGTGAGGCAGAGCACCGCGAGCCTGCAAGCGAAGAGTAGGAAGACGGTGCACGCTGCGCATCCCCCGAAAGGAGGGAGAAACGGGCGACCGGTCGCTCATTCCTCCCGTTCGCTCTGGCGAGATCGGCTGGCGGTCATCCAGGAATGCTTCGCCATCCGAAAGCTTGCCCCGGCGCGCCGGACGGACCTCGACCGAGCCCTCGGCTCGCTGCAAACGGATCTGCAAACGAACGCCGCAACACTCGACAATACGGGACGACACGGGACAGCACGACGACCTTCCCAAGTCCGGACAGGACAACACCAAACGGCACCAGACAACACCAGGCATCACGACCACCCCCGCACTTGAAAACCGGCAGGGCGCAAGCTCTCGTGGGTTCGAATCCCACCCCCTCCGCTTTGCCCTGCTGTGTGGCTACGCTGCCCGGAGAGTGAGCTCGAGGCCGAGAACATCAGCGATTCGCTCGAGCGTCTTCAAGGTTGGATTGCTGCGCCCGGGTGTCTCGAACTTTCGATAGGCCTGTTGGGTGATGCCAAGTTCCTTCGCAACTGCGACCTGAGTCAGCCCGCGGCGCTTCCGCGCCGAGAGGATCGCGAGGGGAACGGCGACATCGAGGTCAGGAGTCACGCGGTGATACCCGCGCTGACGACGCGTGCGTCCGACGGGGATCGAGTCCCCGTGCTTGAGTGCGACGAACAACCATCCCGAGAGGGCCTCGTGCGCGTTTGCGAGTGCGTCGCGCACGGTCCGGCCTTCCGTGACGCAGCCAGGCAGGTCGGGAAACTCCACGAGATATCCGCCGCCGCTTTGCTTCGTGATCCGCGCCCAGTAGGCGCAACTGGCGAATCCCTGTGTGAGCGTGCGCGTCGGTTTCGAGTTCATGGCAGTCCAGCCTCCTTCAGCAGACGAGCGAGGAGTCCTTTTCCGAGGCCCCTTCCCGCATGCACCGGCACCGAGAGCTGATGACGATCCTTCCGCAGCACGTGATGGGAGCCGCGAACGTGCTTGAGCTTCCAGCCGTGGCGCTTGAGAAGTTTGACCAGATCTTTGCCGGTCATCGAAGTATAGTAATACAACCTAAAGATTGTAAGTGCAAGCCGCTAGCCTCAGGCCCCTTGCAAACCGATTCGCAAACGAACGCTGCAACACGCGAGAGCACAGGGCAACACCGGACAGCACGAGGCTTGCCGGAAACCCGCACGGGACAACACCAAACGGCATCAGACAACACTGGGCATCACGACCACCCCCGCACTTGAAAACCGGCAGGGCGCAAGCTCTCGTGGGTTCGAATCCCACCCCCTCCGCTTCACCCTCGACGGATGGGCCTGTGCCGGGAGGTGTCGCTAGGCTGCGGGTTTCCAGTTGATGGATAGTTTGCGCCGCGCCGCGGCGCATTCGCGGAGGTAGAGGTTGATCAGCGTTTGGTAGGCGATGCCGTTTTCCTCCGACAGTGAGCGGAAGTACTCGATCGTGTCGGTGTCGAGCCGAATCGTGATTTGTTTCTTGAGACGCTTCGCGTACGGGTTCCGTTTCGCATTCGAGAAGTCGTAATTCTTTCTCATCGTCGTTTCACCTGTGGTTGTATTGTCGTTGTTCTTGCCGGCTCGGCTTCCGTGCCGAGATGATGCGGATGATCGCGTCCTGCCTGCGGTAGCAGTGGCACACGACGAGGGTGCGGAGCGCCGAGCTCAATCCGAGGAGCACGAAGCGATCCTCGTCATCGGAGGCATCGGGGTCGGCGATGATGACGGCATGGTCGTCGGCAAACACGGTCTTTGCCTCCTCGAACGAGATCCCATGCTTCCGTTTGTTCGTCGTGTTCTTGCGCTCATTCCACTCGAACTCGATTCCGCCCACGGCACTACGGTATACCTACAGCGTAGGGCAGTACAAGCGGCCGACGACAGCCCCGGCCGAGTACGAATGACTGGGGGAGGCGCTGGGGTCCGATGAGGCTCGCTGCACCCAACACTTGTGGCGAAACAGAGGATGCCCTAGTGGGCCTGATGAACGGGGGGTCCTATGAATGACGTGGCGTCGTCGGCGCGAAGCCTCATGGTCGAAAGTCGGCTCGAGAGTTGGCTGACTGGTCTTCCTGTCGACTCACGTCGGCCCGCTCCTCCGGTGCGCACCGAGCTGGACGCTACGCCGTTGCGCGCGTGGATCGGACCTCTGGCGTTGATGGTCAGCACACCCTTCCTGTCGATCCTCTTCTGGATGGCCTGCGCGTTCCACGAGGGCTCGGTGTTGCGGATGCTCCAGGCTGGTCCTGCCGATTGGGTCGCCCGCCTGCCGGCGCCGAGCTTGACCGCGGTGGGGATCGTCGCCGGTTGGACGGCCTTCCAGCTGGTGTTGCTCGAGCTGTTACCTGGCGCAGACTTCGAGGGCCCGGTGACGCCGGCGGGGGTCCAGCCGCACTACCGTCTGAATGGCATTGCGGCCTGGGTGATCAGCCACGGCGTCGTGGTCGGCGGCTGGTGGTTCGGACTGCTCGATGTCGCAGCCTTGTATCGGCACTATGGCGAGGTACTGGTCACGCTCACCATTGCCGCCTTCGCCTTCTGCGGTTTCCTGTACTGGAAGGGGCGGAGCTACCCGACCTCCCCCGACGCCGTGTACACGGGCAACTTCATCTTCGACTTCTTCCAGGGAATCGAACTCCATCCGCGGCTGTTCGGGGTCAACCTGAAGCAGCTGATCAACTGTCGTGTGTCGATGATGGGCTGGAGCGTGACGTTCGTGGCCTTTGCCATCGCCCAGTACGAGCTGTCGGGCTTCGCTTCGATCTCGATGCTGGCCGCCAATGCGGTGCTGGTGACTTACCTGTTGAAGTTCTTCTGGTGGGAGAGCGGATACTTCCAGTCGATGGACATCATGCACGACCGCTTCGGCTACTACATTTGCTGGGGCGTGTTGGTGTGGGTGCCGGCGGTGTACTGCTTGGTCGCGCTGTGGCTGGTGGAGCATCCGATCCAGTGGCATTCCGCCACGGCCCTGACGATGGTTCTGTTCGGCGTGGCCAGTATCTGGATCAACTACCAGGCCGACGCCCAGCGCCAGCGGGTCCGCGCGACCAACGGCAGAACCACGGTGTGGGGCAAGCCGCCGACGCTGATCCGCGCGCGTTACAAGCCCGCTGATGGTGTGGAGCGGGAGTCGCTGCTGCTCGTCAGCGGTTGGTGGGGTGTAGCGCGGCACTTCCACTACGTGCCCGAGCTGATGCTCGCGGCAGCCTGGACCGTGCCCGCGGGTTTCACCCACTTCCTACCGTGGTTCTACTGGATGTTCCTGTTCGTCCTGCTGATGGACCGCGCCCGCCGTGACGAGCAGCGCTGCGCTGCCAAGTACGGGGCCTACTGGGACCAGTACGTCGCCAAAGTCCCCTGGCGGGTGATTCCGCTCGTGTATTGATCGCGAGATCGGCAGACACACCTGCCAGCGAATTTGCAGACCAACTCCGATCGGTCGAGCGACCGATCCATCCGGCCGATGGACCATTGCCCACGCTGTTGGTGCTCATCACGCTCGCTGGTTCTCGCGATGGCTGTGAACCGCGATGTCGCCCCGGGGTGCATGTAGCGAAGCGTAGAACAGGAGCCGGAGTCAGGCACTCCGTTCGAGTCTTGGCTTCGGAGCGGCGGACCGGGGGCACCTGATTTGCAAACCGATTTGCAAACGAACCCTGCAACATAGGACAGCACAGGACGACACAGGACAGCACGACGCCCTCCGGAAACCCACACAGGACGGCACGAAACGTCACCAGACAGCACCAGGCAACACGAGCACCCCCGCACTTGAAAACCGGCAGGGCGCAAGCTCTCGTGGGTTCGAATCCCACCCCCTCCGCTTAGTTTCAGTAGCTTAGCGTCCGCGTCGCTCGTGTCTGGGACCGTACGAGGCGCGGTTTGCAAACATCCGTCGTTCGATGCACGCCATCAAACGTGGTTCCGGATGATCAGGCGCGGAAGCGGCTCACGCGGCGCAAGGACCTACGCGATGCGATCGCGGAGGAAGAGGCGCGACTTGCTCGGTTGGAATCCAAGCGTGCCGACGCCGAGAGTCGCTTAGCCAGGCTACGGGCTGAGTTGGTCTCCTTCGAGGGCGTTCAGCGAGACGTGCCGGCAGCTTGGCCTGCCGACAGCGGTCGAGCGATCACGCTCTGGTAACGGTGGTCACGTCTGGTTCTTCTTCTCGGCGCCGGTTGCCGCCAGCGTGGCGCGACAAATGGGCTGCTATCTGATCACCGCGACCATGTCGCGGCGGGAGCAGTTGAGTATGGAGTCGTACGATCGGTTGTTCCCGAGCCAGGATACGATGCCGCGTGGCGGCTTCGGGAATCTGATCGCGCTGCCGCTGCAACACGAGGCCCGGCAGCGGGGAAACTCCGTCTTCCTCGACGATTACCTCGAGCCGTTCCCCGGCGATGCGCAATGGGCCTACCTTGCGTCCATAGCGCGCATCGAGCCGAGTACGGCGGAGCGGATCGCATCCGAAGCGAGTCGGCAGGACGTGGTCGTGGGCGTTCGCCGCGCGGAGCCAGACGACGAGGAGGCGCGGCCGTGGGTGCGGCACCCCTCCGGGAGGCAACGGTCGATCGAGATCACGGCGCCGCTTCCGGCCGAAGTGCACGCAGTCTTGGCACAGCAGCTCTTCGTCGAGAAGGCGGGGTTGCCGTCACCGCTGCTCAACCAGATCAAGCGGTTGGCGGCGTTCCAGAATCCGGAGTTCTACAAGAGGCAGCTTGTCGTGCGCGACACTGGGTTCACAACGGCGGATGTGGGTCGCTGAGCATCCAGGAACTCTACGCGAAGCTCGCGGCTGACGAGAAGCAAAATCGGCTCATCCTCGACGATGTCATTCAGGCGCTCGAAGAGGGACGTTCGCCGATCCTCCTCACCGAGCGGAAGGATCACCTCGAGTACTTCGCCGCTAGGTTGCAAAGTTTCACGCGTCATCTCGTCGTGCTCCAGGGAGGCATGAGGTCCAAAGCACGGCGTGAGGCGAAAGAGAGCCTCGCGGCGATCCTCGACGACGAAGAGCGGCTAGTGCTCGCGACCGGCCGCTACATCGCGATTGGTTGCCTCGATATGTGCTAGGACCTCCTTCGTATCCCGCGTCAGCGTCGCAGTCGCAGAGGCACGGGGCAGGTCCCGCCGCCACGCCACGCGTGCCTATTGTGACGTCAGGTACGACGCGGTGCAGGTGCCGTCCTGCCCGTCGTCGCACGCCAAATCGATGGTCGGCGACGGGGTGAGCGTGAGCGTCATCGTGCAGTCGTGATCGGGCTTGCCCAGGATGTCGAGCGCGCTCGCGTCGGCGACGTTCGATGTCCCCTGACGGAGCGGGAACTCGACGTTGCCGTTGACGCCGAAGCTCTCGACCAGCATTGGGCAGAAGGCGAGCGCGCGGATCACGAACGACCCGATGCCGCAACCGTTCACGCTGGCCGAGAACGCCTGGCCGTCGACGCCGGCGTAGTCGCCCGTGCTACACGCCGGGGTCGGCACGGGTGTCGGCACCGGTGGGAGGAGCGGAAACAGCAGCAGGAAGAACCCGATCATCTGCTGCTTCAGCAGCAGGAGGTTCTGAATGACGGGGGTCCCGACCAGCAAGAGGTCGCATCGCCGATCGGCGAGGCGCACAACCTTCAGCCAGTTGAGCAGCATCAGATCGAGTTCGCCGAGCAGGCGCGGCTCGTAGAGCTGCAGCGCGCCGAGCGCGAGCACGGCCGCGAGCGCCTCCTGGAACTCGAGCGTGAGAACCCCGAGCTGGGCGCAGACACCGGGTTGGCCGATACCGCGGATTGCGCCGCGGCCGAGCAGCAGGATCAGCACTTGGATGTTGTTGGCCATCACGTTCAGGTTCTTGCGCTGCACGTTGCCACGCGTATCGCAGCGGCAGTACTTGCCCTCCGGGACACAGACGCCGGGCTCGGCATCGATGGTACAGGGCTCGTTCGCGGCTCCCGTGAGCTCGCAGCGACGCGGATCGGACACGGGACCGTGCTCGTGGGTGCAGGTGCCAGCGGCGGGATGCGTGGCGTGGGCTCGCCCGGCGCCAAGTACGCTGGCGAGCAGAACGACAATCACGAGTATGGGCGAGTGTTTGGCGGTTTCGCGCATGAAAGTGCCTCCTCGACTGTGCTACCGGGAAGGCGTGATTCTCCGCGGCACGGCCCGTGCCGTCGCCCGGCACGGGGAGAATCACGTTTGGACAGCAGGAGGCTGCCGCCATGACGACGGCGATGACGTGCTCTTCGGCGAGTCGGGCAGTGGCCGCCCTTGACGGCGACTGCGGTGTCGTGGTCCGGGGGAATCTGGACCGCTGCAACGGGGGCCCGGACATCGATACAGTCGTGAACTGCGAGGCCAGTACACCCGGGGTCCCCTGAGGCGGGCGGGTGCGCGCCGGAGGCCGCATGCGCTAGACTCCGGCCCATGGACCCGGCCGGCGTCAGCGTCTTTGGCCGTGCGCACGAGCGCCGTGAGCTTGGGGCAGCGCTCGCCGAGGCCGCGGCCGGCCATGGCTCGATGTGGCTCGTCACCGGTGCGGCCGGCATCGGCAAGAGCACGCTCGCGCATGCCGTCGACGCCGACGCACGCGCGCGCGGCTTCCAGACCTACTGGGGGCGCTGCTGGGCGGGTACGGAGGCGCCGGCGTTCTGGCCCTGGGTGCAGGTACTGCGCGCGCGGCTGGCGTCGAGCAGGGACGATCCCGCCGCACTGCGTGCGATGCCCGACGAACCGGAGGTGGAGGGGCTGCTGCCGGCGCTGCGCGCCAACGCGGCGGAGCTCGCGCCCGACGACCCGAGCGCACCGGACGCCCGTCTGTACGCGTTCGACGCGGCGACGCGCTTTTGGCGCGCCGCCGCGGAGACGCAGCCGTTGCTGGTCGTGCTTGACGACCTGCACGGCGCTGACGACGCCTCACTGCGTCTATTCGAGTTTATGGCACGCGAGCTTCACGATGCGCGGATCGTGTTGCTCGGCACGAGTCGGGACGTCATCGCGGCGGACGAGGACGAGCGCGCGGTGACGCTCGACGCACTCGCGCAGTGCGGGCATCGGCTCCCGCTCGCCGGGCTCGATCGCGCTGCCGTCGGTGCGTTCATGCAGGCGATGCTTGGGACACCGCCAACGGAGTCGCTGGTGACCGCGACGTTCCACGCTACCCAGGGGAACCCGTTCTTCGTCGACGAGGTCGTCCGGCAGATCCGCGCCGAGGGCGCAGCAACCGAGGAGGGCGGCGACGTTGCGCTCCCCGCGGGGGTACGGGTTGCCGTGCGCCGCCGGCTGGCGAGCCTGCCGATGCCGTGTCGCGAGACGTTGACGATCGCGGCCGTGATCGGTGAGGAGTTCGGCATCCAACTGATCGAGCGCGTCCGCGCGCTCGATCGGGGCGTGCTCCTCGAGCAGCTGGCGGCCGCACGTGCCACCGGCATGGTGGAGCCGGTCGCCGGGGTCCTCGGCTGCTACCGGTTCGTGCACGCACTCATCCGGGACACGCTCTATGGCGATCTCGCCGAGCCAGCGCGTATCGCCGCCCATCGACACGTCGCGGAGACGCTCGAGGCGCTCGTGCTCGGCGATCCCGGGAGCCTGCTCGATACGCTCGCGCACCACTTCTACGAGGCGGCGCTCGGCGGCACCGAGCGGCAGGCGGTGACGTACGCCAGGCGCGCGGGCGCTCGTGCCGCCGAGGGGCTCGGTTACGAGCAGGCGGCTCGGCACTACGAGCGGGCGCTTCAGGTCATGGCGCTCGATCCCGGCACCGAGGAGCCCGCACGCCGCGCTGAGGTGCTGCTCGCATTGGGCGCGATGACGGCGCGCGCCGGCGAGACCCAGCGCGCGCGCGAGGTCTACATGGAAGCCTCCGAGCTGGCGCGCCGGCAGGGAGATGGACGCATGCTGGCGGAGGCGGCTCTCGGATACGGCGGGCCGTGGGTCGAGGTCGGCAATGTCGATCGTACGCTCGTCGTGTTGCTCGAGGGCGCCCTCGCGCTCCTCGACGAGCACGACGAGGGTCTGCGTGTCCGCGTGCTAGCGCGTCTCGCCCGCGAGCTCTACTGGGCGGGTGACCCTGCGTGGGGGGTGGCGGTTGGCGAGCAGGCGGTCGCGCTCGCACGTCGCTGCGGTGATCGCGCTGCGCTTGCCGCGGCTCTGGACGCGCGAGTCTATGCCCTCTGGGGCCCGGACGATCTCACCGAGCGCGTCGGCGTGGAGCGCGAGATCGTCGCGCTCGGAGTGGAGCTCGGCGACCGCGAAATGACGCTGCGAGGTCGGCTCTGGTATCTGGCCGACCTCCTCGAGTGCGGCGAGATGATCGACGCGGACCGCGAGATCGATGCCTACGATCAGCTGGCACACGAGAGCCGCCAGCCGACCTACATGTGGTACGCGCTCCGCAATCGCGCGATGCGCGCGCTCCTCAAGGGCCGATTCGATGAGGCGGAGCAGCTCGCCAACCAGGCATTCGCAATGGGGCGCCGCGTGCATGAGCGGCTGGCCATGCAGAGCTTTGGCGTGTTCTCAGTCGTGCTTGGGTGGGAGCGCGGCGCCATGCCCGATCTTGCTGGTGTGCTCGAGGGCCTCGGGGCTCAGTATCCCACGATCGGGGCGTGGCGTGCCGGGCTCGCGTTCCTGCATGCGGAGGAGGGACGAGTCGACGATGCGCGGCGCGAGTTCGGACCCCTCGCCGATGAGCTGCCCGCGCGAATGACACGCGACAGCGTCTGGCTTCCGTCGACGGCGCTCTTGGCGTTGGTCTGCGCATCGCTGGCCGACGAGGAGCGGGCAGCCACCCTGTACGAGGCGCTGCACCCGTATGCCGACCGCATGGTGCTGGCCGGACGTGCACTCGTGTCCCTCGGCTCGGTCGCGTACCACCTGGGCGCGCTTGCGGCGACGCTGGGAAGCTACGCGGAGGCGGCGACGCACTTCGAGCAAGCAATTGCCACGCACGCGCGCTTTGGCCACGGTCCGTGGCTGGCGCGGTCGCGCGTCGGGTACGCACGCATGCTGCTGGCGCAGGGCCGCGCCGCCGACCGCCAGCGTGGTCGTACCTTGCTCGGCGAGGCGGTGGCCATCGGCGAGACGCTCGGCATGCAGGGGCTCGTGCGGGACATTCGCACACTGGAAACCCGCACGTGGTCGGATGCCGAGCCGACGGACGGTGCCGCCGCACCGGCCACGGCCGGGCCGCTTCCGGTCGGCGCCAGGATCTTCCGCCGGGAGGGCGAGTACTGGACGATCGCGTTCGAAGATCGCGTCTTTCGCCTACGCGATACCAAGGGGCTGCAGTACATTGCGCGCCTCCTCGCCGAGCCCTATCGCGATCTCCACGTATCCGAGCTTGTGGCCGTCGCACCGGCGACTACCGGGCTCGTGCACGAAGGCCTGAGCGTGCGCACCTCGCTCGGCGATGCCGGCGAGGCACTCGACGCACGGGCGCGCGCCGAGCTCCGGGGCCGCGTCGAGGATCTCCGTCGGGAGATCGAGGAGGCCGAGCGCTTTCACGACCTCGGGCGGCTGACGGCGCTGCGTGACGAGTTCGATTTCTTGACGCGGGAGCTGGCGCGCGCGGTCGGGCTTGGCGGACGCGCACGGCGGGCGGTCTCGGTCGACGAGCGCGCCCGTGTCAATGTGACCAAGGTGATCAGGACCGCGCTTCGGCGCATCACCGAACAAAGTCCTGCCCTCGGCCAGCATCTCGAGCACGCGATCCACACCGGGACGACGTGCAGCTACCGGCCCGACCCACGCGCGCAGGTCATGTGGAAGCTTTGACTGCCGCCGCTGTCGCGAAAGGTGGGCGGTGCGCCCCGGAGGAAGCTCCGCTGGCGGAAGTCGCTGTCCTTCGAAACGATCACGAGATCGTGCGCGGCGGCGTATGTCCACACTGCTTCGTCGTCGGCCGGCGCGAGTCCGACATCACGTACGTGGACACTGCCGGAAAAGACGTCGTAGTCCACAGATCTCGAGGCGGGCCCTGGTCGTCCAACCTTCTACGTTGCGTCGTTCGGGGGTGCCGACTTGCTTCTGACTACCAGCCCTCGTCCGGATCGGGAACGTCACCGAGTAGTAGCTCAATGTCGGCTTGATCGCGGAGGGCTTTGCTTCGGCGCCGGGAAGGATCGGAGGCTGCTCGGCGCTTCATGGTGAGGAGGTCGTCCTTGCGCACAACCGTGACCGTGACGCCTGCGACGTCGAACGTCTCCGCGCGCTCGATCATCGAGTCGAACGCGGGATCGAAAGCAAGTTGAACGGGCTCGCCGCTGCTGTGTCGGAAGTTGAGGCTGTGGGGGTGCTCGCCGATCAGATGAAATCCCGCGTCCTTCATGACGCGGGCGACCTCAGTCTTTAAGCACGTCGAGGGCACCGCGATATCAACGTCCAGCGTGGCGCGTGGTACTCCCGAGTGCAGGCCGACGGCTACGCCCCCGATCAGAGCATGTCGCAGCGCAACGGTATCGAGGGCGCGTGCCGTGTCGACCAACGCGGCCACCTTGTCTGACGAGTCTTCCATCTCCACTCCGCGGCCGCGGTACGCGGCAATGAGTGCTCGATCGCGCGCGCTGGTCTTCGCGATGGCAGTAAGCCGCGATGTCGCTCCAGGCTGCATTCTGTGAAGCGTAGCACAGGGACTGGAGTCCCGCACTCCGTCAGGTGCCTTCCGAGTGCAGCGACTCGGAACGCCCGATCTGCAAACCGATTTGCAAACGAACGGTGCAACACTCAGCAGCACGGGACGACACAGGCCAACATGAGGCCCATCGCAAGTCCGGACAGGACAACACCAAACGGCACAGAATAGCACCAGGCATCACCACCACCCCCGCACTTGAAAACCGGCAGGGCGCAAGCTCTCGTGGGTTCGAATCCCACCCCCTCCGCTTTGATTTCAACGACTTGATCCCACTGGTGTGATTTTGGACGACGCCGCTACACGCTCTTTTTCCCATTTCTACCCAATTCACCGACAGCCTGGGCGGCCTCGCGGAGGTCGTCCTCGTTCTTGATGTTGTATCGCTCGAAGATCGAGCGCGTCTTGTGCCCGAGCACCTTCATCACCACGCCTTCGGAGACGCCGCTCCTGCGCTAGTTCCTCACGGCGGTGCGACGGAAATCGTGCGGGATACGTCGGCCCGGTAGTTCGGCTTCCACGCAGGCGGCGTGCCACACGTCGTACGGAAACTCGGCTATGCGACGACCGTTGCGGTGGAATACGTGGCGGTACGGGGAGCCCGTCGACGAGGTCGTCCTCGAGCATGAGGAAGACGTTCTGCGCGAGTTGGAGGAGCTGGGCGAGACTGTGTGAACACCATCCGAGGGCTCGGTCGATTCAGTGTCGGGTCCTCGCCATGACGGAGGGGGGTTGGCAAGCGCCCTACAGAAATGTAGAAAGATGTTGAGGGATGTATGAGCCAGGCAATCCAGATATCGGCGTTCGTCTCATCCGCAACCAAGGAGTTGCTCGAGCGGCAGGTGCGCGCGACAGGTGTGAAGAAGGGCCATCTGGTCGAGCAGGCGCTTCGCCACTATCTCCAGGCTCTGCAGGAACTCCCCGCGGACGTCATTGTGCATCCCAAGCTCGTCGTGACGCGCGAGTCCGGCCGGGTGATCTTGAAGCAAATGGAGACCGGCAGGCCAACGGATGCGCTTCGTGATCTGATGCGCGATGGAGATTAGGGCCCTCTCCGAGGGTGATGATCGCTCGCAGTTCCAGTCCGGCGACCCTGAGCTCGATCGTTTCTTCCTCAAGTTCGCAGGCCAGAACCAGTTCAGACACTACGTGGGTACGACCTACGTCGCGGTCGAGGATCGCCAGATCCTTGGCTTTGCGACGGTTGCCCCAGGCCACGTTGAGATCGAGGGGATGCCCGTGTCCGTGCGGAAGAAGCTGCCGCGGTACCCCCTCCCCGTGTTGCGGCTCGCCCGCCTCGCTGTCGATGCATCGGTGCGTGGGCAGAATCTCGGCAGCCAGCTCCTCCGGTTCGTGCTTGGGCTGGCTGTCCGCATGGCGAACGACTACGGCTGTGTCGGCGTCGCCGTCGACGCCAAGCCTGAGGCGGTCGAGTTCTATGCGAGGTACGGATTCGTTCCACTTGAGGCAATCGAAGGGCAGGCCGATGC
>JAJCZP010000249.1 GCA_029262315.1 Deltaproteobacteria bacterium | reverse complement strand
GCGCCCACGTCTTCGACCATGCCGGGCATCAGGTCGCCACCGCCTACGCAGAGATCTCGCTCGCGTTTCCGCACCCAGGTTGGGTCGAGCACGATGCCGCCGCCATTTGGGACCGCACGAGGAACGTCATCGAGCGGGCGCTCGCGGACGCCGGCATCGCCGGCAGCGACCTGCACGCCGTCGGCCTCGCCAATCAGCGTGCCTCTGTTGTCGTATGGGACGCCGATACGGGCGAGCCCATCTATCCGGCCATTGGATGGCAGGATCTTCGGACGGTGGAACGCAGCAACGAGCTCGCCCGGCGCGGCTACATGATCGTCCCGAATCACTCCGCCACGAAGTTCGCATGGATCGTCGACGAGGTACCGGGCGCCCGAGCGAAAGCGAACGCGGGTCGGCTGCGATTCGGCACCTTCGACACCTGGCTCGGGTGGAAACTCTCACGGGGCGCCGTGTACGTCACCGACCCATCAAACGCCTGTTGTACTGGCCTCTACGACTATTTCGCCAACCGCTGGGATACCTCGCTGATGGAGGTACTCGGTTTGCCCGCCGAGAGCTTCCCGACAATCGTAGCGACGAGCACGGTGGCAGGTGAGACGGCGCCATCGATCGTCGGCGCCAACGTCCCACTTGCCGCGCGCGCCGGCGATCAGCAGGCGGCGATGTTCGGTGAGCTTCGCCTCCAACCCGGCATGACGAAAATCTCGTACGGTACCGCCGCGATGATGGACCTAAACGTCGGTGGAACACTGAAGCTCTCTCCCGGGGGCGCGTTTCCCTTGGTGCTGTGGCAATTCGGCGACACGCTGACCTATTGTCTGGAAGCTAGTGTCGTCACCGCGGGCGCGGCGATTCAGTGGTTGCGAGACGGTCTGGCCATCATCGATACGCCCGCCGACTGCGACGCCCTGGCAACCAGTATTCCTGATACCGGTGGCGTCTGGTGCGTGCCGGCGTTTCAGGGACTGGGTCAACCGTATCTGAAGGAGAGCGCGCGCGCCTTGATTGGTGGTCTCTCACGCGGAACCACGCGTGCGCACATCGTGCGGGCCGTACTCGAGGGCATCGCCTCGCGCTGCGGCGAGATCCTCGAGGTGCTACGCGCCGACGCGGCCCCCGTTGAGATCGACGTACTCCGCGTCGATGGCGGAGCAGCCAGGAGCGATTTTCTGATGCAGCATCAAGCCGACCTCGCGGGAATACCGCTCGAGCGGGCCGCCGTGCTCGATGCCGCGAGCCTCGGCGCCGGGTACCTCGCTGGGCTCGCGACCGGCTTCTGGAACTCGACCGACGAGCTCCAAACCGCGTGGCGTTGCGAACGTATCTTCGAACCCCGGACAAGCGCCGACGAGCGTGCCGCCCTGCTGGCGCGATGGCAGCAAATGGTGGAGCATACGCGCTCCCAACCATGACGACCGAGCTCCGATCACCCGAGCGAGCGCTCCCGGCCGTTGACCGTCTGCGTCTCGTCATCTTCGACTGCGACGGCGTGCTCTTCGATTCCTGGCGCGCCAACGTAGCGTTCTACAATGCGGTGCTCGTAGCGGCGGGACTGCCCGAACTCGATGAGGAGGGCGAGCACCTCTGCCATCGTTACTCGAGCCCGCAGTTGTACGCGGCACTCTTCGGATCCGAGCCGTCCCTTCTTACGAAGGTGAGCGAGATCGCGGCGACCATCGACTACACCCCGTTCTTCGATCTCATGGTTCCCGCTCGCGACCTCGAGGCCTCGCTGAGCCGGTTGGCGGCGCACTGTCCCCTGGCGCTCGCAACCAACCGTGGGCGCACCGTAGCGAGCCTCATCGCGCGATTCGGGCTCGAGACGCTTCTCCCGATTCATGTTGGGATTCTCGACGTCGCCCGCCCGAAGCCCGCTCCCGACATGCTGATCCAATGTCTCGAGCGTGCGTCGGTACCTGCCGAGGCAGCGGTCTACGTGGGTGACACCGAACTCGACCACGCGGCGGCGGGGGCCTGTGGGATCGCGTACGTTGGCGTCGGACAGAACAGTGGCACCACGCGCGCCGTGCGCGAGGTCCGCGAACTCCCCGCGTTGCTGCTTCGCTAAGCGTCGCCGCGAGCGCTACCGGCGTACGATACGCGTCGGAAGCGCGACCTGCTTCGCGATGGATCGGACCGCGGACTCAGCCTGGCCGCGATCGCTATACGGTCCTACCTCCACGCGATAGCGAGTGCGACGGGTCCTGCCACTGCCAGTTGCCACCGGGTCGATTTGGGCTCCGAAACCGCGACTGTCGAGCCCGCGCCGCAGCCGGCGGGCCCGGTCGATCTCATCAAAGGTGCCAACGTGAATCGAATACACCGGGGCGCGCGTTGGAACCGTACGCTTGGGTGCGGCTCGCTCCGCCGTGGCCCGAGTCGTCACCGGCTTCTTCGGCGTCGCGGTACTGGGCTCAACCCGAACCTCCCGGGTGACGGATGGACCAAGGCCGAAGCCGTACTCGAGCAAGCGTCGTGCGTCGCCCCAAAGGTCGGTCGAGCCGAGAAACGCGATGATGATCTCCCGATCGCCGTCGCGGGCCGACGCGACGAAACACTTCTTCGCCGCGCGCGTGTAGCCCGTCTTCCCAAGCACCGGAACCCGATAGTCGCGGAGCAGCCGATTGTGAGAGCTGAGTGAGATGCGTCGATACGGCTGTGAGCCCTCGACGACGGTCGACCGGGTCGTCAGGACTTTGCGAAAGCGGGGCACACCGAGCGCGTACCGGAAGATGGCCGCCTGATCGCGTGCGGTCGAGTAGTGCCCCTGCTGGGTGAGACCGTGCGGGTTCTTGAACTGCGTGTGGCGCGCGCCGAGCGCGCGACTCTTGGCGGTCATCTGACGCCCGAACTCTGCGACCGAACCCCCGAGATTCTCGGCGATGACCGACGCGGCGTCGTTCGCTGAGTTCAGCAGGATCGCATAGACGAGATCCTCGAGGACGAGCTTCTGTCCAGGTTTCAGATTGAGCTTCCGCGGTGCCGTGCGACATGCCGCGCTACTTGCGGGCACGCGCTCGCGAAGCTTCCCGCTTTCGAGCGCGAGAATCGCGGTCATCACCTTCGTCGTGCTCGCCGGTGGCAGCTGCTTGTCAGCGGCCCTCGACCAGAGGAGTTTGCCCGTGCGGGCATCCATGACCACGGCCGACTTTGCCGTGATTCTCGGCGCACGCGCCGCTTCCACCGGCTGCGCAGCGAGCACAAGCCCCGCCGCCGCCAACAGCCACGCTGTCACCGTTTGCCGCATCAACATCCCCGCTATCCTCCCACCGAGTGGCGGATTATTCCACGGGACCTTCCGCCTCGACAAGGAAGCCCCTATTATTCTTCCGTATGAGGCGATTGGGTCAGTGGGTCTGCGCGGGAATGGTCACGATCGCCTGGGTCGCGATGCTCGCGCCCATGAGCATGGCGGGCTGGACGGACGACGACTTCGCGGAGGCCACGCCGACGCTGTACCAGCTACCGCCCGTTGATCACGAGCGCGCGCCGACCGTGATCGGCGCACTCGGGACCTACGTCGTCGAGGCAGGTGACACCCTGCTGGATATCGCCCGCTTTCACGGCCTTGGCTACGGCGAGATCGTTGGCGCGAATCCCGGCGTCGATCCGTGGCTGCCAGCCGAAGGCGAATTGGTCGTTCTACCGTCCGAATGGGTCCTGCCAGCGGTGCACCGGCCCGGCCTGGCGATCAACATCCCCGAAATGCGCCTGTACCACTTTCACAAAGGCCCGGCCGGCGCGCGGGAACTGACGACGTTTCCCGTTGGCCTCGGGCGCGATGAGTGGCGAACCCCGACCGGGCCGTTCAAAATACGCGCGAAGACCGAGAGCCCGACATGGGTCATCCCTGAATCGATTCTCGCCGAGCGCATCGAAAAGGACGGCGATCCCCGCCGATCCATTCCTGGGGGGGCGCCCGACAATCCCCTCGGCTCGTACCGCCTTGCGCTCACGATGCCCTCGTACGCGCTCCACGGCACCAATATGCCGTGGGGCGTCGGTCGCCAGGTGAGCCACGGCTGTATCAGGCTCTACGAGGAGAGTATCGCCAAGCTGTTCATCGAGGTTCCGGTGGGCACGCCCGGCGAGTTCCTCTACGAGCCGGTGAAGCTCGGCATGCGACGCGGCCTCGTGTACGTCGAGGCGCATCCGGACATCTACAAACTACGGGGAGATCCAGAAACCGAGCTAGCCGCGCTCCTCGAGGAGCGCGGCTGGTCGGATCTGGTCGACTGGGCCCTCGTACGAAAGGCCCTGTCCCACAAGAGTGGACTGCCGGTACTGGTATCGCGAGGGTTGGATCGGGAACCGCCTGCGACTACGCAGTCGCGGTCTGCGGCTCCATGACGTACTCGGTCGCAACCTCTGCCTCTGCCTCTGCCGCGGCCTCTCGTGCTGTCATCTCGGCCACCAGAGACCGCCGCCACCGATCGAGACCAGATCGGAGATAGTCGGCATTCATCTCGAGGACGTCGCAGATGTTCTCGAAAGCGAACAACCACGAGCGGTCGTCAGAGAGGAACCACTCTTTGGCTTCAAGAAAGCAGGCCTGGTCGCGAGGATCGCGTGCCACTGCATGCTTGCGGTAGCTGTCGACACCATCTTCGAGCACGGCGAGCATCAATCGGCGCTCACCCTCGACGGCGCGACCCCGCTTGAAAGCTGCAAAGTACTGATTTGGAAGCAGAATGTCCGGCTCGAACAGTCCCGCGTTGGATCCACCTTCGGGCTTCTTTGCGCGTGGCTGCATGGCTCTCCCTCACAAGGTATGCCGCAGTGCGGCGAATTTCCTACCTACTACCCTGTAGAGGCCGTGACAGAGAAATGAAAAATCTTAAGTAGAACTATTAGACACGCTAATTTAGTAGAACTACCTCTCCCACACCTTCGCCAAGGCGCTCTCGCTCCCGTGCCATCTCCCTCCCAAGGAGGGCCGCCTCGTCGCGAAGCGCGCGCCGTAACCGCGGGTGTCGTGTTGCACCGTAGGTCGACTTCACGGCGCGCAGACTGCGCTGCAAGATGCGAAGACGCTGCACGGGCTCGAGAGGGGGACCATCGGAACCTGTCCGCGCGGATTGGTGTTGAGACGACGGCTGCCGCAATTCCTTCCGGAGTATGCCAACCACCGCACCGTGAATCCGATGCGTACCGCTACCGTTGTTGATCGGGTCTGAGCCACCAGTGTGCGTTTGTTCGGACCGCCCGCCGCGCAGCAGCGGCAGCGCTTCGCCCGCGGTCTCGAGACGTTCGAGCCGCAGGTCGCCCGCAGAACCTCGCACTCGGCGCACCACCGTACATCCGGCCTCGTCGGCGAGCACCGTCTGACCGTCGCGCAACCTGCCGGCACGCGTATCGAGCACGAGATAGTCTCCGTCGCGTATCCCATCGTCGCGCATGGCATCGCCCCGAACCCGCAGCCTCAGCATCCAGCCATCTCCCAACCGCGCACCCTGCCGATCACGCCCACGGGGCAACTCGAGTAGCTGGCACCGCCTCAGGGGCCCGGCAGGCGTCAACAATCCCCCAACCGGGAGGTGGGTTCCGATCTCGATGCGCAGGGCGACAGGCTTGAAGACAGCTCCTAAACCATCGGCCGGCTGGATGCGCCTCTGGGTACGGCTCTGGGCGACCATGGGTTTCATCGTTGGCCTCGTACACTTCATTCGCTCGCCTCCTCGTGGAGATCACACCTACACGAAGAAAAGACGAAAACCAAGACCCACGACATACCCTTTGAAACACGAGGCGAATCTCAGGACGGAAGCTGGTAGCTGGTCGCGGCGATCAGCTTGGTGATGTCCCGGTTCCACACACCGTCCCACCGCGCCGCGGTCTGCTCAGCCAGCGACTGACCAGCTCGGATCATCTCCTCGAAAGCCTCCAGATAGATGCGCTCGTCCTCGCCGCGCTCGTTCGTGCAGGCCTGACGTGCGAGGCCGGCGGATGCGACAACGAGCAGCTCGCGAGCGAGCTCGACGAGCGCGATCCCGCGAACACGCGCGCGCAACCCTTCGCGATGCGCGTCCCGATACGCGGTCACTCGCTCTTCCCAGGACCATTTGCTGACGAGATCCCAGGCTCCGTCCAGGCAATCGGACTCGTACAGCACGCCCTTCATCACCGCCGGCATCGCCAGCATGGTCTCGGGGGGCTGACTATCGGCCGCTCGAACCTCGATGTAGCGCTTCAGCCGGACCTCGGGGAAAAGCGTCGTGAGATGCAGCGCCCAGTCTTCGAGATTCGCGGGTTGGCCTTCGTATCCGGTCCCGAGGTACTGCCGGAAGGTCCGATCGGTCATCTCGACGTAGTCGCCATCGCGGATGATGAAATACATCGGCACGTCGAGCGCATACTCGACATAGTCCTCGAACCCCGCATCCGAATCGAAGACGAACGGCAACATACCGCTGCGCGCGTTGTCGGTGTCGGTCCAGATATGGCCACGGAGTGTCATGTAGCCATTGGTGCGCCCCTCGGACACCGACGAGTTGGCGAACATCGCCGACAGTAGCGGCACGAGTCCCATCGCGACGCGCATCTTGCGCGACGCATCGCGCTCGTCACCGAAATCGAAGTTTGCCTGGACGGTCGCGGTCTGCTTCATCATGCGCTGACCGAGCGATCCGACGCGGGTCATGTACGGCCCCATGATCTCGTAGCGGCGCTTCGGCACCCACTCGATCTCATCGACGGGTGTGAGGGGCTGTATCCCTAGACCCAGGAACGCGATGCCGTGCTCGCGACCGACGGTCACGACCTCGTCGATGTGCTGCCTCAGCTCGTGCTGGGCGCAGTGAATGCTCTCGCATTGCTCACCGCTGAGTTCGAGCTGCCCGCCGGGCTCCACCGTGATGTTGGCCTGTCGACCGTACAAGGCGACGATGTGATCGCGGTCGAGCTTCGGTTCCCAGCCATACCGCTCGGCAAGGCCTCGCAGCACGGCCTCGATGCCGTGCTCGCCAATGAACGGAGCCGCTTGGCCAGTGTTTTCGAGGACGCCGACCTTCTCGTACTCGGTTCCGATGCGCCAGGCCTCGCGCGGTTTCGCGCCCTCGGCAATGTAACGCACCAGATCATCACGGGAGCTGATCGGCTCAGTTGCGCTCGGATCCGTACCGGACTGGAACTCTGACATTCGGCGGGGAAGCTAGCAGATCCACGGCCCTGTCCAAATGCCCGGTCGTGTGAAACGCCGCTGTACTGTTTCACCCCACCGCACGGTCTCGTTTCAGCACGTCTGGCAATCGTCGCAACAGAGTTCGGTTTGGTCCGTCCATCGGGAAGCGTCCTGGGATCAATTACTTACCGGGCCCGATCCGGATGGGCGCTCCGCTGGCACGCGCTCTGCTGTACGCAACCGTACAACCGGCCCGCACTGTGGCGGGACCTTACGGGAGGTGAGCCATGGAGCTTCGTAGCGCAGTCGAGGAACGGACGTCGTCGCCGCTGGAGCCCGATACGCTGGTTCCCTCACAGTACTTTGCCGGCGTCGGCAGCGATGCGGCGTTCCAGCCCGAGAAACGCCTGATGCTCGCGGTCCTCGAGGAAGCCGTTGCTACCTTTCAACGGCACGTCATTTCGGATTCCGAGCGTAGTCGGCAACTCGTAGACGAGGTCGAATCCTGGACCGACGGCGCCGACGCTGACTGGCCGTTCTCATTCGAGAACATCTGCGGCGCACTCGATCTCGAGCCCGAGTTCCTGCGAAACGGCATGCTGCGCTGGAAAGAAGGCCAGACCAGGGCCGCCGAAAACGGCACCGCCGTTTACCGCTTTCCGTTCCGCCGTGTAAACGGCCGCCGCCACAGCATCACAGGCCCCCGCGAGTACCTCCGCAAATCCGCCTGAGAAGGAATACGTCGAGCGCCACGCCCTTGCACTGAACGCGAGGAGCACCCGCGAACCGCGCTTCGCGGGTGCGATGCCCATCGGCGCACGGGGGCTAACCGAAACTAGTGACCCCGCGGCGGGGCGCTCTCCGCGTCGTCGAAGAAAACTTCACCCTCGAAGATGAGGGCTTCGATCACGTTGTTCACCTTGTCGAGCGGCGTACCGTCCAGCTTGTAGTGCCGAACGCCTCGCTGCATGGCGTCGGACAACTCCGTCAGGAGAAACAACGTCTCATCGGAGTTGGTGAAATCGAGCTGCATGTCGCTCACGAGCGTGGGGCTGGGCAGAATTGGGGTCGTGGGATCGAGCATCGGTTTCTCCTTGTCGCGGCTGTCAGCGAGCGGCCGTTCGACGACCTAAACACCAACATTCGTGCCACCACGAGAATGACGAGATGCGTCAGAACCCGCCGGAAACCGGGCTCATCGTCTCGCATGACGGATGCAGTGAGTTCCGTCGGCAAGTAGAGCGATTCGGCGGAGTTAGACGGGCGGGTCGATGACGGCGAGTTCACGTGCCGCGCTGAATGCAAAGGAACATGCTTGGGCGGGTGAACAGCGCTTCGAGGGTGCCACGCGAGGGGGGCATCGTGCAGATGTGCCCGCTTCAGAGAATCAGTGCGGGGCTACACGTTTCGGCGGGGGAAGCCGACCCGTCTCCCAGCGCCAGGCAGCGCCGGGAGACGGGGGGCGGATCAGGAGCTACTTGTAGAGCTGGTCGTCGAACATCGACTCCATGCGAGCCGCAATGTTCTCGACACGACCGGCGGCCCGCTCGACGGAACCGGCGGCCTCCTCGACACTCTGTGCCGCGACAATGGCGCGGTCGGCAGCGAGCTCGGCACGAAGATCTGGACTCCGCTCCAAAATCGCTTGCTGGATCCTGGCCCGCGTGGCGTCCGACATCGGATACTCCGACAGAAGGAGACTCACCTCCGCGCTGTCGAGAATGTAGGCCTGCGTGAACGTGACCTCTTTGTTCAGCCGCAAGTAGTACGTTCGGATCTCATGGGTCCCGAGTGGTGGCCCGGCATCGACCTCCACTTGCTCGACCCAATCCGGGTAACCACGTCTGGCAACGTAGGCTGCCAGTTCCGGGTTGTTCTTCATCTGCCGCTCGAACGCGTGCACCGTCAGAATCTGCGGCTCACCGACGACAACCGTGGCGCTCGCACCAGAGCCCACCGCGACCACGAGTGCTGCAATTGCTGCGGAAAGACCAATTCGCATGACCGAAACCTCCCCCAATATTGAACCTCGAATCGAGCCTACACCCAGTTCCCCATAGCCGTCTGCCCGCTATCCGCGCGAGGCTACGTTTCGCCGTCGACTCGCGTTGCACATCGTGGACGGCAGACAGCAAGGACAGTGAGGTTCCCACGTCAGATCGCATGGAGGGAGCCTGCGAATGCCGCAGTTGGATAGGCCACTGCGGATTGTGCAAAGAGATCACGGTGGCCGCACGCGGCCACGACGGCTACTGGATCTCGGCGAGAACGGCCTCGACGCGTTTGCGGGTGCGGCGAAGCACGCGCCCGAGCTTCTTCTTCTCCGCCTCGCCAATTTCCGACACGTCGAGGTCGCAGAGCTTTCGGTTCAGCCGCCGAGCCGCGTTCATGACCTCGCCGAGAATCGCGCCGGCGTGCGGCTCGCGGCGCGACTCGCGAAATTTGTGAACCGAAAGGTGCGAAAGCTTTACCCGTTTCCACAGCTGCAACATGGTCTCGGACGAGTCCTGACGCGCGATCGCCATCAGGATCTCGCGCGACACCGACGCGTAGCTGTGCACCTCGGCCTTCACCTCGGGGGGCAGACGCGTCAACACGAGCATGTTCGAGACGTAGGGTCGGCTCTTGTGAAGAATCTGAGCCAATTCTTGGTGAGTGTACCCGTAGCGGGCAACCATGGCTCCGAGCCCCTCGGCCTCTTCGAGCGCTGTCAGATCCTCGCGCTGCAGATTCTCGATGAGCGCGATCTCACTCGGATCGTCGTCCCGCACGACCGCCGGTACGACGGGGAGACCTGCTTGGCACGCCGCGCGATAGCGGCGCTCACCCGCCATGATCAGGTACGAGTCGCCCTGACGTTTGACGATGATCGGTTGAAGCACGCCCCGTTGGCGAACCGAGTCCGTCAACTCCGCGAGCGCGGCCGGGTCGATGAACCGGCGCGGTTGATTCGGGTTGGGCTCGATCTGATCGATCGGGATGGCGGCCAGCACCACCCGCTGACCCGCGACGACTTGCCCCGCCACGAACCCGCCGCTACCTCCACGCCGTGCTGCCCCTGAGATCGCTTCCACCGCAACCTCCTTACCCTCCCCCAAGTGAGCTTCCACCGGAACGGGAGCGTCACACCTCAGGCATCTTCCACATGCATCTTAGCGTAGTCGCGCGGTGCGACCCAAACGAACTCCACGAAAAAAGGGGGCAGGTTTCCCCGCCCCCTTTCTCGCATTTCTCGGTATCGTAGCGCTGCCGAGCTAGAACTTGCCCTGCAGGAAGAACGCGATCACGAGCGCGTAGAGGCACAGCGCCTCCATGAGCGCCAGACCGATGATCATCGGTACGAAGATTCGATCGGCCGAGTTCGGGTTGCGCCCGATGCTCTCCATCGCGGCAGCGGTTGCTCGACCCTGGCCGAGTGCCACGCCGAAAGCAGCCAGGCCGATCGCTAGGCCGGCCGCCATGGCGATCATGCCGTTGGCGTATCCACCGGCGCCCTCCGCGGCGAGTGCCGGAGAAGCCGTGGCCAGCATGGTGACGATGAATGCGAATGCCCAGATGATTGCCGTCATGTTTCTACCTCCTCAAGGGTATTGGACCCCCAACTGCCCGCTCCACCACACCTTCTCATCTTTCCTCCACAGGCGGGGCTTGGGAATCGGAGTGACTCTTCAGTGGTCGTGGCTGACCGCCAGACCGACGTACACCATCGACAGCAGCGTAAAGACGGTTGCCTGCACGAGCGAAACGAACGTGCCGAGCACGTAGAACACCACGGGAATCACTAGCTTCGTCAGATCGGTAAAGATCCCGAGTAACAGATGGTCGGCAAACATGTTGCCGTAGAGACGAATGGCAAGGGACGCCGGCCGGAACGCGTGGCTGAACAGCTCGACGATGATCATCAGGGGCGCCAGGAGGAGCAACGGGCCCATGAACTGCTTCAGGTAGGCGGCGCCGTGCTCACGGATGCCGTAGTAGTTGTAGACCGCGAACGACACGACTCCGAGCGCGAGTGTGACGTTGAAATTGTCAGTCGGCGGCGTCATGCCGGGAACGAGGCCCATCAGGTTCGAGGCCAGGATGAAGATGAACAAGCTCCCGAAAAACGGGACGTATTTCTCGGAGCCGTGGCCGATGATGCTCTCACCAAGGTTGCCGATGAATTCCGTCACCACCTCGGCGGCGTTGCGCGCGCTCAGGGCCGAATCGGGGATGGTCGGATCGGAGGCGGCCGCGAGCTGGGCGCGAGCGCGAAATGCGAAGATCAGGACACCGGCCATCACGAGAAATGCGGTTGCCGTGTGCGTCTCGAGACCTGGCACGAAAGCCATCCAGGCGAATCCGTGTTCCATTTAGAGCGTACCTCCGTCCTCTCCTACCGTCGGCAGGGGCCACATCGCGTCGGCAACAATAGCTACGGGCAGCATCGTCACGCCCACCGCGAACGAGACTCCGTCGATCATCCCCGCGGGTAGGACAAGCGCCGTCGCGGGAATGGCCACCAGGAGAGCTGTTTTCGCCAAGGCCAGGGGAAAAGCCAGGGCCGGCGATGGGCGATGGCTGAGGGCCGTAGCGACCAACATACGAATCAAGATGAAGTCGACTAATGCGGCCCCACCCCCGACCACGACGCCAAGCGGATGTCCGCCCTCGACCGCGAACATAGCCGCGGCCGCGACAGTGGTCAGCGACAGGATCAAGCCTTCTATCCGTTGCAATCGGTGGTTCATCTACCTGATCCAGCTCATCTGCGGCTCGACGTGGGCTTACCTGGGTCTCAAGGCTTCTCGTTGAAAGCGGCGTAGGATCTGCACCATGCGAAAGAAACCCGCTACGGACCCTGTGATCGTCATGAATGCGACCAGCCAGGGCTCGGTGCCGAAATAGGCGTCTAGCTGATAGCCGACGAAAACTCCAGCGAGGATGGTCCCCACGAACTCGAAAGCCACCGCGCCGTACTTCGAATAGCGGATGAAAGGCACCTCGCGTTTCCGAGGGCCTGGTGCGGTCACGTCAGGGTCTCTCGCGCGGCCGCAAGGTAGCCATCGACGTCGGCCTCAGTGTGCGCAAGGGACAAGAACGACGCTTCGAACGGCGACGGCGGCAGATAGAAACCACGCTCCAGCATGGCGTGAAAGAATGCACGGAACGCGTCCCGATCCAGCGATTCCACCTCGGTAAGGTTGCTGGCTCGGTCGATTCCCAGGAAAAGCGTGAACATAGAACCTACTCGCTGCACGACGGCAGGTCGTCCAGCGACCCGGATGATGTCGTTCAGCCCGATTTCGATCCGCGACCCAAGCTCCTCGAGTCGATCGTAGGCGTCCCCTTCGAGCAGAGCGAGGGTCTCGCGGCCGGCGGCCATGGCGACGGGATTCCCCGACAATGTTCCCGCCTGGTAGACGGGCCCGTCCGGAGCAAGGAGATCCATGATTTCCGCGCGGCCACCGAAGCATCCGGCCGGAAGTCCACCGCCGATGATCTTGGCGAGACAGGTCATGTCGGGACGGACGCCGAGTCGCTCCTGGGCACCCCCGAACGCGACACGGAACCCGCAGATTACCTCGTCGAAAATCAGGAGTGCCCCAACGGCACTGGTAAGATCGCGAAGCGCCTGGAGAAATCCCGGTGTCGGCGGCACGACGCCCATGTTGGCGGCGATCGGCTCGATCACGACCGCGGCCAGGTCGTCGGCGTGTGCCTCGATCATCGCTTTGGTTCCCTCGATATCGTTGTAGTCCGCCACCAAAGTGTGACTCGTGACGGCTTCTGGCACACCGGCGCTGTCTGGGACGGCGAAGGTGAGCGCCCCCGAGCCGGCGCGTGCCAGAAGTCCATCAGAGTGTCCGTGATAACACCCCGCAAACTTGAGGATCTTCGGGCGCGCTGTGAACGCGCGAGCCACCCGGATGGCCGACATCAGGGCCTCGGTTCCCGAGCTAACCATCCTGAGCTTCTCGATCGAGGGTATGGCCCGGGTAATCGCTTGCCCGAGTTCTACCTCGGCCGGGCACGGGGCGCCGTAACCCAAACCGGCTGCGGCTGCGGACTGGACAGCGGCAACCACGCTCGGGTGGGCATGACCCGCAATGGCGGCACCCCAGGACGCAACGAAATCACAGTACGTCGTCCCGTCGACGTCGGTGATCGTCGCCCCGCGTGCGCTTGCGATGAAACGGGGCCCACCACCGACGTTGCGCCACGCGCGCACGGGACTGTTGACGCCCCCAGGAAAGAGATCACCGGCGCGTTCGTAGAGCGTGGTCGAGAGATCGGTCGTCATGCGAGAGGTGTGTCGTGCGGCTAACGAAGCCGATGAGCTAACACTCGACGACACGCGCGGTCAATGTGACCTGCGATGCACGCGATGAAGCACGATTCCTCTTGCTTCGCTGAGACAAAGAGTCTAGATCCTTCGAGCCTGCTGGCTGAGTCTTTTTCTCTTTTCCGAACGGGTTAAACATCGATGAGTGCACGGCCCCTGCGGCGTCGATGACGAGTCCGGCGCCTGTCCAGAATACACCTGCGCGTGCCTGGGAACGAGCGCGGGAGTTTCTCCTCGCCGAGTTCGGTCCCTCTACGTACAGGCGCGGCATTGAACCGCTCCGTCTCGGTACAACGACTGCTGACAGCATGCGACTCATCGCCCCTGACCGGACGGGCGGTCAGTGGATGCAATCGCGACACCCGGGCGCGATTGGCGCGGCTCTGAAGCGAGCGGGCTATCTGGGTAAGGTCGAGGTCGTGGTCGAGAGTAGCAACCCCAACAAGGCATACACGGAGCGTGAGAAGCGCAACCAGGGGGAGCTCTTCGCTGAAAGCGAGCCGGCCAAGCGCCGTCGCTCACCCCGTTTTCGGGCCCTGGTACCACGCTACACGTTCGAATCGTTTGTCATCGGTGCAAGCAACCAGTTCGCCCACGCCGCCTGTAAGGCCATCGCGCTGCAGCCCGGCAATCACTACAACCCGTTGTTCATCTACGGCGGCGTCGGGCTGGGGAAGACTCATCTCGCCCACGCGATCGGCCACGAGACCCTGGTCCGCGACCCCGAGGCGCGCGTTGCCTACCTGAGTTCTGACACGTTCATGACCGAGTTGATCACGTCGCTCAGACGCGATCGGATGGAAGATTTCAAGAACGTCTTCCGGCGGCTCGACGTCCTGATCATCGACGATGTCCAGTACCTCGCGAAGTGGGAACGAACCCAAGAAGAGTTCTTCCACACCTTCAACGCCCTCTACGAGCTGCGCCGTCAAATCGTGCTGATCTCGGACACGATTCCCAAAGATATCAACGGCCTGGAGGAACGACTTCGAAACCGCTTCGAATGGGGACTGATTGCCGACATCCAGCCCCCCGACATGGAAACGCGCGTCGCCATCCTCGAAAAGAAGGCGGATTTCGAGGGCCTCGATCTACCCCGAGACGTCGCGATCTATATCGCGTCCCACGTCGATACGAACGTTCGCGAACTCGAGGGACATCTACGGCGCCTGTCGGCGTCCGCCTCGCTCTCAAAGACCGCCATTACCGTCGAGGTCGCCCGGACGGTGCTCCGCGATCTCATCCGCGATCGCCCGTCTGTCAGTATCGAGACGATTCAACGCTGTGCGTGCGAACACTACGGCATCCGGATCAGCGATCTGATGTCTCGCAAGCGTGCCAAGAACTTCGCCGAAGCCCGACAAGTGGCGATGTATCTCGCGCGCAAGATGACGAGCGAATCCTACCCGGCCATTGCTCAGCGATTCGCCGGACGCGATCACTCCACGATCATTCACGCGTGCAAATCCATCGCGCGAAGGATCTCCGAGAACGAAGACCTGCGCGCGACGGTCGATCGTCTCGAACAGCTCGCACTCAGCCAACCGTAAACCGTGAGCGTACCCTGTGGACGAATGTTGGATCTGGGTTGGACACAGCGGTGGACGCATTGTGGATGAGAACCACCCGCGCACGCGCCGTGCACTGCAGAGGCACTTGGTTCCACATGCCTCCCAGACTACTACCCGAGGTTTCTCGGGAACTTGCCGAGCTTCCTCCACAATCTCTCGTGCCTATTACTATCAGTTTCTTCTTTCCCTAATCCCTTATTACTAAAAGAAGAGAAGAAGGGTTCCCGCCATGGATCTAAAAATCGCAAAGGACGACTTCCTCGACGGTCTCTATCTGACGCAAGGCGTGGTCGAGAAGCGCAACACGCTCCCGATCCTTGCCAACGTTCTGATCGAAGCCAGCGACAACGAAGTGCAGCTCACCGCAACCGATCTCGAAGTCGGTATCCGGAAGATCTGCCGTGGCAAAGCGAAGACCAAGGGCGCGATTACCGTGAGCGCCCGCAAACTCTACGAGATCGTTCGTGAGTTGCCCGCCGAAGAGATTACGTTGCGATCAGGCGATGGCGGGCGGGTCGAGGTCACTGGAGGGAAATCGCGCTACCGCATGGTCTCGCTCGACCCGAAGGAGTTTCCAAGTATACCAGCAGCGCCGCCAGTGGGAAAGAAGGGCGGCGTGACCATGAGCCTCTCGAGCGGCGAGTTTGGCGAACTCGTCGAAAAGACACTCTTCGCCGTGTCGAGCGACGAGACGAGGCTCAGCCTCGGCGGCGTGTACATCGAAAGTCCAGAGAAGGGCCAGATCCGGATGGTGGCAACCGACGGACACCGGCTCTCGCTCATCGAGCGGGAGGTTGCCGGGGCCAACCTGACCCCTGGGGTGATTCTGCCCCGCAAGGGCCTCGTCGAAGCCAAGCGACTCCTGGAGCACGGTGAGGCCGACGTTACCGTGTCCGTGAGCGGGAATCTCGCCCGGGTTGAACGCGAAGGCGTGGAACTCTTCATGCGGCTGATCGAAGGCGAGTTCCCCGATTACCGGCAGGTCATACCGAAGAAGACCACGAAAATCGTTCGTGTCGATCGAGATGCCGTGTTTGGCGCTCTCCGGCGAGTCTCGATTCTTTCCTCAGAGCGCTCCCGCGGCGTGAAACTCCACATCCATCCCGGGATACTCGAGGTGGCCACAGCCAACCCGGATATCGGGGAGGCCGTCGAGGAAGTCGAGGCCGACTACGATGGGGACGAATTCTCCATAGGATTCAACGCCCGGTACCTTCTCGATGTCCTGAATCTGGGCGGTGTAACCGGAACGATCGAGATCGGTCTGAGCGACGAGGTCAGCCCCGGACTCATCCGTCTCGGGGGCGATGAGGGCTACACCTACGTGGTCATGCCCATGCGGCTCTGAGTCTGCCTAATCCGCGCTAACCCCCGTAAATAACTACTCGAAAACTTTACCCTTCGAACCCCGAATGATAGGATTCCGGGGTTGGGAAGCGTGGGGTCTCGGTGGCCTTTTCAGGTGGCCGTCCTTGGGTGACCTCCGCCCGATCGGTCCGACAACATGACAGACGGTCTAGCAACAGATAGCGCGTCGTATAGCGCCGATAACATCCGGGTTCTGGAAGGCCTTGAGGCCGTCCAGAAGCGTCCGGGGATGTATATCGGTGACACCGGCGAGCGCGGTCTCCATCACCTCGTATTCGAGGTTGTGGACAACTCGATCGACGAGGCGATGGCGCAGCAGTGCGATCGCGTCGACGTGACCATCCACGTCGAGAACAGTGTCACAGTCGAGGACAACGGCCGCGGCATTCCCGTCGACATTCACCCGGCCGAGGGCGTGTCCGCGGCCGAGGTCGTGCTCACCAAACTCCACGCGGGCGGCAAGTTCGACCATGGCGCGTACCGCGTCTCCGGCGGGTTGCACGGCGTCGGAATTTCGGTCGTAAACGCCCTCTCCGAGTCCCTCGAGGTCGAGATCAAGCGCGAGGGAAAGGTCTATGTCCAGCGATTCAAGCGTGGTCGGCCGGAGCAACGGCTCGAAGAGGTCGGTCGCACCGAGCAACGCGGCACGAAGGTCACCTTCAAGCCGGACTCGCTGATCTTCGAGGTCCATGAGTACAACTTCGACATTCTGTCACAGCGCCTGCGTGAGCTCGCTTTTCTGAATCAAGGCGTCCGGATCACGATTCAAGACGAACGCGATCAAAAGTCACACGAATTCCACTACGAAGGCGGCATTGGCGAGTTCGTGGCGCACCTGAATCGCAGCAAGACACCCATCCACGAGCCCATCTTCATGGAGGGATCCCGCAGCGGCGTCGAGATGCAGATCGCCATCCAGTGGAACGGGAGCTACGCCGAGAACACCTTTGCGTTCGCCAACAACATCAACACGATCGAGGGTGGTACCCACCTGATTGGTTTCAAGTCGGCGCTTACACGGACGATCAACAGCTACGCGTCTTCGTCTGGGCTCATGAAAAGCGGCGAAACCTTGCAGGGCGAGGACTGTCGCGAGGGACTGACAGCCGTCGTGGCAGTGAAGGTTCCCGAACCACAGTTCGAAGGCCAGACCAAGACCAAGCTCGGCAACAGCGAAGTGAAGGGCTACGTCGAGGCGCTCTTGAATGAGAAGCTAGGCCAGTATTTCGAGGAGCATCCGGCGGACGCAAAGGCGGTTCTCCAGAAGTCACTCGAGGCGGCGCGGGTGCGCGAGGCAACGCGGAAAGCCAAAGATCTTGCGCGGCGTAAGGGTGCGCTCGATTCGGGCTCGCTTCCTGGAAAGCTGGCCGATTGCCAGGAGCGCGACCCTTCGAAGTCCGAGATTTTCATCGTCGAGGGCGATTCAGCAGGGGGCTCCGCCAAGCAAGGGCGCGATCGCAAGAACCAAGCCATCCTGCCGCTGCGCGGCAAGATCCTGAACGTCGAGAAGGCCCGCTTCGACAAGATGCTGTCGTCGCAAGAAATCCGGCTGCTCATCACGGCGCTTGGCGCCGGCATCGGCAAAGACGAGAAGAATCTCGACAAGCTCCGCTACCACACGATCATCATCATGACGGATGCCGATGTCGACGGCTCCCACATTCGGACGCTGTTGCTGACGTTTTTTTACCGACAGTTCGAAGAGTTCATCGAGCGCGGGCACCTCTTCATCGCCCAGCCGCCGCTCTTCAAGGTGAAAAAGGGCAAGCAGGAGCGGTATCTACAAGACGAGCCGGCGCTCGAAGACTACCTGATCGAACTCGGTACCGAAGACACCAGGTTGGCGTCGACCGGTTCGAGCCTGACCGGAGTACCGTTGAAGGGAATCGTCAAGCGCGCCATACGGCTGCAGAAGATCCTCGATGTCGTCGCCCGCAAGCGCCGCAACCGCGAGGTCGTACACGCGGTCGCGCTGGCGTGCGGTGACGATCCCAAAGAGTGGCTCCGCGACGTTGCCAGGACCGCCGACATAGCCAAGGCAGTGCAGAAGCACATCGAGACAGCGGCTCCGGAGATCCTGCCAGTCACCTTTACGACCGAAGACGACCCGGAGCACAATTGCCAGCGCCTCAAGTTCAAGGTGTTGGCGAACGGATCGAGTGCGATGACCGCAATCGACTTCGAGTTCTGTGAGTCACCGGAGTTCGAGGAAATCCGCCGGTTGGCCAACGAACTGACCGAGGCGGGAACCGCGCCGTTCTCGCTCACGGTCGGTGACAAGACCTACGAGGTGCCGACGCTTCGACACGCGGTCGATGACATCGTCCGCGACGGCCGCAAGGGTCTCAGCATCCAACGCTACAAGGGATTGGGAGAAATGAACCCCGAGCAGCTCTGGGAGACCACCATGGATCCCGCAACGCGGACGCTGCTCGAGGTCAAGCTCGCTGATGCCTACACCGCCAACGAGATCTTCTCGACTTTGATGGGCGACGAGGTCGAACCCCGCCGGCGCTTCATCGAGGCGCACGCTCTCGACGCGAAAAACCTCGATATCTAGCTCTAGACCCTCGACGTGAAGAACTTCGACATCAAGCTCTAGACCCTCGCCGCAGTACGGCCGGCCCCGCCAATGCGGGGTCGTGGAGTGAAGCATGGACGCCATCCGAGACAACCGAATACCCGTCAACATCGAGGACGAGATGCGGCAGTCCTACATGGACTACGCAATGAGCGTCATCATCGGGCGTGCCCTCCCCGATGTCCGCGATGGGCTGAAGCCGGTGCATCGACGGATCCTGTACGCGATGTACGACCTCGGGAACGGATGGAATCGCGCCTACAAGAAGTCGGCGCGCGTGGTCGGCGATGTCATCGGCAAGTATCATCCCCACGGCGAGTCGGCGGTCTACGACGCGATCGTTCGGATGGCCCAGGATTTCTCCATGCGGGTTCCGTTGGTCGATGGCCAGGGAAACTTCGGCTCCGTCGACGGCGATCCGGCTGCGGCCATGCGCTACACGGAGATTCGGATGACGCGCGCGGCGAGCGAGCTGCTCGCCGATCTCGAGAAAGAGACGGTCAACTTCAGTCCGAACTACGACGAGACGCTCCAGGAGCCGAACGTCTTGCCGAGTCGGCTGCCGAACCTGCTGATCAATGGCAGTTCGGGAATCGCGGTCGGGATGACCACCAACATCCCGCCGCACAACCTGCGAGAGGTTGTGGACGCGACCATCGCGCTCATCGACAATCCTGGCCTCACCGCCATGGAGTTGATGGAGTACGTTCCCGGGCCAGACTTTCCGACCGCCGGATTCATTCGAGGACGGTCGGCCATCCGTGAGGCCTACAGAACCGGCAGGGGCGTGATCCAGATGCGCGCACGCGCCGAGATCGAAACGGACGAGAAGCGCGGCAAGTCGAGCATCATCGTTACCGAGATTCCTTACCAAGTGAACAAGGCCCGGCTCCTCGAGCGTATGGCCAGCCTGGTGAACGAGAAGCGCATTCTCGGCATCTCCGATCTTCGTGACGAGTCTGACCGGCAAGGCATGCGGATGGTGATCGAGCTGAAGCGCGATGCGGTTCCAGAAGTGGTCCTGAACCAACTCTACAAGCTCACCTCGATGCAGGAATCGTTCGGGATCATCATGTTGGCGATCGTCGATGGCCGACCACGGCTTCTCGATCTGAAGAACGTCCTAGAGCACTTCATCGCGCATCGCGTCGAGGTCGTGACACGTCGGACGGTCTTCGACTTGCGCAAGGCCGAGGAGCGTCTCCATATTCTCGATGGTCTCAGGATCGCCCTCGAGAATCTCGACGCTGCGATAGCCCTCATCCGCAAGGCTCAAGATCCGGCCACCGCGAAAGCAGGCCTGGTCGCAGAGTTTTCGCTGTCCGAGCTACAGGCGCAGGCGATTCTCGACATGCGCCTGCAGCGTCTCACCAATCTCGAGCGCGACAAAATAATCGAGGAGTACAAAGAGATGGTCGCGCTGATCGAGCGGCTACGCGGGATCCTCGCGAACGAGAGTGAGGTCTACAAGATCATCAGCGGCGAGCTTTCGGAGCTCAAGGAGATCTACGGCAACGAGCGGCGGACCGAAATCCTCGACTCGGCAAACGAGATCTCGATCGAGGACATGATCGTGGAAGAGGACATGGTCGTGACCATCTCCCACGAGGGTTACATCAAGCGGAATCCGGTCTCGCTCTATCGTGCGCAGCGGCGCGGCGGGAAGGGCAAGATCGGGGCGACCACTCGCGAGGGGGATTTCGTCGAGCATCTCTTCGTGGCTTCGACTCACAGCTACATCCTGTTCTTTACCACTGCGGGGAAGGTCTACTGGACGAAGGTCCACGAGGTGCCGCAGGCGGGGCGCGCCGCGCGCGGTAAAGCGATCGTCAATCTGCTGAATCTCCAACAGGATGAGAAGATCTCCGCGTTTCAACCGATTCGGGAGTTTCAAGAGAGCCGCAACCTCCTTTTCGCCACCAAGAAGGGCATCGTGAAGAAGACCGACCTGATGGCGTACGCGAATCCCCGACCGTCAGGGATCATCGCGATCGGCCTCGACGACGATGATGAGCTGATCGGCGTGCGGGTGACCGATGGCCAGCAGGAGATCATCCTCTCGACCAGCACTGGGCAGTCCATCCGCTTCAAAGAGAGCGACGTCCGGAACATGGGTCGAGGCGCTGGCGGCGTCAAAGGCATCACGCTCGATCAGGACGACGAGGTCGTCAGCGTAGAGATTCTCTCGCCGGGTACGAGCGTGCTGACCGTTTCCGAGAAAGGGTACGGCAAGCGTACCGAGACGGTCGAGTACCGGATCCAAACGCGGGGTGGCAAGGGCATCATCACGATGAAGACCACCGAGCGCACGGGTCGGGTGATCGGCGTCCGTCAGGGAACGGTCGAAGAAAACGTGATGCTGATCACGAGTACGGGCAAGATCATCCGATTGCGATTCGACGATATTCGCGTCATCGGACGCAACACCCAGGGCGTCCGCCTGATCGACGTCGAGGAGGGCGAGCGCGTCATGGCGTTGGCCTTGCTTGCCGAGGCAGAGGACGACGAAAATGGCGTTGACGACGCCGGCTCTGGTGCCGACGACGGCGGGGCTGGTACCGACGACGGCGGGGCCGAGGACACCTGATCTTGGCAACGATCGGCGTCATCGGTGCGGGGAGCTGGGGTACGGCTCTGGCGAAGCTGCTCGCGGAGTGTGAGCACGACGTCACGTTGTGGGCGCACAATCCCGACGTGGGTCGAACGATCAACGAGACCCACGAGAACGCTACCTACCTGCCAGGATTCGAGCTGCCGTCTTCGGTGCGTGCCACCAGCGAGCTGAGCGATGCCGTTGCGGGGAAGGATCTCCTCCTCTCGGTGAGTCCGTCGCACTGCGTTCGCGAGGTCATGAGCGCGGCGAGCGCGCACGTCGAGGGGACGCCACATATCGTGAGCGCGTCAAAAGGGGTCGAGCACGATACCCACCTTACGATGGCCGGAGTCCTCGAGCAGGCGATGGGAAAACGCCACGCAGCCCGAATCAGCGCCCTCTCTGGTCCAAGCTTCGCGCGTGAGGTGGCGGCACGCATGCCGACCGCGGTGACGGTGGCCGCGAGCACCCAGGATGTCAGCGAGGATGTGCAGAAAATCTTCAATCATACTGGGTATTTCCGCGTGTATTCGTCCGAGGACCTGGTCGGAGTCGAGATTGGCGGTGCCGTGAAGAACATCATCGCACTGGCCGCCGGGGTGGCCGACGGGCTCGGTTTCGGTTCAAATACGCGCGCGGCCCTGATAACACGCGGTCTCGCCGAGACGTCGCGGCTCGCTGTGTGCCTCGGCGCCAACCCGATGACCCTCTCCGGCCTGGCCGGAATGGGTGATCTGGTGCTCACGTGCACGGGCGATTTGAGCCGGAATCGAACGGTCGGGCTCCGTCTCGGCCGCGGAGAGTCGCTGCAGAACATCCTCGACGACATGCAAATGGTCGCGGAAGGTGTCAAAAACACCGAATCGGTGCGAGCCTTGGCGGCCGCCGAAGGGGTGGAGATGCCGATCACAGAGCAGATGTACGCCATGCTGTACGAGAACAAGCCACCGCGCGAGGTCGTCACCTATATGATGACGCGTGGCCTTAAACCCGAGCTCGACCGCTCCGCCGCGGAAAAGCCATAGGGAGTCACTGAATGCCGACCGGAAGCTGCAAACACGATAAATGCGAGGGCCCAGCCGCTGGGAAGGGCTACTGTATGCGCCACTACCGCGCCTGGAAGCTCGGAAAGCTCCCGAAGGCTCGGTACAAGATCTGCACGGCCGAGGGTTGCCGTAAGCCTCGCGACACGGGATCGAAGTGCACCGAGCACGTGCCGGTATCGCGCCGGGCCAAGGCAGCCGCTGCCGCTGCGGAGAAACAGGTGGTCGCAGCAGCCGCTGCGGAGAAGCAGGCGGCCGCAGCAGCCGCCGCGCCCGCTCCGACCGAAGCCGCCGCGCCTGCGGAGGCCGCTGAAGAGGCGGCCGCGCCCGAAGCACCAGCGGCTGCTTCCGACGGCGAGTAACCGAGGGAAATTGACAGGTCACGTTTCCTGTGATGGATAGGCCGGACACCAATGAAGCGAACATTTCAACCAAGCAACGTTCGTCGTAAGCGCACGCACGGCTTCCGTGCCCGCATGGCGACGCCAGGAGGACGTCAGATCCTCAAGCGTCGGCGTGCCAAGGGCCGGAAGCAGCTCACCGTTTCGATCCCGCCGAAGCAATCGAAATGACGGCGGGCGAGGGCTTCCCGAAAGCGGCCCGCATACGGCGCCGTGGGGAGTTCCTAGCCATAGGCCGGAGCGGAGAGCGGCGTCACACTGAGCATTTCGTGCTGCTCGCGCGTCCGCGGACGGGTCCAACCAGACTGGGCCTCACCGTGAGCCGAAAGGTTGGCGGCGCCGTGGTGCGGAATTTGGTGAAACGGCGGGTACGAAACATCTTCCGCCGCGATCCCGCGCGATTGATGCCGTCGAGCGATCTGATCGTGATCGCCAAACCGGGCGCAGGTGCGGTCGCGAGTCTGGACATGGAACGCGAGCTTCGCGCAGGAGCGCGCGGGGCGCAGCGCCGGCGACCACGCCGCAGGAGCTGACCGTCATGTCCAACGCGCGACGTCCCCGAGGCGTGGTCTGGCTGGTCCGTGCGCTCGCCGTGCTTCCCGTACGTTTCTATCGATTGGTGATTTCGCCGTTGTTGCCCAGGACTTGCCGGTTCGAACCTACGTGCTCGGCCTATGCGGTCGACGCGGTGCTCGAGCATGGTGTCATACGGGGAGGATGGCTGGCCGCGCGTCGCCTCGGCCGTTGCCAGCCGATTACATCCCACGGCGGCTACGATCCGGTTCCCGCGCTACGGGCGCGCTGAGGGCATTCGTTGGAACGGAACGCGATCATCGCGGCATTGCTCTGCCTGCTCGTCCTCCTCGGCTATCAGGCCGCCGTCGATTATCTGTACCCGCCCGCGCCAGTATCTCCGGGACAAATCGCGGGTGGGAGCCCGGCCAGCCCGGTCCCTGCTCCGGGTTTGCTCGATCCGGGTGCCCCCCCCGGCCTGGCGGAGGCGCCGGAACCAGTTGCGGCGGTCGCACCCCATGTACCGGGCAAGGAGATTTCGATCGACACCGATCTCTTCTCGGTGCGCGTGTCCTCGAACGGAGGCCGGCTCCTGAGCTTCAGGCTCAACGACTATCGGGACTCCGTAGGTCCAGGTAGCGAGCCACTCGATATGATCTCGCTTTCGCAGGGATCTGCGCCGCCGCTGGGCGTTCGTTTTCAGACCAACGATGGCACCGTCCTCGATGACACGACGGTGGTCTACAGCGCCGACCGGGACGCAATCCAAGTCACGGGCGAGCAGGAGGCGACGCTCACGTTGACGGGCGAGCTTTCCCCCGGCGTCCGCGTCGAGAAGCTCTTGCGCGTGCGAGGCGATGCGTATCCCATCGAAGTCACCGTGCGCGCGCCGGATCTGAGCGCCAGCTTTCTCAGGGTTGGGCTGGGGTGGCGCCATGCCATCGAGGGCGAGCAGCCGACCCAAGAGGCCCGCTACCGGGGCGGCATGGTGATGACAGGGAAGGACTTCGAGCACGAGCTGACCACGACGCTCACCGAGGAGCCGCCGATGCCGTTTCCCAGTCCGGTGACCTGGGCTGGTTACACGGAGCACTACTTCATGGCAGCCCTCGTGCCGGAAGACCCCGCCGAAGCCCGAGCCGTTATTGCGGGCGCGCGGACCAACGGAGTCGAGGTACTGGTCACGTCCCCGCGGGCCGAGCCGCAAGGCGCACGCTTCACGCTCTACGTCGGGCCGAAGGAGATCAATCTCCTCCGTGAGATCGGGCACGAGCTCGACCGCGGGGTCGACTTCGGCTGGTTCTCGGTGCTCGCGATTCCGCTCATACGGCTGCTGAATCTCTTCCATCGCGGCACGGGCAACTACGGCATCGACATCATTCTGCTGACCATCCTGGTGAAGGTCCTGTTCATCCCGCTGACGGCCAAGAGCATGAAGTCGATGCGGGCGATGCAGAAGCTGCAGCCCGAGATGACGAAGATGCGGGAGAAGTACAAAGACGACCGCGAAGCGCTGAACAAGGAGATGATCGAGCTCTACAAACGGCACAAGGTGAACCCGCTCGGCGGGTGTCTGCCCATGCTGTTGCAGTTTCCGGTGTTCATCGGGCTCTACCAGGGACTGTACGGGGCCATCGAGCTGCGCCATGCGAGCTTCATGCTCTGGGTGAGCGATCTGTCGACAAACGAATGCTACCCGTGGCCCGGACAGACGACACTGATCGGGTGCAACGATCTGTCGATCATGGGCATGCCCATTCCTTTGCTCGTGCTCTTCATGGGCGGGAGCATGCTTCTCCAACAGTGGATGACGCCGGCGAGCGGGATGGATCCTACGCAGCAGCGTATGATGATGATCGTGATGCCGGTGATGTTCACGGTGATGTTCGTGACGTTTCCCTCGGGGTTGGTGCTGTACTGGCTCGTCAACAACATTCTGACGATCGTGCAGCAGTCGTACACGAATCGCGCGACCGCGTAGGCGGTTGTTTCTCTGTGCGCGCGTAGGCGGTGGGGCGGGATGGCCCGCGGGGCCCGCGGGAACGGGCCGCTCCGGCGGGCGGCGCCGGCCGGGCGCGGGCGAAACTCGCGCCCGTTGGGCGCTCAGACAACGCCCGCGCTGATCCGGCCCGCGCCTGGTCGGAGGCCTCGGCCCGTTCACGATGGGCCCCGCGGGCCATCCCGCCCCGCCGCCTACGGGGTTCACGGTTGGTGGGTGAGGTCGGCTACGCAGAGGCGGACGTGAGTTGTTCTTCTTGGGATCGGCGGGGTAGGCATGGCTCCGCGGGGCCGGTGTGGCTAGCTCCCGCGTAGTGGACAAAGGCATGCGACGTACATGAGTTTTCTCGACACGGTGGCCTCGGCGAAGGACTATCTTCGTGAGCACGGCCGGGTCTCGCTTCGGGGTTTGAAGCGCGAGTTCGACGTCGGGGACGACGTTCTGGACGAGGTGGTCGAGGAGCTGGTGGACGTGCAGCACGTGGCGGCTCGCGAGGGCAAGGTTCTCGTGTGGGTCGGGGCTCTTGCCGCTGAGACGGCTGTTGGACGCGAGCCGGAAGCGGCGGCCGTGCCGGCGGCGTCTCCGAGCACGGTTGCCGAGGGCGAGCGGCGACAGCTGACGGTCTTGTTCTGCGACCTCGTGGGTTCGACGGATCTCTCTCAGCGACTCGATGCCGAGGATCTGCGAAACGTCGTCCGCGCCTATCAGGAGTCGGCCGGCTCGGTGATCGAGCGCTATGCGGGCCAGGTCGCTCAGTACCTGGGCGACGGCTTGCTGGTCTACTTCGGGTATCCGCATGCGCACGAGGACGATGCGGAACGCGCGGTGCGGGCGGGACTCGAGATCCTGACGGCGCTCGGGACCTTGAACGAGACGATCGAGTCGCAGCACGGTGTGCGTCTGGCCGCACGGGTCGGTATCCACACTGGTCCCGTGGTGGTGGGCGAAATGGGAGGCGGCGCCAAGACCGAGACGCTGGCGCTTGGCGACACGACGAACATTGCGGCGCGACTCGAAGGTACGGCCGCGCCCGACTCGGTCGTGATCAGTGACGCGACGCTCCGCCTCGTGGCCGGGCTGTTCGTGGTGGAAGACCGCGGGCCGGAGATGTTGAAGGGCGTGTACGAGCCGGTGACGCTCTACCGCGTCGTCCAGCCGAGCGGGGTGCGCAGCCGACTCGAGGTTGCGGCGGGACGGTTGACCCGCTTCGTCGGCCGAGACGTCGAGCTGGCAACGCTCGTTGATCGCTGGGAGCGGGCGCAGGACGGCGAGGGGCAGAACGTGCTGATCCTCGGCGAAGCGGGCGGCGGGAAGTCGCGGCTCGTCTACCAGCTACACGAGTATCTGGCGGCGGTGCCGCACACGTGGTTGGAATGCGGCGCCACGCCGTACACTGAAGGGACACCCTTCCATCCGTTGATCGCACTCGTGGCGCAGGGGCTGGGGTTTGCCCCTGAAGACACCGTGGCCGAGAAGTTCGGCAAGGTGGAGGTCGGCCTCCGCGCACTCGCCTCGCCAGAGACCGTGGCCCTGCTCGCCGATTTCCTCGGGCTGCCGCCCGCCGCGCCGTTGGAGATGAGTCCGGACCTGCAGCGGCGGAATACCATGGAGCTGCTGACGCGGTGGAATCTCTCTTCGAGCACCGTGCAGCCTCTGGTCATGTTCGTCGAGGATCTGCACTGGTGCGACGCCTCGACGCTGGAGCTTCTTGGAGAGCTGATCGCGCAGAGCCCGACCGCACGGCTGTTGATCCTTGCCACAGCACGCCCCGAGTTCACGCCGCCCTGGCCGGCCCGTTCCAATCTCACCACGGTGCAGCTCTCGCGGCTCACCACGCGCCAGGCGCGTGACATGGTGACGGCGTTCGGTGGCCCCGCGCTGCCCGCTGAAACCCTCGATGCGCTCGTCGCGCGTGCCGATGGCGTGCCGCTCTATCTCGAGGAGTTGACGAAGGCGCTGGCGGAGTCCGGAGCGGCGCGCGGCGTGGAGGCCATTCCGGCTACGCTTGCCGACTCGCTGATGGCGCGACTCGATCGGTTGTCGACGGCGAAAGAAGTCGCGCAGCGTGCAGCGGTGCTCGGACGGGAGTTCGGGTACTCGCTGCTGGCTGCAACGGCGGGTATGGACGATGCGGCCCTGCGCCACGGGCTGGCGAGATTGGTGGACGCGGAAGTCGTCTTCGCGCGTGGGGAGCCTCCCGCGGCCACGTATACGTTTAAGCACGCGTTGCTGCAGGAGGCGGCCTACGAGTCGCTGCTCAAGCGCACGCGCCAACAGTTGCACGCTCGCGTTGTCGAGGCGTTGGGGGAACACTTCCCCGAGCGGGTCGAGTCCGAGCCCGAGGTGATCGCGCGGCATTGCGACCGAGCAGCGATGGTTGTGGAAGCGGTGACTCACTACCAGCGAGCTGGCGAGCGCGCCATGCGGCGCTCGGCGAACGAAGAGGCCATAGGACATCTGCGGCGGGCCCTCGACCTCGTGGCGACGCTGCCAGAGACGACCGAGCGCGATCGGCAGGAGCTCGGCTTGCAGATGGCGCTCGGGGTTCCCCTCGTCGCAGCGAGAGGATGGTCGCATCGGGAGTACGAGCAGACCTTCCTACGCGCACGGGAGCTTGTGTCGTGGATCGGCGAGGCCCCCGAGCTGCCGCGGGTGCTGGTCGGCGTTGCGGACGTTTACTTGGTACTGGGCGACCTCACGACCGGTTTGCAGGTTGCCGAGGAGGCGCTCGCAGCCGCCGAACGTACCGGTGCTCCATTCGATCGTCTCTCAGCGTACGAGGAGGTTGGCGTAGCCTTGCTCTTCCGGGGTCACTTCTCGCGGGCGCTGCACCATTTCGAGGAGAGCATCGCGTTGTACGATCTCGAGGCACATGCCTCTCTGGCGTACTCGGTGGGATTCGATCGGGGTGCTTTCGCACACATGTTTGCCGGCTGGTGCCAGATGTATCTCGGCCACCTCGCGCGTGCGCTTGCGGTGAGCGACGTCGCGGTGAAGCTGGCGAGGCGGGCGGATCATCCGTTTAGTCTCGCGCAGACGCTCTACAGCAAAGCGGTCGTTCTTTTCGAACGCGGTGAGTTCGACCGCGCGCGCGAAGCCGCTGAAGAAGTCACGGTGCTTGCTGACAGATTGGAATTTCCGGCGCCCCTGGCCTGGGGCCGTAGCGTTCGCGCGTGGGTGCGGGTCGAATCGGGGGAGGGCGAGGCGGGCATCGCCGAGATGCAGCAGGCGCTCGACCAGTTGGCCGAGATTCGCGCCGGGCTCATCATACCCCAGTTGCTCGCGAGGCTCGCCGCGGGCTTCCAGAAGCTCGGGCGTTACGACGATGCGCTCGGCGTACTCGAACGCGGCCTTGCGGTGGCCGAGGCCCAGGGACAGCGTTTCATGGATGCCGAACTCCACCGACTTCGGGCGGAGATTGTCGTCGGGATCGATGGGAATGCGGTCGGGGAGGCGGAGGCGTGCTTCGGGCGAGCGCTCGAGACCGCGCGGCGGCAACAGGCCAAGACGTACGAACTCCGCGCGGCCACCAGCCTGGCGCGCCTCCAGCAGCGGCAGGGCAAGAAGGTCGAGGCCCGAAACCTCCTCGGACCACTTTACGATTGGTTCACCGAAGGGTTCGACACGCGCGACCTCCGAAACGCCAAGGCGCTGCTCGAGGAACTGGCGTAGTCCGCGTGACGAGTTCACCGAGCGATACGATCGCCGCGATTGCAACGCCACCGGGGCAAGGCGGTATCGCGGTGGTGCGCGTCAGCGGAGCGGAGGCACGGCTGATCGTCGAGAAGCTGTTCCGCCGGAGCAGCGGCCGCGGGTTGTCCCGGCCGCGAACAGTGTATGTGGGCACGGTCCACGATGCTCCCGACCGCGCGGCGATCGATCGGGTCATTGCGTTCTGGATGCCCGGGCCGCACAGCTACACGGGAGAGGACGTCGTAGAGGTGCAGTGTCACGGGGGTAGCCTCGTCAGCGGGCGTGTTCTCGCGAGCCTCCTGACGGCGGGAGCGCGCGCCGCCGACCCGGGCGAGTTTACGAAGCGGGCGCTGTTGAATGGGCGTCTCGACCTTGCGCAGGCCGAGGCTGTTGCCGATCTGATCGCGGCACGATCGGAGAGCGCGCGGCGGCTTGCCTGGTCACAACTCGATGGTCTGCTTTCAGGACGTGTTGCTGTTCTTCGCGACGCAGTGGTGGCGGCGCGCGCGCTCTGCGAGGCGGCGATCGACTTTCCGGATGAGGACATCCCAGAGCTCGAGCCTGGAACATTGGACGCGGAACTCCGGCGGATCCGGA
>JAJCZP010000248.1 GCA_029262315.1 Deltaproteobacteria bacterium | reverse complement strand
GGTGCCGCCGTGACGATCAGCGAATTTGTCGCGGGATCGGCGGTGATCCGTACGTCGCTGGCGAATTCGACGGCGCCGGGTCCGGCTTGGCCCCCGCGGGCGGGTTGGTTCCTCGGGGCCTGGGGTCGCCCCGCTCGCTGTCCCGCGCGTTGTAGACTGCTGCCGGTGGGTTGCGCGCGTTGTCCGGGACGACGACCGCCGCCCTGGGCGCCGATGACGTCGAGCAGGACGGGTAGCAGGTCCTCGGCGTTGGCGAACTTGAGATAGTAGACATGGATCCGGCCCGAGCCGGCTGGCAGCGTCACGTCGAGGCTCGCAGTCAGTGCCTTGATCTGCCGCATCTGCTCGGCGGGCGCCTGGACGATCAGTGTGTTCGTACGGTCATCGGGGATGATCCGGAAGGCGTGGATCCGCACGATGGGCTTCCCGCCTTTGGCGACGCCTCCGGGGGCCTGCTCTTCGAGCACGAGCTTGAGCATCTCAGCGAGCTCGCTGGCGACGGTGTGCTTGACCGGGATGAGAGCGGTTTTGCGGCGCGAACTCGCGACATCGAGCTCGTCGATGAGCGTCATGAGGCGGCTGATGTTGGCAGAGGCGTCGATCATGATCAGGGAGTTGGTGTGCGGCGATGCCGTGATTAAACCGTCCGGCGAGACGAGTGGCTGGAGGACATTGACCAGATCGGCGGCATCGACCTCGACCAGGGGCACGACCCGCGTAATGTATTCCTCGCTCGGAATGGTCGTGGCCCCGTCGGTGAGGGTGCGGAGGCTCGTGCCCTTGGCGTCCTTCGTAGGGATGATCCGGATCGCGGCGCCACTTGGCACCGTCGTGAATCCCTTGACCTGCAGGACTGCTTGGAAGAGCTGGTAGGCCTCTTCGGGGGTGACCCGCGTAGGAGAAACCACCGTGACCTGGCCCTGAACGCGCTCGTCCATGACGAAGTTCTTGCCCGTGATCTCGCCAATGAACTTGACGAGCACCGCCAGCTCGACGCGCTGGAAATCCATCGTGATGTAGCGCTCGTCGTCGGTCTCGACGATCGCGGGGCCGGCTGACGCCGCGTCGGCCTCGGGTGCCCCGGTAGGCTGCCCGTACGCCACACCGACCGCGAGGGTCAGACTGGCGCCAAGCGTGGCCCATGTCATGAATGTCGCGTTGTAGCTTTGTCGCGCTTCCTGCACCCAGCTATCCCCCCCACCACGTGCGCGCTCAGCGAATCTCGTACGAAAAGCTCTGAGCCTTCTGGCTCCGGTCGAGATCGACCGCGATATGCCCCTCGTTCTGTAGCTCCGTAAACAGTGTGATCGCCTTGGTCGGATCGGTCAATTCCACCCCATTGACCCGCCGGACGATATCCCCGTTCTTCAGGCCGATACGCTCGAAGACCGACCCGGGCTTGATCGCGAAGACGCGGAAGCCGACGGTCTTGCCCTCGCGGAAGAAAGGGACGGCGCGTGCCTGCGTGAACACCTCGTTGAGATTCTTGACCGTGTCTTCGACCTCTCGGCGGTCGATCACGTACTTGTTGTCGGCGGTCTTTCGAATGCGTCCGGGGCCCGCGGCGGCAACCGCGCGGGTCGCCACCTGGCCGCGCGGGGTACGCACGAGCGAGAGGTCCAGGACCTCTTCGACGCCGTTCCGGGAGAGGACGACGCGGTCCCACTCGACGCGCAGCAGGGTCGCCGCGTCGAGAATGCTGTCACCCACGTGGTACAGCGTCTGCTCTCGCGCGGCTAAATCCTCGATGATGGCGTAGGATCGGGCGGGGTCGGTGGCCACCGCGGTGCCGAGGAGCTTCACGTTCAAGTCGGTCTGCTTGGCCGCGGTCGTGTCGCTCGGGCTCGTGGGACCGCCCGCCGTGGTGCCCGTGCCGGTCGCGTTGAAGACATCACGCTCGTAGATAGCGGAGTAGGCGGCGAGGGGCTCGACCCGTTCGGGCTGCGGCCGAAGCCGGGCGACGATCCGCGCTGGACTCGGCGCGATATCGAGTCTCGCTGCGACGAGCGTATTCGCAATACGCGCGCCGAAATACGCGATCATCGCCAGGAGGGCGAGGTTGAGTGCGATCACCGCCGGTCGCCATGAGGCGCTCAGCATCCTCGCGGACCTATAGGGCAAAGGGGGGAGCCGTTCAAGCAAGGTAGGAGGCTTCGCTCTTCTAGGCAGATTCAAATTGACCCGTGCTTGGCAATGCCGGCATAATACGAAGTCGTATGTGCCGTCGCATGGCAATCGTTCGTCCGAACGTTGCCGGCCGCTTCGCAGCGCTCATCCCAAGGAGGGATTCATGCCAAACCTGACCGCACGAGGGCTCGCGTCGCTTGCCCTTCTCGCACTGACCAGCATGGCCGCTTTGCCGTCCCCGGCATCAGCCGAGACTACGAAAGACCTGCTGAAATGTCAGAAGACGATCGAGAAGGAGGCCACCAAGCTCATCAAGACCCGGGTCAAGAACGTCGGGAAGTGCGTGCTCGCGCTCCTCGATTGTACGCTCGAGGCCGAGATCGATGGCGAGCCGCTCGGCGCCTGTCAGATGGCGGAGACGGAAAAGTGCAATGAGAAGGGTTTTGCGAAATCGGTGCAGGCGGCGGCCAAGTTCTCCGCCAAAGTCGCCGGCAAGTGTGACGGCGTCGTCGGCGATCTGACCTTTCGCTCCGGACGAGGACTCGGATTCGCGGCATCGGGCGATGCGTGTGCCTCGCTGACGCCCCCGGCGTCGACCGCCACCACTGCCGATGGTCTCGCCTGCATGGCGCAAGCCGCGACGTGCGCCGCGGACGACCGTGTCGAAGAGACCCTGCCGCGCGCCTACGAGGTGTTGAATGCGGCCGGTCTCGTTGCCAACGCTCCTTGTATCGACGTCCGGGCGAGTGCGGTGGTAGGGGCGGGCGCCAGCACGGTCAAAGATCTGATCAAGTGCCAGAAAGAGATCGACAAGAAATCCGCAGTGGCCGAACAGACGCGTGAGAAGACGGTGCAGAAGTGTGTCGAGTCGATCTTGAAGTGCGACTTGCCCGCCGACCGGGCGGAGTCGACCATCGCGGACCGTGACGCGTGTCGGGCGCAAGCCGGGGCCAAGTGCGCCAGCAAGCTTCCTGGTCTGACGTCGAAGGAGGCAAAGCGGGACGAGAAGATCGTGGCCAAGTGTGGGGGCCTCGCCATCGACGACGTGCTTGACCGCTTGAGTTTCCGCTCGATCTGTCCCGCGGCGGTGAACATCAACGATGTCGTGGCCTGCCTGACGCCAGAGCTGGAGTTTCGCACCGAGCGCATTCTCGGGACGGTGAGCCCGCGTTCCTGCGCGCTCCTCGAGGCGGCGGGGCAACTCGGCGCATTCGGGGACGTCTGTGTGCCATTCTGCGGGAACGGCGTGGTCGAGGGCACCGAGGCCTGCGACGACGGGAACGCCGAGTCGCTCGACGAGTGCACGAATACTTGCGCGGTCGGGACGATCGAGCGTGACACGCTCTTCGTGGCGAGTTCCGCTACGCCGGCAGATACGCCTGACGGCGGCGGTATCGCGGTGCCGCCGGGGACGACGCTCGCGACGCAGTTCGGCGCTAGTTTCGATTTCAACCGCGCGATCTACACGCGCTATCGTGTCGCCGGCGCGGGCGATCCGGACGCCGTATTGGTGTTGATTCCGGGATTCGCCGGTGGCTCGGGCTCCTTCAGTGTCGTAGCGCGCCATCTGCTCCAACGGGCGGTGGCGGGGGGGCAGATCGTCCTCGAGGTGTGGGCGTACGACCGCAGGACGAATTTCCTCGAGGATTCGTTGGGCGGAGATCTCGCCGCCGCTCAGCTCGATCCATTGCTCGCCCTCGACTGGTACTTCGGGGCGGAGATCGGGCTCTCATTGGATCCGCAGTTGTCTCGCCGCGCGGTCTTTCACGCCGGTGCCGACGTGCCGTTCATCGCGAACTTTTCGCGTCACGTCTTCGCGCGTGATATCGATGCCGTCGTCGAAGAGGCCCTCGCGCTCAGCGGCTCGCCGGCGGTCTTCCTGGGTGGTCATTCACTCGGGACCTCCTTCACCGCACTGTATGCTTCCACCGACTTCGATGCCGGCGCGGGAGTCGACGCGGGCTACGCCAAGCTGAACGGGCTCGTGCTGCTCGAGGGCGGAGGCGGTGCGCTGCCGGGTGCCCCACCGACGGACGACGCGCTCGATCTCATCATCGCCAAGGCGGATGGCGGCCTCTTTCACGCGGTGCGCGATCAGGCGCCCCGGTGTGTCGACGGGACGGATTGCTCGGTTACGGGCGACGCCGATTGTGCGGCGGTCACCTTGCCGACGGGCGCGCTCACCAACAAGTGCGTCGACCCTGTCGAGGCGTTTACGGGTGCCAGTACCGCGGGCATCGCCTTCATCAACCCTGAGATCCAGGCCGCGGGTGTCGTCACCGGCATCCAGGGGCAGGTCGACCCTCAGGGGCTCGTTCTCGTGCAGCAGGATTTCGGTAGCGGCGTCGCGGTGGTGAACGTACCGGGGCTCGGCATTCTCGATGCACTGCCCGCGTCGAGCGCCGAGGCCGCAGCGGGATTCTTCCTCGATGACGAGTTCTCGCCGGTGGCTGCCTTCCGTGGCTCCTTCGGCTACTCGGACAACGGGGTCAATTCGCCCTTTCTCGGACTGGTGATTCCGCAGGCTTCGACCACGGATCCCTTCCGCCTCTGGATCAATGTCGATGAGCCGCAGCCGGGAGTGGCCGTGCCCAATAACGGCCTGCCACTCGTGGCGGGTCAGGAGTGGGGCCAAGAGAAGGAGATCTCACGGCTCGATCGATTCTTCCCGGCGCTCTCGTCTCCCGGAACCAATTTTGGAGACTCGTACTTCGCGTCGTCTGGGCTCTCGACGACCAACGGTCTCGACGGTTCTGGGACCTTCGGCGCTGCCCTCGATTCGACCGCGCTGTCGGTGACGCGGGGACGTTCGGACATCGAGAACCTGACCCAGGCCACCGCCATCGACATTCCGGTCATCGCGTTCGGCGGCACCAATGGCCTTACCCCGACAGGATCGGACTTCCGGGCTTTTGCGCAGAGTGTCGGCCCCTGTACGGCGACGACGTGTACCGGCGCCCCACGCCTGGTCACGGATCTTCCTGTCAGCCCGATCTTTGGCGGGGTGAATGGCGGCTACGAGGTGCATCTGATCGAGGGCTACGCGCACATCGATGTCGTGTCTTCCGAGGACGATGTCGACAACACGCTTCTTGGCCCGCTGCACGATTTCCTCGTCCGGAACACACCCTAGACGGAAGACGGCGGCGCGCGGCACTTCCCGCCACGCGCCGCCGTCCTTGCCTTTCGCGTCCGGGGACCGCATATCTGGGCGATGGAAGAGCACGAGCAGGTTACCGCGCGACGGAATAAGCTCGCCGAGCTTCGTCGCCTCGGCTGTCGTGCCTACCCGAACGACTTTCAGCCGCGTGATCTAGCGGCTGACGTGGCCGCCAAGCACGCCGACAGCACAGCGGAGGTGTTGGAGGCGGACGCGTCGCAGGTGTCGATTGCTGGCCGCTTGATGGCCATCCGGAGCTTCGGCAAAGCCGCATTCGCCCAACTGCAGGACCGTTCCGGGCGCTTGCAGATCTATGTCACGCGCGCCGATAGTGGCGAGGATCAATTCGCCGTGTTTCGTCAACTCGACCTCGGAGACATTGTCGGGGTCGAGGGGAAGCTCTTTCGGACGCGGACCGGGGAGCTGACGATTCTGGTCGAGCGCCTGTGTTACCTAGCCAAGGCGCTGCGGCCGCTGCCCGAAAAGTGGCACGGCCTCCAGGATGTCGAGTTGCGCTACCGCCAGCGCTCCCTCGACCTTCTCGTCAATCCAGAGGTGCGCCGGGTCTTCGAGCGGCGAGCGTTGATGTTGCAGTCCGTGCGGCTGTTCTTCACGGCTCGGGGGTTTCTGGAGGTCGAAACGCCTATGATGCAGGCGATCGCCGGTGGCGCACTGGCACGTCCTTTCGTCACGCACCACAACGCCCTCGATATCGATCTCTACCTCCGCATCGCACCCGAGCTCTATTTGAAGCGGCTCGTCGTCGGCGGACTCGATCGGGTTTTCGAGCTCAATCGCAACTTTCGGAACGAAGGGGTTTCGACCCAACACAATCCCGAGTTTACGATGCTCGAGTTCTACCAGGCCTACGCGACCTACGAGGACATGATGGCGCTCACCGAGACGCTGGTTGCCGAACTCGCGACCGAGGTCGTCGGCGCACTCCGTATCCCGTATGGAGACCACGAGATCGACCTCACGCCGCCCTGGCGCCGGGTTTCGATGAAGGACGCCATCGCGGAACAGACCGGGCTGGCCAGAGACGCCGTGGACGATCCGGTGCGCTTGCGGGCGTTTGCCGAGGAGCAGGGGATTCCGGTCACGGTTGGCATGCCGCACGGCAAGGTTGCCGTCGAGATTTTCGAGAAGACCACCGAGGCCACGCTGATTCAGCCGACGTTCATTGTCGAGTATCCCGTCGAAGTCTCGCCGCTGGCGCGCCTGTCGGACGACGATCCTTCACTCGTGGATCGCTTCGAGCTGTTCATCGCCGGGCGGGAGCTCGCCAACGGCTTTTCGGAGTTGAACGATCCTACGGATCAGCGCCAACGATTCGAGGCGCAGTTGGAGGCTCGCCGGGGCGGGGACGACGAAGCGCACGCGATGGACGAGGACTACGTGCGGGCGCTCGAGTACGGAATGCCACCGACCGCTGGCGAGGGAATTGGTATCGATCGGTTGGTCATGCTTCTGGCCAACGCCGCTTCGATCCGGGATGTCATCCTTTTTCCGCAGATGCGGCCGGAACGTCCCTGAGACTCGCCGATGTCGTACGAACTCATGATCGGGCTGCGCTATCTTCGTGCCAAGCGCAAAGAGGGGTTCATTTCGCTCATCACGATGATCTCGATCTTTGGCGTGATGATCGGGGTCATGACGCTGAACATCGTCCTCGCCGTGATGACAGGCTTCGAAGAGGATCTTCGCGATCGCATTCTGGGTTTCAATCCCCACATCATGGTTGTGTCGTACGCGGGGGTCATCGAGGATGGCGAGACGGTCGTCGGCGTGGTGCGTGCGCGTGACGACGTCGTGGCCGCTACCCCGCTGGTGTACGGGCAAGCCATGCTCAGCACCGGTCACAGTGTGTCGGGGGTCATCGTACGCGGTGTGCCTCCCGACATGGGCGACGCTGCTGTCGACCTCCGCAAGCACCTGGTCTCGGGCACGATCGAGGGCCTGGGGGCGCCGCACGAGGTATCGATCGACGAGCACGGGAAGGTCGATACCGATACCGGGCGGCCGATCACCCTGTCGGGGATCATTCTTGGTGAGGAACTCGCGCAGCAACTCGGGGTGCGCATCGGCGATCCCGTGAGCGTGGTGTCGCCGCTCGGCACCCCATCACCGGTGGGCATGGTCCCGAAGGTCAAGCGCTACGCCGTCGCGGGGACGTTCGATTCCGGCATGTTCGAGTACGACGCCTCCCTCATTTATATGGGGCTGACCGATGCGCAGCGCTTTTTTGGATTGGGGGCCGGTATCACCGGGGTGGAGGTTCGGGTGGCGGATATTCACAGCTCGAACGTGACCGCACGGGACATCGAGCGCGTGCTCGGCACACCGTTCCGTGCTCGAGATTGGATGGAGGTCAATCGCAATCTTTTCCTGGCCTTTCGGCTCGAGAAGGTCGTGTACTTCATTGTGCTCACCCTGATCGTCCTGGTGGCGGCCTTCAACATCGTGGCCACGCTGATCATGGTCGTGATGGAGAAGCGTAAGGATATCGCCATTCTGAAGTCCATGGGCGCCGCGAACGGTAGTATCGCCCGCATCTTCATGCTGAAGGGGCTGATCGTGGGGGTCGTCGGCACCGGCCTCGGAGTCGTTGGTGGGTACGTGGGATGCCTCCTCCTGAGCCGGTATCAATTCATAGAGCTGCCCAAGGACGTCTTCTACGTTTCGACCCTCCCGGTACGGATCGACGCGGAGAACTTCGCCACGGTAGCCCTGGTGTCGGTGGTCATCTGCTTGCTGGCGACGATCTATCCCGCCCGTCAGGCCGCGGGACTGGCGCCCGTAGAAGTGATCCGGTACGAATAGGCGCCCTTGATCGCGCTGCGCAGCCTCACGAAGGAGTATGTCGACGGATCGCGAGTCGTGCGCGTTCTGACCGATCTCGATCTCGACATCGGCGAAGGTGAGCGGATCGCGATTGTAGGGGAATCAGGGGTTGGGAAGAGCACCTTGATGCACATCCTAGGAACGCTCGACCGGCCAAGCCGAGGCGAGGTGTGGTTTGATGGCGAGGATCTGGCGACCAAGACCGATCGGGAATTGGCACACTTCCGCAACCGTGAGGTCGGGTTCATCTTCCAGTTCCACCACCTGTTGCCCGATTTCTCGGCGATCGAGAACGTGACGATGCCAGCCCGGATAGGTGGGGCGACCCGCGAAGCCGCCGAGAAGCGTGCGCGTGCGCTCCTGGATCGGGTCGGCCTCTCCGAGCGGCTGGAGCACAAGCCGGGCGAACTGTCGGGAGGCGAGCAGCAGCGCGTGGCCGTCGCTCGGGCGCTGATCCAGGAACCGCGGGTCATTCTCGCCGATGAGCCGACCGGCAATCTCGATCCGGCGACGGGCGCAGGTGTCCAGCAGTTGCTCATCGAGTTGAACCAGGAGCGGAACGTCACGCTCGTCGTCGTCACCCACAACGCGGCGCTGGCGGGGGCGATGGACCGGACCATGCGGCTCTCCACGGGACGAATCGACCCGGAACCCGCACGCCAGGCGGTATGATCATGAGGGTAGGTGTGGGGCGGGTGTGGAGCACCCTGGCCGTGGCGCTTTTCGGAGTGTTGCTGCTTGGCACGACGGCCCTACACGACGGCCCTGGTGGCAGCCCAGCCGATCGTAAGCGTACTCGTCGAAGGGAATTCCCGCGTCGACGAGGAGGCGATTCGCATCCATATCGAGAGTCGCGCCGGACGCGAGATCGACCCCGCGACCGTCGACACCGACGTCCGCAGTATTTACGGGATGGGGTTTTTCGTCGACGTCGCCGTCGAGCGCCGTGCCGATCCGGCGGGTGACCCAGGGATCGTGTTGGTGTACCGCGTCGTCGAGCGCCCCCTCGTTCGCTCGATCGAAATCGAGGGCAACGAGCGCATTGAGAGCGAGGATCTCGAAGCGGCGTTCAAGGTCCACCCCAGGGCCATCCTCGACACCCAGAAGCTACGACGCGGCATCGCGGACGCCAAGAAGCTCTACGAAGAGAAGGGGTATCTCGACGCCGACATCACGCCGGAGGTCGAGCCGATTCCCGGGGCGCCGAACCAAGTCGTCGTACGGTATGCGGTGGTCGAGGGCGAGGTCGTCCGTATCCAAGACATCGAGTTCGAGGGGAATGAGGCGTTCAGCGACCGGCGCTTGAAAGGCGTGATTACCACCAGCGAGGAGTCGATTCTCTCGCGGTTCACCGGCGCGGGAGTCCTGCACGGGGAAGCGCTCAAGACCGACACTGAGCGTTTGACCGCCTACTACTACGACAACGGCTATATCACCGTTCGTGTCGACGAGCCGAGCGTCGAGCGCCTCGCGGACGGCTTGTACGTCACCTTCAAGGTCGACGAAGGTGACGTGTATGTCGTGGGCGAGGTGCAGTTCGCAGGCGATGTTCGCGCCGACCTCGAGCTGCGCGAGGGGCTCGGTCTGCGCACGGGGCAAGTGTTTCGATCGAGTCGGTTGCGCAAGGACATTCTGAAGATCACGGATCGGTACGGCGACGTCGGGTACGCCTTCGTCAACATCGAGCCCGAAACGTCGATTAGCCAAACGGCCCAGACGGTCGACGTCACGTATCAGATTGATCAGGGTCCCGAAGTGATGATCGACAAGATCATCATCACCGGAAACACGAAGACCCGTGACAAAGTCATCCGCCGCGAGCTGAAGGTCCACGAGCAGGAGCAATTCTCCGGATCCGATCTCAAGAAGAGTCGCGACGCTCTGAATCGACTCGGCTTCTTTCAAGAGGTCAATCTCACGACCCGTCGGGGTACCGACGAAAGCAAGCTCAATCTGCAGGTCGATGTGAAGGAGGGGCAGACGGGGGCGCTGACGGCGGGCGCTGGCTTCAGCTCGGCGGACAGCCTGCTCTTCAACGCGCGGATCACCGAGAACAACCTTTTCGGCCGCGGCCAGCGCGGCGTGATCAACGCCGACTTCGGCGCCGTGCGCCAAAATTTCATCGTCAGCTTCACGGAGCCATGGCTGTTCGACATTCCACTCATCGCAACCGTGGACGGCTTTCGTTGGCGTCTGGACTTCGACGACTTTACCCGCGAAGGGACTGGGGCGGGGCTACGCTTCCTCTATCCGCTGGTTGATCTCGGCTACGAGGACATCTTCGGCTACTCGCTCGAGGAGGTGCGCATCGGGGCTGAGTATCGCATCGAAGAAACCGACATCACCGATATCGCCCGGCGATCACCACCAAGCATCGTGGCCGAGGAGGGGCGAAGCCTCACCAGCAGTATCCGGCCCCTACTCACGCGTAACACGCTGAACAGCCGGTTCGATCCGACACGTGGCTCGAGTCAGGAGATCTCGTTTGAACTTGCCGGCCTGGGGGGGCAGAGCGAGTTTTTCAAGCTCGATGCGCGCACCCGTTTCTTTTGGCCCATCCTGAAGGCGCCCGGTTTTGGCACGTTTGTCTATTCTCTTGCAGGGACGATCGGTTTCGGGCAGGGGAAGCGAGGGCAGGGGGGCGACGAGCTGCCTCTGTTCGAGCGGTATTTCCCGGGAGGCATCAACTCCATTCGAGGGTTCCAGGTGCGCACGCTTGGTCCTCGCGAGGAGATTCGCGACGCGCAAGGACGCGTCGAGGATACCGACCCGATCGGGGGAAGTCGGCAGATCATCGTCAACAACGAGCTTATCTTTCCTATTGTCGAGCCCCTGGGGCTCAAAGGGGTCCTGTTCTTCGATGCCGGGAATGCGTGGCTCGACTCTGAAGGGTGGGATCTCGGCAACCTCCGCTACTCGGTCGGCGCCGGGGTGCGCTGGCTATCGCCACTCGGGCCCGTACGCATTGAGTTCGGGTTTCCGTTGAACAAGAAGAGCGAGGACAAGACGAACGCGGTGATGTTCTCGTTTGGGGCGCCGTTGTAGGCGTCTGGAATGGCAATTGGTTTTGAGGAGACAATCATGAAGCAAGTCGTCATTCGGGTGGGCGTCGCGGTCGCGCTCGGCCTGTTCCTCTCCACGGCCGTAGCCGCGGCAGCCGAGCTCAAGCTGGGCGTCGTCGATCTCCAGAGGGCGCTGAACGAGTCCAAGGCGGGTCGGCAAGCGAAGGAACAGTTCAAAGTCGAGTTCGAGCGGCTCCAGGAGTCTTTGAAGAGTGAGAAGGACGAGCTGGATCGGCTCAAGAACGAGCTCGAGAAGAAGAGCTTGGTCCTCAAGGAAGATCAGCGCCAGTCGCTGGCTGACGAGTTCGAGCGCAAGCGGCGTGGCTTGCGCCGTAAGCTCGAGGATTCGGATGCCGACCTGCGCAAGAAGGACTCGGAGCTGACGGGGAAGATCCTGCGGCGGCTCGCCGTCGTGATTCAAGAGATCGGCTCCCGCGATGACTACACTGTCATTCTCGAGAACTCTGCGAGTTCGGTCCTGTACGGTTCGGAATCGATCGATCTGACGGCAGAGGTCATCAAAACCTTCGACGACAAGAACTGACCGGGCGCATGGCGCGCGCGGAGACGGGGATGTCCGGCGTGGACGGGACCGTACTGACACACCTGCTCCCCGGACGTTATCCGCTCCCGCTCGTCGACCGCGTCGAGCGGATCGAGCCGAGCGAGCGGATCGTCGCGACGAAGACGGTGACCAACGGCGAGCCGTTCTTCGCCGGCCACTTTCCCGGCGTGCCGCTCATGCCCGGAGTGCTCCTGTGCGAGGCGCTGACGCAAGTCGGAGCGCTGCTGGTGGCCGAAGAGCCGGGGCGCGCTGCGCGGTGCGGTCTCCGGATGACGGCCCTCGATCGCGCGCGCTTTCGGCTTCCGGTCGTGCCCGGGGATCGGCTCGATCTCCAGGTACACGTGCTAGCACGTGACGGCTTCCGCTGGCGTCTGCGTGGCGTAGTTCGCGTCGGCGAGCAGATCGCGGCGGAAGCGGATTTCTGGCTCTCGGAGGGGGTGGGACCCGCGTCGATTCACCCCACGGCCGTCGTCGAGTCCGGTGCGGTCCTCGGGGCGGGCGTGATCGTCGGTCCCTATGCCGTCATCGGCCCGCACGTCACGATCGGCCCCCGGACGACCGTCGGACCGCATGCGGTGATCGTGGGGCGGACGACCATTGGCGAAGAGAACCGGATCTTTCAGTTCGCGAGCGTCGGGGCCGAGCCGCAGGATCTCAAGTACTCGGGCGAGGACAGTCGGCTCGAGATCGGAGATCGCAACACCGTTCGCGAGTTCGCGACGCTCAACCCCGGCACCGAGGGCGGGGGGATGGTTACGCGCATCGGCAACGACAATCTCCTGATGAACTACGCCCACGTCGGGCACGACTCGCTCATCGGGAGTCACTGCGTGCTCGCCAACAGTGCGACACTCGCTGGGCACGTGATGCTTGAGGACTGGGTGATCGTCGGTGGGCTGGTCGCGATTCATCAGTTCGTGCGCGTCGGCGAGTCCGCACTTCTCGGTGGCGGCTCAATGGTGATCCTCGACGTGCCTCCATTCTGCAACGCGTCGGGCGATCGCGCCCGCATTCGCGGGCTGAACCTGATCGGGTTGCGTCGGCGAGGTTTCGAGGTGGAGCGCGTGCGTGCCCTGAAGAAGGCCTACCGCCTGCTCTTCAGGCGCAAGGAAGCCTTCGCGGCTGCGCGAGACCGGTGTGCGACCGAGCTCGGCGCGCATCCCGACGTGGCGCGACTGCTGACGTTCCTCGATGCCTCGGAGCGCGGGGTGAGCCCAGCTGGGGCGCAGGACGATGGCGGTTGAAACGATCGGCCTGATCGCGGGGAACGGCCGCTTCCCACTCCTCTTCGCGGAGGCCGCGCGTGGCCAGGGCGTCGACGTCGTGGCGGTGGCCCATCGGGGCGAAACCCCCGCCGAGATCGAGGATCTGGTTCGCGCGGTGACGTGGGTGCGCGTGGGAGAGCTCGGTAAGATCGTGCGGGTGTTCAAGCGGGCGGGAATTCGCCGCGCGGTCATGGCGGGGGGGATCAAGAAGCCGCGTCAGCTGGGAGGCTTTCGACCCGATCTTCGTGGCGCCGCGTTCATCGCTCGCACGCGCAGTTTGAAGGACGACGTGCTCCTCCGTGGCATAGCTGCCGACCTGGAACGCGATGACATTACGATCGTCGAATCGACGCTCTTTCTGGGCGGGTTGGTTCCTGGAGAAGGCGTGCTGACGAAGCGGGCGCCCAGTACCCGGGAGTCGGAAGACGTGCGTTTCGGGCTCGAAGTGGCGAAGGGCATGGGGCGCTGGGACATCGGTCAGAGCGTCGTCGTGAAGCGCGGCGCCGTCCTGGCGGTGGAGGGGATCGAGGGCACCGATGCGGCGATTCGGCGCGGCGCGGAACTCGGCCATGGTGAGGTCGTCGTGGTCAAGGTGAGCAAGCCGGGCCAGGATCTCCGCTTCGATGTGCCCGCCATCGGGCTGACCACGATCGAGATATTGCGCGAAGTCGGGGCCCGCGTGCTGGCGCTCGAGGCCGACCGGAGCATAATCATCGATCGTGAGGAGGTCATTGTCGCCGCAGATGAGGCAGGCCTGTCCATTGTGGCTGTTCGGGGCGACGTCTAGCATTAGCCGGTCTTTCGGCGTGCATGCCAAGGTGAGGTGGAGGCCTATAGCGCCCGAGTGGCAGGTTGCTGGGTTGGACTTGCCGAATCTCCGCTTCGTGCATTTTTGCGACATGTGGCGTGGCGAAGATGCAGGCATACCGCGGCGGGCTCTGGCACATCAGTTGCTCTGCCACGTATTCGGATAGTTACGGTCTAGGTCATGGCACTCGAGTTCCTTCACTACCGCAAACGACGCGGCGCATCGCTCGACGCGATCTCCCACACCGAGAAGGTGATCGCCTTTTGTCGTCTGCTGCTGGCCATCACGACCCTGGTCCTGGAAATGGTGGCCGCAAAGCCACCGCCGTGGCCGAATCTCGCGTATGCCGTGCTCGGCGGCTACGTGGGCTTCAGCGCGCTGCTGTTCGTGCTGGTTCGTGGCGAACGGGTGCGTCAGGAGCGGGTAGGCCCGTACTCGGTTGCCTGTGACGTCGTCTGGGGAGCGCTGATCACGCTGCTGACGGAAGGTGGCGCCACCCCGTTCTTCCTCTTGAACGTGTTCGTGATCTCGAGCGTCAGCGTTCGCTGGGGCTTTCTCGCCGCGGCGCCGATCACGATGTTGGTCGCGTTCCTGTATCCAGCGCTGATCTTCTGCGCGAGTCATTGGTTCAGTCCGGAGCAGTTCACGTTTCATCGCGTGCACTTGTTCCGCCCAGCGTACTTGATCGTCCTCGGATACCTGATCGGGTATCTCGGCGAGCACGAACGCCGATCGAAACGGAAGCTTCGTTTCATGCTCGAGCTGAGCAACGCGTCCCGACGTGATCGGGTGTCGGCGCTCGACCTGGTGCGCATGATCCGCCGGGTGCTGGCGTACTTCGACGCCCCGCGCGCGCTCGTCGTGCTGCGTGATCCGGATAGCACCCGATACTTCACCTGGGACGTCACGCGCGCCAACGGGCAGGTTCGACTGGGGATGCGGATCTCCGAGGACGATCCCTTGCCGCTTCCGTTCGCGAGCTCCACCGAGGCGCTGCTCGTCAATTCCCTCCAACCAGGATCCGGGACGGCCCTCTGCTACGACGTCTTCAGCGGCGCAATCCAGCGCAAGGCTGTCGAGCCGGATCTGCGCTTTCCCGGCGATGCGCATCCGCACTCGGTCCTGGTCGCCCCGATCATTGTTCAACGAGAGCTCCGTGGACGCGCGGTCGTCATTCGCGATGCCCGCCCGACCTTTACCCGTGACGATCTGGAGTTTCTGCTGGTCGTCATCGGTCAAGCCGCGGCGAGCTTCGAGGCGGCGCGTTTGCAGGAGAAGGCCGAAGAGGTCGCGGTGCTCGAGGAGCGCGCGCGTATCGCCCGCGATTTGCACGACGGATTTATCCAGTCGCTTGCTGGTATCGACCTCCGGGTCGAGGCCGCTCGTAGAATGTGCGAGCGCGATCCCACCCGCGTTTCGACCGAACTCGCAGATCTACAAGATGTCGTCGATCGTGGTTACCGCGAAGTGCGCGCGTACCTGAAGGTCCTGCGGGGCGCCAGCCGACAGTCGCGGGATCTCGAGGGCGTGCTCGATCGGATTGCGGCGGAATTCACCATTCGCGATCGTTTGCAGGTCCGCCTCACCGTTCCCCCGGGCGACCTCGATCTTCCCTACTCGACGACCCACGAGATCGGTCAGATCGTTCGCGAGGCATTGCAGAACGCCGTCCGGCATGGCGAAGCCACCAAGGCCGTGGTGAAGCTCCGCGCTTACGATTCGCACTGCTCCCTGTTCATCCGGGACAACGGGCGTGGCTTCCCGCAGGGAGCGCGCGGGCTTCGTACCGACGGTGCGGTGTCGAGCGCTGCCGTGCCATGGTCGATCCGCGAGCGCGCTGCGGCGCTGGGCGCGGCATTGCGCGTGCGGAGCCGTCCAGGACACGGGGCCGAGATCGTTCTTCGCATTCCGCTCGGTGATCGGGAATCAACCGAGCAGGAGCCCAGACCGCTGCGGAGGCAGATGTGACCTTGCAACCACGGAAGCGAAGAATCGTCATCGTCGACGACCACACTCTCTTTCGAGAGGGGCTGAAAACGATTCTGCAGATGGAGCCCGATATCGAGGTCGTCGCCGATCTCGAGAGCGCCGAGGATGTCGTCGAGGTCGTATGGCAACACAAGCCCGACGTGCTGCTGCTCGACATTCGGATGCCGCAAGGCAGCGGGTTGGATGCCGTGCCGGCCGTGGTACGGATCAATCCCGGGACACAGGTGCTCGTGCTGACAGCGTGCGACGAGATGGAAGAGCATGTGCGCGCGTTCAAGCTCGGAGCCCGCGGCGTGGTGCTGAAGGACTCGGCACGAGACACCCTGATGCAGGCGATCAGCGCCGTGTGTCGTGGTGACGTCTGGATGGATCCTCGCATGCGGGGAGTCCTGGTTGCGGAGCTCGGTCGAAGCGGGGGAGATGATGACACGTTCGGCGCGTCGCGCGACGACGGTCTCACCGAGCGTGAGCTAGAGATCGTGCGGCTGATCGCGGTCGGCAAGAAGAACAAGGACGTCGCAGCGACGCTGTCGATTAGCGAGCGTACCGTCCGCACGAACCTGACCAGCGTATTTCAGAAGCTCGGTGTTCGTGATCGGATCGGACTCGTGATGTATGCGCTCAGGCACGGCCTCACCGCCACCACCTGACATCTCGGGCAGATCGTGGTACCGGTGCCCCCTTGCGGCGACGTAAGGATGCGACGGACCGTGTAGCCACGCCACGGCTCGCGGAGCCGCGCCGCGGAGTGCGGACGTGACGAAACCGGTACGAGCAGCCGTCGTTGGGGTCGGGCACCTCGGCCGCTTTCATGCGGAGAAGTACGCTGCGCTCCCGGATGTCGAGCTCGTAGGCATCGTCGACTCCGACCGGGCGCGAGCCGAGGAGATCGCCACGCCATTGGGCGCGCGCGTCTTTGACGACCATCGTGCCCTGATGGGCGTCGTCGATTGCGCCAGTGTTGCGGTTCCGACCCACGCGCATGCCGCCGTGGCCGGCGATCTGCTTGCGGGCGGGGTCGACGTCCTGGTCGAGAAGCCGCTTGCCTCGACGCGAGCGGAAGGGGCGATGCTCATCGGGCTGGCGGACGCGGGGAAGCGCATCCTGCAAGTCGGACATCTCGAGCGCTTCAATCCCGCGCTCAAGCTCGCGGCGGCCGTTGTGACCGAGCCGCGTTTTCTGGAGTGCCACCGCCTGGCGCCGTTCGTCGACCGGGGGACCGACGTCGATGTCATCCGTGACCTCATGATCCACGATCTCGACGTGATTCAGCACTTCGTGGGCACGGAGGTCGTGCAGGTCGAGAGCGTGGGAGTACCCGTACTGACACCAACGGTCGATATCGCGAACGCTCGGCTGCGCTTCGCGAACGGTTGCATCGCCAACGTCACGGCGAGTCGAGTATCGCTGAAGCGGGAGCGCAAGCTCCGCGTTTTCCAGCACGACGCCTATGTGTCGGTCGACTACGATCAGCGGCTGGTACGTATTTGCCGCCGGGTGGCCCCCCCCAGGCCTGGCGAGCTGCCGGAGATCACGGTGCACGAACACGACGCTGGCGAGGGCGATCCTCTCCGCGACGAGATCGCCGCTTTCGTCGAAGCCGTGACGACCCGTGGCGCGCCGGTCGTGGGAGGCGCGGCGGGGCTACGGGCCCTGGAACTCGCGGAGCGCATCGTCGGCAGCCTCGAGGGCGCCGCAGGATGACCGCCGCCCCCGCCGGAGGCAGTCAGCCCCACGCCTCACGGCGAGTGGTGTTGGTCGCGGGTGAGGCCTCGGGTGACATGCATGGGGGCGATCTGGTGAGGGCGCTGCGCGCTCGATGTCCGGACGCTCGTGTCGAGGGCATCGGAGGCCCACGACTGCGCGCCGCGGGAATGGACACTCTGATCGATGCTGGCGAGATCGCCGCCATGGGCCTGTTCGAGGCCCGGGAGAAGGTCGGCGCGATCGTGCGGGCCTATCGGCGAATACGTCGCATCCTGATCGACGCCCCCCCGGACCTGCTGATCGTCATCGATTTTCCCGAGTTCAATCTGGCGTTGGCGGCAGTCGCGAAGCGCCACGGTGTGCCCGTGCTCTACTACATCAGTCCGCAAGTGTGGGCGTGGCGCGCGAGGCGGGTGCACAAGATCGCCCGGCGCGTCGACCGCCTGGCGGTCGTGTTCCCCTTCGAAGCACCCCTCTACGCGGACACGGGGTTGCGGCCAGATTTCGTGGGACATCCGCTGCTCGACCGTGTGCAGGCCAGCGGCGATCGCGCGGCAACCTTCGCTCGACACGGCCTGGATTCCAGCCGCCGCCTGGTGACGCTCCTCCCTGGCAGCCGGGCCAAGGAATTGCGGTTCTTGATGCCACCCATGGCGGAGGCCGCCCGGCGGCTCGTTCTGCGCGGGGACGTCCAGTGTGTCGTGGCATTGGCGGATACGTTGAGCAAGAGCGAAGTACCCGCTAGCATTCCTGGTGAGGAGCTGCCCGCCCAGATCGTCGCGGGTGATACCTATGAATTGGTTGCTGCGAGCGATGTGGCGCTTGTCGCCTCAGGAACGGCGACCCTCGAAACCGCGCTCCTCGAGCGGCCCATGGTGATCGTGTATCGTATGTCTCCATTGACCTTCGCATTGGCTCGACGCCTCATTTCGGTGCCGTTCATCGGGATGCCGAATCTCATCGCCGGCGCGCTGGTGGTGCCGGAGCTCATTCAGGACGAGGCCACCGGCGTGCGAATGGCCGCGGAGGCGGCGCGCTTCCTCGATGACGCGAAATTGCACGCACGCACATGTGCCGCGCTGGCAGCGCTGCGCCCGGCGCTGGGCGGAGGCGGTGCCGCCGACCGGGCGGCGGCCATCGCGGAGGAGATGCTGGCGTGAGTGGACGCGACAGCCAGGGCTCGCGAGTCACCGAGCGAGGCGCGGGGGTGACCTACGCGCGATTGCTGCGCTACCTCCGCCCCTATGTGTGGCCGTGGTTTCTGGGCGCCATGGTGTCGATGTTGGTGTTCAGCGCGTCGACGGGGATGCTGCCACTCGTGGTCGAACGCGTTTTCGACGACATCTTCGGGAATCAGAACGCGGCGGCCCTTCGGGTTCTTCCGGCGATGGTGGTGCTGGTCTTCGTGTTTCGAGGCCTCGCGAGCTTCGCGCAGACGTATCTCGTCGAGCTCGTGGGGCAACGCATCGTGTGCGACCTGCGTGACGAGCTGAACCAGCACATTCAGCGCCTCTCGCTGGCATACTTTCACCGCACGCCGACTGGTGACATCCTCTCGCGCGTTGGCAATGACGTCGCCATGGTCCGCTCGGCGCTCACCGGCGCGGTGGCCTCGATCATGCGCGACGCAACGTCGCTCATCTTCCTGGTCTGCGTTGCCTTCTACAAAGACCCCGTGCTCGCGGTCATCGCGTTCCTCGTGTTTCCGGCATCGATCCTTCCCATCGTTAGATTGTCGCAACGTTTGCGACGCTTCAGCAAACGTGGCCAGCGTGCACTCGGCCTCCTGACCGCGCTTCTGCAGGAGACAGTGCAGGGCAACCGGGTCGTCAAGGCGTTCGGGATGGAGGAGTACGAGCGCGAGCGTTTCGCCCGAGAGAACCGGCGCCTCTACCGCCTCTATATGAAGGCGACCTTGATTCGCGCGTTCACGAGCCCGATGACGGAGATCCTGGCTGCATTCGGTATCGCGGGCGTGGTGTGGTACGGCGGCAACAGCGTCATCACCGGCGGGCGGAGTCAGGGGTCGTTTCTCGCATTCATGACCGCAGTGTTCTTGTTGTACGAGCCCTTCAAGCGGTTGACGAAGTCCAACAACGTCATTCAGCAGGGCGTGGCGGGCGCGGAGCGGATCTTCGAGCTTCTGGACACCGAGCCCGAGGTGGCCGATCGTCCCGGGGCGCGGCCGCTGACGACGATGCGTCGCGGGATCGAGTTCGAGAAGGTCGGGTTCCGGTACGGGGTCGATCCCGTCTTGCAGGACGTCTCGCTCACGATTCGTGCTGGCGAGATGGTCGCGCTGGTGGGCATGAGCGGGGGAGGGAAGAGCACGATTGCCGATCTGATTCCGCGCTTCTACGACGTGACGGAAGGGCGGATCGCGATCGACGATGTCGACATCCGCGATTATACCCTGCGCTCGCTACGCGCACAGATCGCGCTCGTGACGCAGTTCACGTTTCTGTTCAACGACACCGTGCGGGCCAATATCGCCTACGGCGATCCGAGTCGCTCGATGGACGACGTCGTGGTGGCGGCCCAGGCGGCCAACGCGCACGAGTTCATCCTGGCGTTGCCGGAGCGCTACGAAACCAAGATCGGGGAGCTCGGCGTGACGTTGTCCGGCGGGCAACGTCAGCGGTTGGCAATCGCGCGGGCGTTGCTGAAGGACGCGCCCATTCTGGTTCTGGACGAAGCGACATCGGCACTCGATAGCGAGTCCGAGCGGCTCGTGCAGCAGGCGATCGAGCGCTTGATGGTGAATCGCACCTCGCTCGTCATTGCGCATCGATTCTCCACCATCCGACGGGCCGATCGGATCGTGGTCGTGGTACGTGGCGGCATCGTCGAGGAGGGTACCCACGAGGAGCTCCTGGCGCTCGATGGCGAGTATCGCAAGCTGCACGACTTGCAGTTCCACGACAAGACGACTCCCCAGGACGCGGGTCGCTTGCTGCACTGATGCCGCACTCGAATCGACGGCGCTTACTGCTCCGGTTCGTCGGTCGTCTCGTGACCGGCGTCCTCGGGTTCCTGGCCCTCACGATTCGTCGCCGTGGCATCGGGTTGGACCAAGAGCTCGCAGCTGCCTGGCGGCGCGGAGAGCACGTGCTCGTCGCGTTCTGGCACGAGGGGCTCGTGATGATGCCGTTCCTCTACAGCGGGAAGCGTGCCTGCATCATGGTCAGCCATCATCCTGATGGGGAGATGATCGCCCAAGCCCTGAGGCAGTTTCGTATCGAGGCGACCCGCGGCTCGTCGACCCGCGGCTGGGTGGGCGGGCTCAAGGATATGATTCGGGCGTATCGTGCGGGCTCGGATCTTGCCTTTGCCCCGGACGGTCCCCACGGGCCACCCTACGTCGTGAAATCGGGCGTTATTCAGATGGCACGCGCGACGGGCGCACGCATTTTTCCTGTGGCACCGGTCGCGGCCTGGCACGTCCGCGCACGCAGTTGGGATCGCTTGATCGTTCCGATGCCGTGGAGCCGAGTGGTCTACGCCGTGGGCGAGCCGATGACGGTCAGTCGTGACGCGGACGAGGCCGAGATCGAGCGCGCACGGGCTCGCCTCGAGCAATCGCTGCTGGCGCTGCAATCCCAGGCGAGTTCCGCGCTCCAGATTAGAGTGATGGGTCGCCGAATTGCGCGAGCTACGGGTGGTCCCGTATAAGGGGTGGCTATGCGGGTCGGGGTAGGATGGGTCATCGGGATGCTGTGCCTAGCCGTGCTAGTTGCGCCGGTACGCGCTGGCGGGGATATGGCGCCGGCGGAGGAGGCAGCCGCGGCGCCGGCAACGCCACCGGCCGTGGCCCCTGGTGGGAATGCCAAGAAGTTCAACCTGTTTTGCGACATTTGGATGCAGAAGCTCCAAGACCGTGCATCGTTCAATCGCGGGCGCATCAAGTGGACGAACGAGGGCGACGACGTCGTCGGCGAACATGTCGACTACGGCGAAAGCCGCACCTGTGTGACGCGCACCGATCCGGGGAAGGAGCCCATCGGCAAGATCACGTACCGCGAAGTGCGCTATCAGCGCCGTGGTGCGACTCCCGACGCGGCGTTGGCGGTACCGGGGAAGGTCGTGGAGCGCTTCGACGTGACCGAGATCTTCCGATTCGCCGACGGCCGCTGGCAATATTGACGCTGAGCGGGGGGGCGAGGAGGCGACTCGTCCGGGTTTACGAAGTCATCGTCACCATCGTGGCGGTAGGCATCGCACCATTGGCGTTCCTGGTCCTTCTCGTCCGGCGCGAGTGGTGGAACGGCCTCACCGAACGTCTCGGTTTCAGCACACGCACTCCCCCTGGGCAGCCTGCAATCTGGGTTCACGCCGCCTCCGTAGGGGAGGTCGCTGCCCTCGCGCCCCTCGTGGGTGCGTTGCGCGGGGAGTTTCCCGACCATCGGCTGGTCCTCTCGACGCTGACCGCCACCGGTCGCGAGGTCGCCAAGGCGCGCGTCCGGGACGCTGACGCCTGCATATTCCTGCCGTTCGATGTTCCCTTCTGCGTGGCTCGGGCGATCGACGCGGTGCGCCCACGAGTCGTCGTGTTTTCCGAGACGGAACTCTGGCCGGGATTCCTGGCCGCACTCGACCGCCGCGGTATTCCGGCCGCCATGGTGAGTGGGCGCCTGAGCGCACCGGCGTTCCTCCGCTATCGACGCTGGCAGGGGCTGTTCGCGGCGACCTTGGCGAGTGTGCGGTGGTTCGGGGTCCAATCGATGCCCACGGCGCGTCGACTCGTCGCGCTGGGTGCTTCGGCGCAGAGGATCGTAGTAACGGGAAGTCTCAAACACGGGCACGGTGCCGGCGCGGACGATGGTCTGTCGCTACGCACACTGGGGGTCGAGACACGGCCGGTCGTGGTGGCCGGCAGTACCCATGCGGGGGAAGAGTCGACGGTGCTCGACGCCTGGGCCGAGGTGGCGGCGCACGCTCCTGGGGCGCGGCTGGTGATCGCTCCGCGTCATCCGGCCCGTTTCGACGATGTCGCGGGGTTGCTGGCAAAGCGAGGACATCATTTCGTACGGCGCTCCGAACTCGGTCCGGCAGGCTGGCCTTCGGATACGCCGATTCTGCTCCTCGATACCGTCGGCGAACTCCGGGGCTTGTATCATGGGGCCCGCATGGCGTTCATCGGCGGCACGTTGGTGCCGGTTGGGGGGCACAACCTCCTGGAGGCAGCCATCTACGAAGTGCCGGTGGCGTTCGGTCCGTATCTCGACAACGTGCGCGACGAGGCTGATCAGCTGCAGGCCAGCGGCGGGGGCGTTCAGGTGCGTGATGCCCGCGAGCTCGGCCACCTCATGCACGAACTCGTCGAGGATGGAGCAGCCGCTGCTCGCCGTGGCGAGGCGGCCGCAGCCGTAGCGCCCAGCAGTTCCGGAGCGTTGATGGTGACCATGGCGCTCGTACGAAGCATGCTCGACCGAACGGAGACCCTCCGATCATGAAACGGACCACCGCCGAGTTCGCGGCGCGGGTGTGGGACGATCCCGGTACGGGATGGCGCGCACTCCGCGCCTGCCTGACCCCCGCGGCGGCAGTGTACGGCTCGGTCGTGATGGTACGCAACGCCGCGTACGGTGCGGGGCTCCTCGGCGCGCGGGTCGTGCCGGCGCGCACGGTCAGCATTGGCAACGTGCGGGTCGGGGGCACGGGCAAGACGCCGCTGACTCGCTGGTTGGCGATGGAGACGCGGCGACGGGGGGCGCGGGTCGTCATCGTGAGTCGTGGGTACGGTGGCACGGAGCGTACGGCGCACGTTGTCGGCGATGGGGTTCGGGTCCGCAGTGATGTGGCCGCGTCCGGCGACGAGGCCGTGATGCTGGCCCGGACGAGCGGCGTGCCAGTCGTCGCCGGCCGCGATCGGGTCGCGGCGGCGCGCCTCGCGGTCGACACCTTCGAGGCGCGGTTGCTCTTGTGCGATGACGCGTTTCAGCATCGGAGGCTCGAGCGCGATCTCGACGTGGTCGTGGTTGACGCCGAGGAACGCGGTGGCCTTGCCCGGGTTCTACCGGCTGGACCACTTCGTGAGCCACTGGCCGGCGTGCGGCGGGCCGACGTGGTCCTTCACCGCGAGTCGGATGCCGATGCGCTCGCCGAGGCTGCCACCGGAGCGGAGCGGCGGATCGGATTCGCTCCGATCTCTCTGGTCGTCCCTGGTCCTGATGGATGGCAGGAGCGCCCGCTCGGGTTGCTGGCCGAGAAGCAAGTGCTGGCCGTGACCGGTGTCGCACGACCCGCGCCGATGTACGATACGCTGAATCGATGGAATGCGTCGTTGGCGGACGTGCTGGAGTACCCCGACCACCATGTCTACGACACGCGCGATTGGAAGGAGATCTCCCATCGGGCGCGCGACCTCGATCTGGTCGTGACGACCGAGAAGGATCTCGTGAAGCTCGAGGAGTTTCCGTTCGCGCGTGACGCGCTGGTCGCGATTCGGCTCGGCGTCCTGGTGGATCGTGCCGACGAGCTCGTAGACCACGTGCTCGGGGTGCAGTCGTGAGGCGTCGGGCGCTCGCGGCAGGGCGTGGCGGGCGTGGACCCCGACGGCCCGCGGTGTTCGTCGACCGTGACGGTACCCTGAATCGTGAGGTGCACTATCTGAGGCGGGTCCGCGATCTCCGGCTCATCCGCGGGGCAGCCGAGGGGGTGCGGAGGCTTCGCCGCGCCGGATTCGCGGTCGTCATGGTGACGAATCAGTCCGCCGTGGCTCGCGGCCTGCTCGATCTCCCCGGTCTCGAGCAGATCCACCGCGTCTTGAGCTCCCGTCTGGCCCGGCAGGGGGCCCTCCTGGACGGGATCTACGCCTGCCCGCACCACCCCGACTGGACGGGCACGTGCCGGTGCCGGAAACCGGGCAGTGGCCTCGTCCGGCGCGCGGTCCGTGAGCTAGGGCTGGATCTCCAGGCGAGCTATGTCGTGGGAGATAGTGCCGCCGATCTCGGGTTGGCGGCAACGGTCGGCGCCCGCGGCGTCCTCGTCCTCACGGGCCACGGGCGGCGGACGGCTAGGGCGCTGGACCCGGAGGGGCAGGGCCTTCGAGCAGATCGAATTGTCACGAGCTTTCGTACTGCCGCAGAGTGGATTATAGACGACGCGCGCCAGCGGTTCCGCCGCAGGAGGTGAAAATGGCCGTCAGTCAGGAACTGCTCGACATACTCGCATGTCCGAAGTGCAAGCAGCCGGTGAAGCTGAACGCAGCCGCCGATGCGCTTGCCTGTGAGGGCTGTCGTTTGGAATACCCGATCGTGGACGACATCCCGGTCATGTTGATCGACGAGGCTCGGAAACTGGAGTGAGCGCGCCGTCGGGCGAGTGCATCCTGGTCGTCCAGACCGGGTTTCTCGGCGACGTGGTGCTCACGACCCCGCTTCTCCAGGTGCTGCGCCAACGATTCCCGGAGGCGGAGGTCACGCTGCTGGTCACGCCGGCCGCGGCCCCGCTGATGGCCCATCACCCAGCCGTCGATCGGGTGGAGATCGACGACAAGCGCGGTGCCGATCGCGGCCTGCGCGGCATGCTGGCGCTCGGCCGTCGATTGCGGCGGCGGCGCTACGCGCTGGCGCTGGCGGCTCACAAGTCATGGCGCACGGGGGCCCTTCTGCTGCTGGCGGGAATACCGCGTCGAGTCGGGTTCGCGGGCGCCCCGGCGGCGAGCCTCTACACGGAGCGTGTGCCGCGGCCGTTGGCTCTGCACGATTGTGAGCGCCTGCTCCAACTGATGCGCCCGTTCGGCGCGTTGGGGACGACCCCGCAGCCATCGCTCGCGCTCGACCAGGAGGCGTGCCGCCAGGCGCACGCCTTGCTGGCGCCCGCACGGGCCACCGGGCGCCCGTTGGCCGGCATCTGCCCCGGTTCGGTGTGGCGGACCAAGCGATGGCCCGCGTCAGCCTATGCCGAGCTCGTACGACGCCTCGAGGCCGCGGGCTACGCTTGTGTCCTGTTGGGATCGCCGGACGAACGAGAACTGACCCGCCTCGTCCACGAACGCGCCGACGGCCGAGGCCTCGATCTTGGCGGGGCGACAGATCTTACCGTACTGGCCGCCGTATTGGCCGAGATGAGCGTCGTGGTGAGCAACGACAGCGCGCCGATGCACTTGGCGACCGCCGTCGGTGTGCCGCAGGTCGCGATTTTCTGCGCCACCGTTCCCGAGCAGGGCTACGGGCCACGCAGTGAGCATGCGCAGATCGCGCAGACGGATCTCGAATGCCGGCCGTGTGGGCGGCATGGGGCCGAGCGTTGCCCGCGAGGGACGGATGACTGCATGGAGCTCATTCGCGTCGAGGACGTCGCGGTCGCGGTCGAGCGTGCACGCGCGCTGGCCGCCTGACGCGAGGCCGTGCCGATGCGCGCGGTAGGAGTCATGCAGGCGGATCCTGCTGTCGACCCGGCGGTTTCGGTCGCGAGTGCGGCGGGAATTCCCACATACTTGCTCCGTCCGGCGGACTGCACGGCGCAGGTGCCTTCTGGAGTCCAGGTGCTGTCTGTGCTGGCAGGGGATCGCGTCGATGCGGCGCGAAGGTTGCGCGCGGAGTGTCCCGACGGTCGAATCGTGATCCTGGAGGCTGGCGAGTCGCTCTCCGCCGAACTGCTGAGCGAGCTTCGGGACCACGCCGAGCATGGCGGCGCCCGGTCCTTCCGGGCACCGATGTCGGTTGAGCTACTGGGGCGGCGTCTCGCGAGTGCGCCCGTGGTGTTCGCGTGGGATGGCGATCCCGACACGGTCGGACCGGTTGTCGCGTGCCGGGGAGGTGTCCTGGTCCGATTCGCGGATCTCCATAGCGTGATTGCCGTTCTCGACGACCGGGCGCGACGCGCGGCGATGGCGCGTGTCGAGGTCTCAGCGGCAGACTTCGTGTGGCGGCCGGCACAGGCGTTCGTCCGCCGTCTGTGGCGGCGCCGGTCCGACGGCGTTCCCGGGTTCATTCTCTCCGTGATCGAGTCCTATGAAGAGGTGCTGACCGCCGGAAAGATCTGGGAGGCCGCCGACAACCTCCGCTCTCGTGCCGCAGTGCCACCGTGCTTTCGACGTCGGGAGACGCCCGATGGTGCCATCGTCCTTCGCGATGACATAGGGCCCGATCTGGAGCGCGTCCTGCTCGCAGCATCGCCCGACGAGGTCGAAGGCGGCCGTCTCCTCGACGGAGGTCGTGGATCGACCTGGGCGCTTCGCACTGCTGATACGCCCCCCGCGATGCTGCGCTGGTACCGGCGCGGTGGACTACCGAGCCGGGTTACGCGTGACACCTTTGTGGCCGGCGGCTTGCCGCGCCCCCTCCGCGAGTTGACCGTGACCGAGGGGGCCAGGGCCAGCGGTATCCCCGTACCAGAAGTGCTCGCCGTTCGGGTGGACCGCGTCGGAGTCGGCCGGTATCGAGGAGCGATCGTGACGCGCGAGATCGAGGGCGGGAATGTGCTCGACCGGTGCCTCGTGAAGTCGACCGGCCCCATGCGCGAGCGGCTCCTGCGCACGACCGCGCACGTCGTGCGTCTGATGCACGACCGCGGGCTTCATCATCGTGATCTGAACGCGAGCAACATCCTGCTGGTTCCGCGCGGAGACGAGCTGGAGGCGTTTATTCTCGATCTCGATCGCGCGCGAATCGGCGCGCCGGTCTCCTCCGCAGAGCGCCGCCGGGCCTTGCGGCGCCTCGACCGCTCCTTGGCTCGTGTCGCCGGGATGGACGCCGAGGTGCGTGCCATCGTACCCCGGGTCTACTGGGAGAAGGGATGAAGCCGACCGCGGAGCGGATTCTCATCGTACTGCTCGGTGCGATCGGCGATGTCGTGCGTGCGCTTCCTTTGGCGCAGCGGCTACGCGCGAGCCATCCGCACGCGCATATTGCGTGGGCAGTCGAACCCGTGGCAGCGCCGCTCTTGGAACATCACCCCGCGATCGACACGCGTCTGGTGTTCGAGCGAGGACTGGGGCTGCGCGCGTTCAGCCGCTTTCTCGGCGCGGTGCGGGCCTACGGGGCGGACCTGACACTGGATCTCCAGAGGCATGCAAAGAGCGGATTGGTGAGCTTCGCGTCGCGGGCACCGATTCGCCTCGGCTTTCATCGCCGCAACGCGAAAGAGTTCAATTGGATGTGGAACACGCACCACATCGAACGTGTTGCCGCACGAGGCTGGAAGCTCGAACAGTACCAACGCTTCGGCGACTGGCTCGAGCTTCCTCCAACTCCCGTGACGTTCGGGCTGACGCTGACCGCCGCCGAGCGTAGCCGTGTCGAGGAAATCGTGCGCCCGCTGGCGCGACCCTTCGGAGCGCTCTTTCTCGGCTCGACATGGGCGAGCCGCCTCTGGTTTGCGGACCGCTTCGCCGCGGTCGCCGGCGGGTTAGCCGATCGTGGGCTCGATACCGTGCTTCTGGGTGGCCAGGATGTGGCAGGAATCGCGGCGGAAGTAGCGCGACTCGTGCCCGTGACAAACCTCGTCGGGCGGACGAATCTCCGTGAATCGTACGGCATCCTGGAGCGGGCGCGGCTGGCCGTCGGTCCCGATTCGGGACCTATGCACTTGGCCGCGGCGGCCGAGACTCCCGTAGTGTCGCTCTGGGGAGCCACTACGCCGGCACGCTCGGCGCCAGCGGGCTCGGAGGATCTGGTGGTGGTCGGACGTGTTCCGTGCGCCCCGTGCTATCTCCGCCACTGTCCGATCGGTCGGCGCTGCATGACGGCCATTACCGCACAGCGTGTGCTCGGACGGATCGATGCGGTACTCGAGGGGCGGCGGTGACACCGGACGGGAAGTGGCGCGTGTTCGTTCGGAGGGGGGATCCGTGGAGCCCGGAGAGATGGACGGCCGTGGTTGGCGAGGCCCGTGCAACGTCGCCCGTGCACGGGTCGAAGCATGCCACGACGCATCACTGGTCGTCGGGGGGACGCGATGTCTATGTCAAGAACTACCACTCGTATGGTCGGCTCACCATGCTGAAGGACTGCCTGCGTCCGTCGAAGGCGCGGCACGTCCAGCGGATCAGCGCTCGATTGGCGGCAGAGAGCTTCGTCGTGCCCGAGGTGTTGGCGATTGGCGAGCGACGATGCGGTCCATTCCTCCGTGGTGCGTGGGTGGCGACCGCAGCCCTCACCGGGACGCCGGTGGCCGTCGAGCTCGCGCGGACTGATCGGCAACTCGACACGAAGCGTGCCACGCTCCGGGCGCTCGGAACGGCAGTCGCCCGGCTGCATCAGGCCAACTTTACCGCCGGCGATCTCGTGCCGAGCAACGTGTGGGTAGACGAGGGGCGGGTCGTGTTTCTCGATCTCGACCGCACGGTAGCCGGGCACTGGGCGTCTTCATGGTGGCGAGTGCGCCGAAATCTCGTGCAGTTGAATCGGCATGTGCTTCCTGGGGTGTCGGTCACCGACCGATTGCGCGTGTACCGGGCATACACGCGGGCGCGCGATTGGGATGCCACGCTCGCGCGGCGCCGGCTCGGGTGGGTCGTACGAAAGACCATTCAACGTCGGCAGCGCTTCGATGGCGTACCCCGTGACTACGCCACGCGCGTCAGCTTTCGCGAGCTGATGCGCGCCTCGACCGGGGGGCCCGCTTCGTGAGCCAGATGCCGAACGTCCTGCTGCTCCTGGTCGACTGCATGCGTGCGGACGCGCTCGGCGGTCGCGACGTGGAGACTCCGACGCTGGACTCTCTGCGTGCGCGCGGAGTGCGCTTCGAGCAGGCCATCGCGTCGACATCGACAACGACGCCCTGTGTCGCGTCGATGCTGACCGGCACATATTCTCCACGGCATGGCGTGCGCTCGATCGGCGGCGAGCGGCTTCATCCGACCCTCGCAACGCTCCCGGAGCTCCTGCGCGATGCCGGGTACCATACGATCGCCGAGGTCACTGGACCACTCGGGCCCGAGAGCGGCGTCGATCGCGGATTCGTCGAGTACAACGTGCGCCCGGCCTCGGTCTACCTCTCGGACGAGTGGGGGCAGGAGCTGATTCGGCGTGTGAGACAGCGTGAGCTTCCGGAGCCGTGGTTTCTCTTCCTTCACCTCTGGGAACTGCACACTCCGCGCAAGGTCAGCGCCGCTCATCAGGGGCGTGACCACGGTGGCAATCGGTACAATCGGGCTCTCGCGAGTCTCGACACCACGTTGGCGCCTCTGATCGCGGCCGTTCCGGACGATAGCGTCATGGTCGTGCATGGCGATCACGGAGAGCGCCTGATCGATGGCTACTTTGCATATCGCTGGTACCGCCTACAGCGGGATCTTCTCGGACCCGGGCGGGTACAGAAACGCGAGGGGCACGAGAGTGACGTCTACGAGGTGCTCATCCGCGTCCCCCTGCTCGTCGTTGCCCCCGAGCGCATGCCGGCTGGGACCCGGGTTGGCCAACTCGTTCGTCAGATCGACATCATGGCGACCCTGCTCGACCTGCTCGATCATCCGGTACCGCCCGATCTCGACGGCGTGAGCCTCGTGCCCGCGGCCTTCGCGGGCGTGGACCTCGAGCTCGAGGCTTTCGTCGAAGCCTGCGGTCGGGTGTACGGCAAGCCGACGGAACGTCGCCACGGGTGGAGAACCCCACACTGGAAATACATCGCGGCGCCCTTTGCGCCAGATCTCCCCGAAGAGCTCTACGACTTGGAGCAGGACCCGGAGGAGCGGTCCAATGTTGCGGCCGCACATCCGGAGATGCTCGCCAAACTTCGCTCACGCGTCTCGGATGTCGAGGCGAGGGCGGCGGCCCCGGAGACCTTGTCGGCGGACGAGCAAGCCATCGTCGAGCAACGACTACGTGATCTCGGCTACCTGGAATGAGACTGGCCCTGGTCCACAAACGCTTCGATCGTCTGGGTGGCGCCGAATGGGATTGCTACGAGACCACCCAGAGGCTTGCGGCGCGTGGCCATGATGTTCACCTCGTCGTGGGGCAGTGCCGGGCCCCGCCTCCCGAAGGGGTCACGGTGCACAAAGTGCCTGTGGTGCGCATCGGGCAAATCGCCAAGTTGCTCAGCTTCGCGGCCGCGGCGCCCCGCGTCTGGCGGAGCCTTGGGGCGGATGTCGTGATCGGGTTCGGACGTACGATCGGCCAGGACATCATGCGAGCGAGTGGGGGGTGCCATCGGCGGTATCTGGCCGATCTCGCCACGGACCGTGGCGCCCGGGAAGCGTGGCGACAGCGGGTGAGCCTGTACGAGTGCGCGATGCTCGCGATCGAGCGCCGGCAGTATCGCCAGGGTGCGAGTCGGAAAGTGCTCACCGTCTCATCGCTCGCTCGCAACGAACTCCTCGCCACGTATCCAGGGTTGTCGCCCGCCGCCGTCGAGGTGCTGCCCTACGGCGTCGATGCCGCTCGCTTTCGGTCGGTCGATCGGGCACAAGCCCGCACCGACCTCCGACGCGAGCTCGAACTCCCCGCCGATGTGCCGCTCGTCATCACCGTGGGGACCGGCTTCCGACGCAAGGGCATCGATCTGCTGTTGGAGCTGTGGCGTTGGGATGCGCCTCGGGGTGCCGCGTTGGTCGTGGTCGGCAATGATCAGCGACTGGCGGCATGGCGACGGGCGGCACGGGAGCTTCCGGGACCCGTCGTCTTCACGGGCCCGCGTCGCGACATCGAACGCCTCTATGCCGCGGCGGACGCGTTCGTCCTCGCTTCCATCCAGGATGCTTTTGGTATGGTGGTGTTGGAAGCGTTGGCTTCGGGGCTGCCGGTGGTGACCTCGCGAATGGTTGGTGCCTCCGAGGTGCTCAAAGGTCCACTCGCGGAACTCGTCGTCGAGGATCCACGCGACGGCCCGTCCCTCCACGCGGCACTCGAGCGGGCGTTGGATCCGACGGTGCGGGAGCGCCTGGCCGAGGCCGCGCATCGGGCCGCGTCCGCGCGCAGTATCGATGCGGCGGTCGACGATCTGGAGCGCTGCTGCGAACTCCTGGCCGGGGTGACACGGAGCGCGAATGGGTAGCCGCGCCTACACGGTGCGGGTTGCCGCGGGACCGGTTCCACCGGCGGTATTGGACGTCGACGCGCTGCTCGCGAGGCCAGAGATCGAGGTGCTGCAGCGTGGGGATCGAGCGACGGTAGCCGCCGTGCGACTCGACGGCGACGAGTGGGTTGTGAAACGGTTCCGTGAGCGGGCGTGGAAGGTGCTGCTTTTCGGTTCGAGCGCGGGGCAAGTATGGGACGCGGCGGCGCGTCTTCACGCCGCCGGCTTGCCGGTTCCCGAAATGCGCGCGGTGCTCGAGCGTCGGGTCCTTGGCCTGGTGAGGTGGAGCTGCACGATCGCGCGACGGGTCCAAGGCGGATCGCTCGAAGAAGTGTGGGCGGCGCAGAGCGGCGAGGCACGGTGGCGTCTCACACGCGCCTTCGCGGATTATCTCGGCCGGTTGCACGGTGCGGGCTTCTATCCGCAGGATCTCCGGGCCGCGAACCTGCTCGTTGCGTCCGTCGAGCCCGCGCGGTTCGTGCTCGTCGATCTGGATCGCGTGCGGCGCTACTCTTCGCTGTCATGGGAGCGCCGGAAGAAGAACATCGTGCAGGTGCTGCGCTCCGTTGGGCGGCGAGCGTCAGCGACCGAGCGCCTACGGTTCCTGAGACGCTACCTCGACGCACCTTCGCGAGGGCAGCTACGGCGATACGCTTCGGAGATTCTCACGCTCGGCCAGGAGAAGGACGCCGAATACGCACGGCGGCGGGGCGAGACGCCGCGCGCTCCGCACGCGCGCGAGGGGTCCCCATGAGCCTGGAACGGACCGAGCGGGTGTCGGCGACGATCATTTGCTTCAACGAAGAGGCCACGATTCGCGAGGCTCTCGAAAGCGTGAAGTGGTGCGACGAGATCGTCGTGGTGGATTCGTTCTCGACCGACCGTACCGTCGAGATCTGTCGCGAGTATACCGACCGAGTCTTCCAGCGGGAGTGGCCGGGATTCGTGGAGCAGAAGGCCTTCGCGCTCTCGCAGGTCACGACGCCTTGGGTGCTGAACCTGGATGCCGACGAGCGTGTTTCGCCGGCCCTTCGCAGTGAGGCCGAAACCGCCCTTGGTGATCCGCAAGCGGATGGGTACTACGTGCCGCGTCTCGTCTACTATCTCGGCAGGTGGTGGTGGCGTGGCGGATGGTACCCGGACTATCGGCTTCGGTTGTTCCGACGGGATCATGCCGTGTGGGGTGGGATGGACCCGCACGAGAAGGTTGTCCTGCGCGGTCGAACGCTACGGCTCCGGGGGCCGCTGTTGCATTTTACCTATCGAGACACGGCAGCCCACATCGCGACGATCAACACGTTCACCGGTGTCGCGGTTCGTGAACTTCGCTTGCGTGGGCGGAAGGCGTCGATGCGCGACCTGATCGTGCGGCCCACATGGCGCTTTTTCCGATTCTACGTCCTGCGCCGCGGGTTTCTCGAGGGCATTGCCGGGCTCTTCGTGGCCCAGACAGCCGCCTTCTACGTCTTTACCAAATACGCCAAGCTCTGGGAGTCGCACCGGAATGCCCGGGAGGAACCGGGCGCATGAGCGGGCACCTCAGTATCCTGCACGTCGATCCTGAACGCGGGCTCGGAGGCGGAGAGCGCCAGGTGCTCGGCCTGATGCGGCACTTGGCCGCCGCCGGCCATCGCCAGGCGGTTGCGTGCGACCCCGGCGGGCGGCTGGTGGACGAGGCCGCCAAACTCGGTATCGGCACCCGAGCATTGCGCGTCCGCAACCACGCGGATGTGCTCGCAGGCCGTCGGCTGGCGCGTTTGCTGGCCTCCGAGCCCTATGACATTGTGCATTTCCACACGGCCCGTGCGCACGCGCTCGTCGCGTTCTTACGCATCAAGCACCACCCATGTCGTGTGGTCACGCGGCGGATGGACTACCCGCTGCGTGGCGGATGGTACGCACGATGGCTCTACAATCGAGGGGTGGATGCCGTGGTGGCGATCTCGGAAGGGGTGCGAGCGGTGTTGGTGTCGGGCGGAGTCGATCCGACGAGAATCGAGGTCATTCGCAGTGGAGTCGAGGTCGACGACTTCGCTGAGACGGACCACGCGCGCGCCTCCGCACGCGCCGCGCTCGGTTTGGATGACGGCGTGGGCATGATCGCCGTCATCGCCGCGCTGGAGTACCGCAAGGGCCACGACGTGCTTTTGGAGGCGGCGGCAGGAATTGCGCAGCCACCGGTCCACCTGTGCTTCGCCGGTGAGGGGGCACGCGCGCAGGCCCTGCGAACACGTGCCGACGATCTCGGGCTCGGCGACCGTGTCACATTCCTCGGTCGTGTCGACGACGTTCGTCCCCTTCTGGCGGCCGCCGACGTCGTCGCGATGCCGTCGCGGCACGAGGGGTTGGGCGTCGCGGCACTCGAGGCGATGGCGGCTGGACGACCAGTGGTGGCAAGCGACGTTGGGGGACTGCCCGAAGCCCTGGGACCGGACGCGGGAATTCTGGTGCGCGCGGAAGACGTCCAGGCGCTGCGTGCCGCGTTGCAAGACGTGCTGCGCGACGGCGAGCGCAGCGCACGGTTGGGGATCGCCGCCCGTGCACGTGTACGTGCAGGGTTCGCAATGGCGGGTGTCGCGCAGGCAATGGTCGGCGTATACCACCGGGTGATGGCGGAGACGGATGGACACGGCGCGCCGGCTTCGTAGCCTCGTTCGACGCTTTCGGAGCGTTCGGGTGCTCGTCATCGGAGACCTGATGCTCGACCGCTTCGTCTGGGGCGATGTCAGCCGCATCTCCCCCGAAGCACCGGTGCCCATCGTACAGGTGCGGCGTGAAGAAGCGCGCGCGGGGGGCGCCGGCAATGTGGTCGCCAATGTGCAGGCGCTCAGTGGCGACGCGACGGCATGTGGACTGGTCGGTCACGACGCGACCGGCAAGGCGCTTCTTGCTGGCTTGCGCACCGCGGGTGGAACCCTGACCGGCGTCGTGACGAGCACCATCCTCCCGACGACGGCCAAAACCCGCGTGATCGCCCACGGCCAACAGGTCGTCCGTTTCGATCACGATCCGATCGGCACGCAGGCAGCGACCAAGCCGCTCGGACGCGTGACCAATTGGGTGCGCGACAACGTGCAACGGTTTCCCGTGGTCGTCGTCTCCGACTACGGCAAGGGGGTCATTACGCCGGATCTGTTGCGGGAGCTCGAGGGCCTGCGGAAGCGCTACGGTTTCGCGTACGTCATCGACCCGAAGCGTCCAAACTTCGCCCACTACCGGGGTGCGAGCCTGGTCAAGCCCAACGTCGCCGAGGCCAGTGATGCCGCTGGGATGGAGATCGTGGACACCGCGAGCCTCGACGAGGCGGGCCGTCGTCTGCTCGAGCGCTGGGAAGCGGAAGCCGTCCTGATCTCGCGGAGCGAGCAGGGCATGTCGCTGATTCGTCCGCGGACGCGGGCACGACACTTTCCCACCGCGGCACATCAGGTCTACGACGTGACGGGCGCCGGCGATACGGTGCTCGCCACGTGCGCCCTGGCTCTTGGCGCCGGCGGGAGCCTCGAGGAGGCCGCGACGCTTGCCAACCTCGCAGCGGGCATTGTCGTTGGCAAGGTCGGAACCGCAACCGCGAGCGGCTCGGAACTCGTGCGCTCGTTACGCGCCGTCACGTGAGGAGATATGGCAACTAAGACTAAGACTCGAGGTCTGAAATCGATGACTGGCTACGGAAGCGCCACGGTAGCCGTGCCGGCGGGCCGGGTGACGGTCGAAGTTCGAAGCGTGAACCAGCGTTTCCTCGATGTACGTGTTAGCGCCCCGCGCGAGTACGCCGCCTGGGAGAGCGTGGCTCGTGATATTGTGCGGCGGCACGTCGAACGTGGGCGGCTCGAGGTCCACGTCGGGCGGAACGCACCTTCCAGCTCACGAACGCGCGTCGTCGTGAATATGGCGGCGGCGCGAGCGCATGCCACGGCGTGGCGACGGCTGCGGCGTGAGCTGCACTTGCCGGGTGAACTCGACCCCGCGCTCTTGCGGGTTCCCGACGTGTTTCAGACGGTTGAGCTTGCGGGGGATGTCCGAGGTGAGTTCCCGGTCGCGAGCCGCGCGCTGGAACGCGCGCTCGGCCTGCTCGATCGCGAGCGGCGCCGGGAAGGCTCCAATCTCCAGCGCGACATGCGCGCGCGGGTTCGGCGTTTGACGGCGATCGAGCGTGCCGTGCGCAAGCACACGGCAAATGCGTTGGTCACGATTCAAGCCAAGGTGACCGAACGCATGCAGAAGTTGCTCAAGGGAGCCCCGGTGGACGGTGGCCGGATCGCCCAGGAAGCCGCCTATCTGGCCGAACGCAGTGACATTACCGAGGAGCGGGTCCGCCTGCGCAGCCACCTGCAGGAGCTTGGCCGCCTGCTCGATGGGCGGGGAGCCGTCGGCAAGCAGTTCGAGTTCCTGCTCCAGGAGGTCCATCGCGAGATCAATACGATCGGCTCCAAGGTCAACAATCTCGAAGTGACCCGCCTGGTGGTCGAGGCGAAAGGGGAGGTAGAGAAACTCAGGGAGCAGGTGCAGAACGTCGAGTGATTCCGTACAATCGAACCGTGGGCACCCGCGACCTGCGATTTGATCGCCATGGGATCATCTTCATCGTCTCCGGACCCTCCGGTACGGGGAAGAGTACGCTCGTGGAAGCGATGCTCGCCCGGCACACCGATCTGACCTTGTCCATCTCGTACACGACACGCGAGCCGCGGGCCGGCGAGGAGCAGGGGAGGGAATATCAGTTCGTACCGCGCTCGGACTTCGAGGCGCGCCGCGACCGCGGGGAGTTCGCCGAGTGGGCCGAGGTCCACGACGCACTGTACGGCACCGCGCGGGCATCGTTGGACGAAGCCGTCGGGTTGGGGCTCGACATGCTACTGGATATCGATGTCCAGGGGGCACGTCAGCTGAAGGCGGCATACACGGACGCGGCCGTTGCGGTCATGGTATTGCCGCCATCGTGGGAAGAACTCGCGCGTCGATTGACCGAGCGCCGAACTGAGACTCCCGAGGTCATCGAGCGGCGCCTGGCGCGCGCCCGCGGCGAAGCCGAGGCGCTCGGCAGCTATGACTACTGGATCGTCAATGCCGATCGCGCAGACGCGATTGCGACCCTCGATGCGATTGTCCGAGCCGAGCGCGCGCGAGTCAGTAGGATGAAGTCATGAATCTCAGTGATCTCCTGGGGAAAGTCGTCGACTTCAATCCAGCTGCGGATGTGACCACGCTGCGCCGCGCCTACGAGTTCTCCGCCGAGATGCATCGCGGTCAGCGTCGAAAGTCGGGTGAGCCGTATCTCGTGCATCCGCTCGAGGTCGCAGGCCTGATCGCTGACCTGCGTCTCGACGTTCCGAGCATCGCGACCGGACTGCTCCACGACACGGTCGAGGATACGCTCACCACCCTCGGGCAGATCGAGAGTACGTTCGGCGCCGAGATTGCCCGACTGGTCGATGGGGTCACCAAGATTGGCCAGCTGAACTTCCAGAGCAAAGCCGAGCATCAGGCCGAGAACTTTCGGAAGATGCTCCTGGCCATGGCGCGCGATATCCGGGTGATCCTCATCAAGCTGGCCGACCGCACCCACAATATGCGGACGCTGTCGCACCTCCCCCCCGAGCGACAGACGGATATCGCGCAGGAGACACTCGACATCTACGCCCCGCTCTCGCACCGCCTCGGCATCTACTGGATCAAGAGCGAACTCGAGGACAACGCGCTCCGTCACCTGCACCCGGAAATTTACTATCAGCTGAAACGAAACGTCGCGAAGAAGCGGGTGGAGCGCGAGCGCTACATCGAGCAGGTTCGTGAGGTGCTGGGGCGCACACTCGAGGAGGCGGGGCTCGAAGCGTCGGTCACGGGACGTCCGAAGCACTTTTATTCGATCTACCAGAAGATGCAGAGTCAGCATCTCGTGTACGACCAGATCCACGATCTGGTCGCCTTTCGCGTCATCCCCGACTCCACCCGCGAGTGCTACGAGACGCTCGGCATCGTGCACGCCAACTGGCGTCCGGTCCCGGGACGGTTTCGCGATTATATCGCGATGCCGAAGGGCAACATGTATCAGTCGCTGCACACGACCGTCATTGGCCCGTTCGGCGAACGCATGGAAGTGCAGATCCGGACCGCCCAGATGCACAAGGTGGCCGAGGCGGGTGTCGCCGCACACTGGCGGTACAAGGGCCAGAACGAAGCCGGCAGCCCCGCCGAAGTCGAGCGCTTCTCCTGGCTGCGGCAGTTGCTGCACTGGCAGCAGCAGTTGGAAGATCCGCAGGAATTCATGCGCTCGATCAAAGAGGATCTCTTCGATGAGGAGGTCTTCGCGTTCACGCCCAAGGGTGATCTCTTCAGCTTTCCCCAAGGCGCCACCGTGATCGACTTCGCCTATCGCGTGCATTCCCAGGTCGGAGAACGATGCGCTGGCGCGCGCGTGAATGGGCGGCTCGTGCCGCTGCGATACCAGCTGGAAAGCGGCGACACGGTCGAGATCATCACCACGACCCGGCAAACACCCAGCCGGGATTGGTTGAAGCTCGTCAAGACGAGTCGCGCCAAAGAGCGCATCCGCAGCTGGATGAAGAATCAGCAGCGGCGTCGGAGTCTCGAGATCGGGACCGAGTTGCTCACGCGCGATCTCAAGCGGCATCGGTTGGAGATTCAGAAGCTCAGGAAAGCTGGGCGGCTCGACGAGATCGCGCGCGATCTCGGTTTCGCGGACGAAGAGTCGCTGATCGCCGCCATCGGATATGGCCGGGTCGCGACACAGAGCGTCCTCGCCAAGCTCGTGCCCGCCGCTGAGATCGAACCGGAAGGGGAGAAGGAAGAGGGCGCCCTCCAGCGATTGTTTCGGCTCGTCGGACGGCATGGCAAGGGCGGCGTCCGCGTGAGTGGAGTCGAGGACGTCATGATGCGGTTCGGCCGGTGCTGCAATCCGCTTCCGGGCGAACGTATTCTCGGGTTCATTACCCGCGGTCGTGGAGTCACGGTGCACGCCGCCGATTGTTCACGCGTCATGGAGAGCGACCCGCAGCGTCGCGTGGAAGTCTCGTGGGACGGCTCGACTGGCAATTTCCGACCAGTACTCATCGAGGTCATGTGCGTCGACCAGCAGGGGCTGCTCGCGGCGCTCAGCAAGGCCATTACCTCGGCGGGGGCGAACATCAGCAAGGCACAGGTGCGAACGCTGACTGACAAAAAGGCGCTCAACACGTTCGAAGTGATGGTCGACAGCCTGGACGCGCTGAACCGCGTGATCCGTGGACTCGGCAAGGTGCGGGGCGTCATGCGCGTGCAGCGGGTGCGGGGATGAAGCGCGAGATTGCCACCGAGACCGCCCCCGACGCGCTCGGCCCCTACTCGCAGGCGATCGAGAGCGGCGATCTCATCTTCGTCTCCGGTCAGATCGCGCTCGATCCCGCCACCGGTCGACTCGTCGGCGAGAGCGTGGAGGCGGAGACGTGCCAGGTACTGAAGAATCTCGGCGCCATCCTGACGGCGGCCGGCCTTACGCTCGACGCGGTCGTCCGGACAACCATCTATCTGACGGACCTGGGAGATTTCCCACGGGTGAATCAGGCCTACGCGGACTTCTTCACGACGCCGTTTCCGGCACGCGCAACGGTCGGGGTGGCAGCGTTGCCACGCGGGGCCCGCATCGAGATCGACGCGATCGCCCGTCGGGTCTAGATCGCCGCGCGCTTGCTACGGGAATTTGACGATCTTTCGGGTCTAGATCGCCGGGCGCTTGCTACGCGGCTTTGACGATCTTGCCGCTACGGATGCAGCGGGTGCACGCGAGAATTCGTCGTACGCTCGAATCCATCTTGGCGCGGACGCGTTGCAGATTCGGTTTCCAACGGCGTCGAGTCCGATTGTTGGCGTGACTCACCATGTTGCCGGTGGACGGGTGCTTGCCGCAAATTTCACAAATTCGTGCCATAGGTTCCTCGTGTGCGGAGCATCCGTACCACAGCATCGAAACGGCGGCAAATACGGGGTCCTGCTGTTCGGGTCAGTGCTTGGAGCCGCTCCGGGCCCGCTCCAGGAGTTCGGTCGTGGAAAAGCCCTCGGTGAGCGGGACGATGAGGACACGTCCCCCGGTATGCTCGACCACATCGCGGCCTACGACGTCCTCGGCTGCCCAGTCGCCCCCTTTGACGAGGACGTCGGGCTCGAGGGCTGAGATCAAGCGCGCTGGGGTGTCGTCATCGAAGATGGTTACGTGGCTGACCGACTCGAGGGCGGCGAGGACCTCGGCACGAGCGTCCTCCGGCACGAGAGGGCGAGTCGGGCCCTTGAGGCGCGAGACAGACGCGTCGCTATTTACGCCCACCACCAGAAGATCGCCGGCCGCGCGCGCGGTTTCCAGGGAACGAACATGCCCGATGTGGAGAAGGTCGAAGCAGCCATTCGTAAAGACGAGGCGTTTCCCAGCCTCGTGCGAGCGGCGCGCGATAGCGACGAGGGCGTCGAAAGCCACGATCTTCTCTCGATAACGCATAGCGGCATTTCTAGCAGGGGGGCCTCCGCGCCGCCACAGCGTTGTCCATGCGCACCATGCGTGGTTGCTACCCCATCGGCCGATCGGGCATCTCTGCCAGGTCCCCCTGCTGACAAACTGCCTAGAAGCGGAACGTTTCCTGGCATGCTTCTGGCTGATGCTAGTGCTGCGCACAACGTCGGTTCGAACGATCGGGTGCGTCACGAGACACAGCTCTCCTGACGCGCGCGAGTCCCCACACTCCGCCGATCGCATACCACCCCCCCCGACGATGGGCGCGAAGCAAAACGGTGGGAGGGTGCACCATCGGGGCTTGACCCACCCCGTACCCTCCCACCGCCCCTCCCTTCCCCGGGGGGGCGGATGGCCCCAGTTGGCAGCGCGAGCTACGGGCCGCGCGCTCGCGCCCGTTCCGAGCCGTCGGCGCCAGTCGCGTCCGAAGGTAGCCTGCCGGCTTCGCTCCTCGCTCCGCGGGCGTGTGAACGCGCGCGGGGCAAAGATCGGGTGACGATCGTGTTTCAATTGTCATCCCCCGCCACCGCATGTTAGACGCGCCGCGATGACGGACGCTGCCACGCAGGCGCCTGCCGCCCGCCCCGAGATCCGCGTGCTTCCCGAGGGCGTCGCCGCGAAGGTCGCGGCCGGGGAGGTCGTCGAGCGCCCAGTCTCCGTCGTGAAGGAGCTCGTCGAGAATGCGCTCGACGCCGGTGCGCGCCGGATCTCGATCGAGCTGGAAGAGGGCGGGGTCCGCCTGATCCGCGTCAGCGACGACGGGTGTGGAATGGTGGAGCGCGACGCCGTCCTCGCGTTCACCCGTCATGCCACCAGCAAGTTGCGGCAGGCTGAGGATCTGGAACGCATCGCCACCCTGGGGTTTCGTGGGGAGGCGCTTCCGAGCGTCGCCGCCGTGGCGACGGTCGAGCTGACCAGTCGGGTGCCGGGCGCGGTCGCCGGCGTCCATGTCCGGACCGAGGCAGGCGCTGTGGTCGAGGTGCGCGCCGCCGGGGCGCCCGTGGGCACGGTCGTGACCGTCCGGGATCTGTTCGGTCCAGTTCCGGCGCGTCGGAAGTTCCTGAAGACACCAGCGACAGAGCTTGGGCATGTGGCGGATCTGGTGGCGCACCAGGCGCTTGCGACTCTCGGTGTGCACTTCCGGCTCGTGCACCAGGGGCGCGAGGTCGCAACGTATCCAGCAGTGAAGACGATCGAGGAGCGCGCCCGGCAGGTGTTCGGTGCGGAGCGGGTACGCGGCGGTCGGGCCTTCGCGGACGAGCGGCTGGGCATGCGTATCGAGGGTTTCGCATTCTCGCCCCAGACATCGTTCGCGAGTGGCCGCTACCTACAGACGTTCGTCAACGGGCGGCCGATTCGCGATCGCGGGCTGCTGCACGCGGTGTCGCAGGGGTACGGGAGTCTGATTCCACGTGGCCGATGGCCGGGCGCGGTCGTGTGCGTCCGCGTGCCGCCGGCTGACGTCGACGTCAACGTTCACCCGGCCAAGCGGGAGGTCCGCTTCCGTGTAGCCCGCGTCGTGCACGATGCGGTGGTCGGGGTCATTCGTGCCGCAATCGCCAGCGGCGACGAAGTCGCGCCGCCGCGCACCGCGGCAGTCGCCGAGGCGCTCGGGCGCTACGTCGCCAGCAAGCCGGCCCCGGAGGCGCGGTTGCCGCTTGCCGCACCTCCGAGTGTCGTTCCGCGACAGAGTCCGCTCGTGCGCATGCCCGAGCGTCCGGCGCCCGTGGCCGGCAAACTCGCGGACTTGACCTTCGTCGGACAGATCTTTCGCGGGTATCTCGTGTGTGAGGGGCGGGATCGCTTGGTGTTGGTCGACCAGCATGCGGCGCACGAGCGCATTGCGCTCGACCGCTTACTTGCCGAGCGGCGGGCTGGTGCGATCGAGCGCCAGACGCTCTTGATTCCGGCAACGGTCGAACTGGGCACGGGACGGCTCGAGGCCCTGGTCGCGGCAGTCGACGAGCTGCGGACGCTCGGGTTCGACATAGAACCCTTCGGGGATGCGACGGTGTTGGTTCGCGCGATGCCGGCACTCTTGGGAGACGCGGATCCCGCGCTAGTCGTCGAGGATGTGGCTGACGGTCTCGGCGAACTCGGCTCGCACGCGGCCGCTGGGGAGACCGCCGAAGGGATTCTGGGTCGGATCGCCTGCCATAGCGTCATCCGTGTGGGACGAACGCTACAGCCCGCGGAGGTCGCGGGCCTGCTCGGCGATCTAGATCAGTTGTCGCACGGGAGCAGCTGTGCTCACGGCCGACCGGTGTCGGTGGAGTTTTCCCGGAGCCAGATCGAACGTATGTTCGGACGATGAGGGTACCCCCGGTCCTAGCCATTGTCGGCGCGACGGGCGTCGGCAAGACCGAGGTAGCACTGGAACTCGCCGACATGCTCGACGGCGAGATCATCAGCGCCGATTCGCGGCAGATCTATCGACATCTCGACATCGGCACCGCGAAACCGAGCGGCGACGAGTTGGCAAGAGTTCCGCATCATCTGATCGATGTTGCGGAGCCGGATGAGGTGTTCGATGCGTCACGTTTCGGCCACATGGCGCGAGCGGCGATCGACGACGTCATCCGTCGGGGACGCGTGCCGATCGTGTGCGGCGGTACCGGACTCTACCTGCGAGCGCTCGTGGAAGGGCTCCTCGAAGGCGCACCGCCCTCGCCGACCCTACGCGCTGAGTTTCTGGCCCGCGAGGAGTCCGAGGGGCGCGGAACGTTGCACGCGCTCCTGGCCGCTGAAGATCCCACGACGGCGACCCGCCTGCATCCCCACGACCTGTTCCGGATCGTGCGGGCGCTCGAAGTCGGACGATTGACGGGGCGCCCGATGAGCGCGTGGCAGCGCGAGCACGGATTTCGCGAGCGCCTGCTCGACGCGGTCATCATCGGTTGTGAACGGCCGCGTGAGGAGTTGGCGGTCCGCGTCGAGGCGCGCTGTCGTGCGATGCTCGAGGCGGGATTGCTGACCGAGATCGAAGGATTGTGGTCCGCGGGATTCAGTCCGGCGCTGCCGGCGCTGCGCAGCGTTGGCTACCTCGAGATGGGCCGTCTGCTTCGTGGCGGGGTCGCGTTCGATTCCGCTTTCGAAGATTTCGTTCGCGCGACGATGCGATTGGCGAAACGACAACGAACGTGGTTCCACGGGCAAACGGATGCTCGCTGGTTCCACCCCGACCGCGACCGCGGCGACATCCGCGACGCCGCTCGCACTTGGTTCGATCACTCATGGCGCGCACCTATCTCGACTTCGAACGCCCACTCGCCGCGCTAGACGCTCGGATCGAGACGCTCGCTCGCGGCGGAGACACCGCGGAGCAGCGTCGCACCGAGGCGGAGCGACGACGTCTGGCACGTCGGGTCGCGGCCGGCCTGACCGCATGGCAACGGGTGCAACTGGCGCGGCATGTGGATCGACCACAGACGCTCGAGTACGTGGAAGGCTTCTGTGACGACTTCTTCGAGCTGCACGGCGATCGGGCGTTTCGCGACGACCCCGCCGTCGTAGCGGGCGTTGGCAAGACTCCGCAGGGCCCTCTCGTCATCGTCGGCCATCAACGAGGTCATGGGACGCGCGATCGTGTCCGGCGGAGCTTCGGAATGGCGAGTCCGGAGGGGTATCGAAAGGCGGTGCGGGCGTTCGAACTCGCGGAGCGCCTCGGGATGCCGGTCGTGACGTTCGTGGATACGCAGGGCGCGTATCCAGGTGTCGGCGCCGAAGAGCGCGGCTTGGCTGAATCGATCGCGCGTAGTCTCCAGACGATGGCGACCTTGCGTGTACCGATCGTGACGGTCGTCATCGGGGAAGGCGGGAGCGGCGGCGCGCTGGCCCTCGGCCTGGCCGATCGGGTCCTGATGCAGGAGTACGCGTGTTACTCCGTGATCTCGCCCGAAGGAGCGGCCGGCATTCTCTACCACAACCAAGGCCGTAAGGACGTGGCGCGCGCGGCGGAAGCCCTCCGGCTGACGGCGCAAGATCTGCTCCGGGCCGCCTTGGTCGACGAACTAGTACCGGAGCCGATGGGCGGCGCGCATCGACGACCGGCCCGCGCGATCGCCAAGGTCTCGGAACGGGTCCGGTGGCACCTCCACGATCTGGCGGGCCAGCGCGTGCGGGATCTGCTCGGGAAGCGTCACGCGCGTTACCGGGAGATCGGCGCGCATACGACCTGAGGTGCGCTGGAACGAGATTGCAATGCACCGAGGGCTGGGGTAGCTGACGTCGAGGGCAACTCCCGGGGGACGTGGGCCACGTGTCACGCAAGGGCGCTTCAGATCGGGCGGTCGATCAGGAACGAGCCAAGATCGATCGCCTGGACGAGCGTATCTTGACGCTCGTAAATCAGCGCGCGCGTATTGCGCAGCGCATCGGGCGCCAAAAAGCGGGTGCCGGCCGCAGCCCGGCGCAGTTCTGGGTGCCGAGCCGCGAGCGACGGATCTTCGCCCGCCTGCTCGAGCTGAACCGCGGCCCGCTCGGAGACGACGTCGTCCGGAACATCTTTCGGGAGATCATCTCCGCCTCGCGTGCCATCGAAGCGCCGCTGAGAATCGCGTACCTCGGGCCGGAGGGGACGTTTACGCACGCGGCGGCCCGTGGGCAGTTCGGGTCGGGTGTCCTCTTCACCCCCGCGGGCTCGGTTGCTGAAGTCTTCGCTGACGTTGAACAGGGGCGCGCCGAGTTTGGTGTGGTCCCGGTCGAAAACTCGACGGAAGGCGCCGTGACATCGACGCTCGACCTCCTCGTCGAGTCACCGCTCCGGATTACCGCCGAGATCCTGCTCGACATTCGACACTGCTTGCTCGGCGCGGCGCGTTCGCTGGCAGGCGTGCGTCGTGTCCTGTCGCACCCGCAAGCGCTTGCGCAATGTCGGCGTTGGATCAGCCAGCACCTCCCGAAGGCCACCCTCGAGCCGGTGGCCAGCACGAGCCACGCGGCAACGTTGGCACGCGAGCGGCCGACGATCGGTGCCATCGCGAGTCGGCTCGCAGCGGAGCATCATGGGCTCAAGGTGCTGGCCGCGGACATCCAGGACGAGGCTGCCAACATGACCCGATTCTTCGTCTTGGGCGCACGGGATGCCGAGCTGCCGTCGGGAAACGACAAGACGTCGGTGGTGTGTACGGTGAAGGACGAGGTAGGCATCCTCGCGAAGTTGCTGGCGCCGCTGGCACGTGCCCACGTCAGCGTCCACAAGATCGAATCGCGACCGTTGCGTGGGCGTCCGTGGGAGTATCTCTTCTTCCTCGATCTCCGTGGCCATCGCGCAGAGGCGCGCGTCAAACGCGCGTTGGCCGATATGGCGCCGATGACGACACTCATGAAAGTGCTCGGTTCGTATCCGGTGAGTACGTGAGCGGGGGAGGGCGCTCGGCAGATGTGCATGGGGTGCGTGAGGATACTGTGGATTTGAAAGACCTGATTCCGGAGTGGATTCAGCAGCTGGCCGCCTATCCACCGGGGATGCCGCTCGAGGAGCTCGAGCGCGAGTACGGCCTCACCGATTCGATCAAGCTCGCCTCGAACGAGAACCCGTTCGGACCGTCGCCGCACGCCCTGCGGGCGATCGCGGACGTGCTGCCGTCCCTGCATCGCTATCCGGATGGAAGCGGCTTCTACCTCCGGCGGGTCCTGGCGGAACGGTTTGGCGTCTCGACCGACGCGATCATTCTCGGCAACGGTTCGAACGAGATCATCGAGCTGGCGACCCGTGCCTTTCTCCGGCCTGGGGACGACGCCGTCATGGCGGATCAGGCCTTCGTCATCTATCGGATGGTCGTTCAAGCCGCCGGTGCCGTGCCGCGTCCGATTCCGCTCAAGCGCTACACCCACGACCTGGATGCGATCGCGGCGGCGATTACGCCCGCCACGCGGCTGGTCTTTCTGGCCAACCCCAACAATCCAACAGGGACGATCTACAAACGTGACGAGTGGGAGGACTTTCTCGCGAGCGTGCCGCCGACGGTTTTGATTGTCGCGGATGACGCGTATGCCGACTACGTCGACGATCCAGACTATCCCGACTCATTATCGTATCATCGTCGCGATCGGTTGCTCCTGACCCTGCGAACCTTCTCGAAGATACACGGTCTGGCGGGTTTGCGGATTGGATACGGCGTCGGCCCGTTACCGTTGATCGAGGTGCTCAACCGGATCCGGCAACCGTTCAACGTGAACGCGCTCGCGCAGGCGGCAGCGCTCGCGGCGATCGAAGACACGGAGCACGTCTCACGCACCCGGGCGAACAACAAAGAGGGCCTGGCGTATCTACGGGCCGGGTGCGAGCGATTGGGCCGGCCCGCCGTCCCGAGTTGGGCGAATTTCCTGCTGATCGATGTTGGCGACGGGGCGCGGGTCTACGAGGCCCTGCTGCGACGCGGGGTGATCGTGCGTCCGATGGACGTGTACGGCATGCCACACCATCTGCGAGTAACAGTGGGGCTTCCGGCGGAGAACGAGCGGTTCCTGGCGTCGCTTCAAGAGGTCCTGGAGGCTCCGGGATCGGCCACGCCGTGAAGCGAGTCGCCGACCGACTGCTGATCGCTGGCGTCGGTCTCATCGGCGGGTCGCTGGCGTTGGCCCTGCGCCAACGCGGTCTGGTTGGTGAGATCGTTGGTCTTGGTCGATCGCGGCGCAACATGCGTGTCGCACTCGAGCGCGGCATCATCGATCGCGTCGAACGTGATCCGGCGCGAGCGGCAGAGGGCGTCGATTTGGTGGTCGTTGCGGTTCCCGTCGGGGCCATCGCGGCGGTCGTAGCAGGTCTCGCTCCGCATCTGCCCGAGCGTGCCGTCATTACCGACGCGGGGAGTGTCAAAGGCCCGGTCGTCGGCGCGGTCGAACGAACGCTCGGGGCCAGTGCGTCCCGCTTCTGTGGCGCGCACCCGATCGCCGGTACGGAAAATTCCGGGGCCGCGGCGGCCACGGCGACGCTACTCGAGGCCGAGCGCTGCGTACTCACCCCGACTCCGCGGACGAGTCGGACGACGGTGCGGCGTACCCGTGCGCTGTGGGCCGGAGCTGGTATGCGCGTCGAAACGCTGCCGGCGGCCGAGCACGATCCGATCTTCGCGTTGGTGAGCCACCTGCCACACATCGCGGCATTCGCTCTGGTCCAAACGGTGGCGGACGCCGGCAGCGCTTCGCGCGCGCTCACGTACGCGGCGGGGGGCTTCCGCGATGGGACCCGCGTTGCCGGTAGCTCGCCGGAGATGTGGGCGGACATTTTCCTCGCCAACCGCCGGGCGGTCACGAAAGCCATCGACCAGTTCGTCGGTAGTTGCACGCGGCTCCGGAATGCCATCGCCGCCGAGGATCGAGAGGCCCTCGAGGCCGCGCTCGCCGATGCACAGCGCGTCCGGCGGCGGCTGTCGTCGCCGGGCCACGCTTCCGCACGCAGGCGTCGCCCATGAGTTCGGTGCGCATCGCGCGTGCGGGCGCGGGCCTTCGCGGGGCGGTCGAAGTGCCCGGTGACAAGTCCATTGCGCATCGCGCGTTGATGCTCGGCAGCATTGCGGACGGCGACACGATACTCCACGGCTTTCCCGGCGGCGCCGACAACCTGGCCACGCTCGCGGCATGCCGTCAGCTCGGTGTTCAGATCGACGAGCGCGGAAGCGAGATCCGCATCCACGGCCGCGGATGGCGGGGCGTGGCGCAGCCGACGAGGACGCTCGACTGCGGCAACTCCGGAACCACGATGCGATTGCTGGCGGGTTTGTTGGCTGGACGGCCGTTCGCGAGTCGGCTCGATGGCGATGCCTCGCTTCGCCACCGTCCCATGCGCCGGGTGCTGGATCCACTCGGCAAGATGGGAGCGAACATCCGAGCAGAGGGAGCGGCAGGGAGCGCACCCCTCGCGATCGACGGGGGAGTCCTCCATCCCGCCACTCACGAGTTGGCCGTGGCGAGTGCACAGGTGAAGTCGGCCTTGATCCTGGCGGCCCTACAGGCCGAGGGCGAGACCATCATCGCCGAACCCGCACGATCGCGCGATCACACCGAGCGGATGATCCGCGCATTCGGCGGACGATTGGAGGTGCAGGGGCAGCGCGTCGCGGTGTTCGGACCGCAGCAACTTCGCGGTACGAGCGTGGTCCTGCCTGGCGATCTGTCGTCGGCGGCGTTTCTCATCGTGGCGGCGCTCGTTGTCCCCGGATCGGATCTGGAACTGCGTAGCGTCGGGCTCAATCCGACGCGAACCGGGATCCTCGATGTGCTGGCTGCGATGGGTGCGGATCTCGAGGTGTCCCACACGCCCGCGGCGGGCAGCGACGAACCGCGCGGCACGATCCGGGTTCGGAGCGCGGCGCTGCGTGGAACGCGGATCGCCGGAGAGATGCTCGTGCGGGCGATCGATGAGTTTCCGATCTTGTGCATCGCGGCAGCCTGCGCGACCGGACGGACCGAGTTCGCGGACGCGGCCGAACTGCGCGTGAAGGAGAGCGATCGCATTGCGACCATGACGGAGGTCCTGCGAACGTTGGGCGCATCGGTCGAAGAGCGCCCCGATGGGTTGATCGTCGAGGGACCAGTCGGGTTCGGTGGCGGGCGGATCGCGTCCGGAGGAGATCACCGTGTCGCCATGGCGGCGACGGTGGCTGGGTTGATCAGTCGCACGGGCGTCACCATCGAAGACGCCGCATGCGCCGACGTCTCGTTCCCGGGGTTCTACGATACCGTCGCCCGCCTGACGGCCGGTGCGGAGCCGACATGACGACGCGGCGATCCACGATCGCCATTGATGGTCCTGCCGGTGCCGGGAAGAGCACGGCCGCCCGGAAACTCGCCGCCGAACTCGCCTACGAGTACGTCGACAGTGGGGCCCTGTACCGCGTCGTGGGCCTGGCCGCCCAGGAGCGCGGGGTCGATGGGACCGACCCGGAGGCCGCGGCGGCCATGGTCGCGTCCCTGGAGATCGACGTTTCCGAGGGAGCCTCCGGGCAGCGGGTACTGCTGGACGGCCGGGATGTGACGCGCGCCATTCGGACGCCCGAGGCCGGAGAGCGGGCTTCGCGGCTGGCGGTGCTTCCCGCCGTGCGTACGGCCCTCATCGCCCGGCAGCGGGCGTACGCTGCCCGCGGCGGCATCGTCATGGAGGGGCGCGATATCGGTACGGTCGTACTTCCCGATGCGGAGCATAAGTTTTTCGTCACCGCCAGCGTCGACGAGCGTGCCAGGCGCCGCCATGCCGAGCATCCCGAGGAGGCGCTAGAGGCCATTCGGGTCGCAATCGTCGAGCGGGATAGGCGAGATGAGGGGCGGGCGGTTGCCCCGCTCCGGGCGGCGCCCGATGCCGAGGTCGTCGATACCACCGGCCTCAGCCTCGCCGAGGTCGTCGATGTCCTCGCCCTCAAGGTGCGCAGACCCCCAAGGCCTTGAACTTCCAAGGCCGGAGAGCTAATGAGAGGCGTCCCGAGGCGTTGGCCTGGCGGGGATCTCAATGCCCAGGGGGTGTACGTTTGTCTAGTGAGGAAAAACACGACCAGCTCGAGGAGGCCGGGGTCGAGGACTTCGGAATGCTCTTCGAGCAGAGCCTGCGGTCCGTTCGCCCAGGCGAGGTCGTCCGCGGTCGCGTCGTCATGGTTGGCCGCGATCACATTACCGTCGACATCGGCTACAAATCAGAAGGACAGATTGGCGTCCAGGAGTTCCGTGATCGTGATGGAACGGTCTCGATCAAAGAAGGCGACGAGATCGACGTCTACTTCGAGAGTTCGGACTCAGAGGACGGCGGGATCATCCTCTCGCGACAGAAGGCGGAACAGTTCCGTGTGTGGCGCGATATCGAAGAGGCGTTCGAAGCGCAGGGCGCCATCGAAGGGACGGTCGTCGGTAAGGTCAAGGGTGGACTGAAAGTCGACATCGGTGTGCCCGCGTTCTTGCCCGGCTCGCACGCCGACCTCCGGCCCGCGCGCAATCTCGATCGTTTCATCGGACAGCGCGGCCGCTTCTCGATCCTCAAGTTCAATCGCTCACGCGGCAATGTCGTGGTCTCGCGGCGCGCCGTCATGGAGCGTGAGCGTGCGTCGCTGAAGGACGAAACGCTGAAGGTTCTCGAGGAGGGTGTCATCCTCGAAGGGACCGTGAAGAACATCACCGACTACGGTGCCTTCGTGGATCTTGGCGGCATCGATGGCCTGCTCCACATCACCGACATGTCGTGGGGACGCATCGGACATCCGTCCGAGGTGCTGAACGTCGCTGACAAGGTGAAGGTCGTCGTGCTCAAGTACGATCCGGAGCGCGAGCGTGTCTCGCTCGGCATGAAGCAGATCCTCCCGGATCCTTGGGCAACAGTTGCCGAACGCTATGCCACGAACATGCGCGTCAAGGGTACGGTCGTCAGCTTGACCGACTACGGCGCGTTCATCGAACTCGAGAAGGGCGTCGAGGGTCTGATTCACGTCTCCGAAATGTCCTGGACTCGTCGCGTCAGTCATCCGTCCAAGGTGCTGAACGCTGGAGACGAAGTCGAGGTCGTCGTGCTCGAAGTCGATCCAGGCAATCGTCGTGTTTCGCTCGGCCTGAAGCAGATCGCTCCCAATCCATGGGAGATGGTCCGGATCAATCATCCCGTGGGTGATCGCGTCAAAGGCGTCGTGAAGAGCGTGACCGACTTTGGCATCTTCGTCGGGATCGACGATGGTATCGACGGGCTGGTTCACATCTCCGACCTGCACTGGACCAAGAAGGTCAAGCACCCCTCCGAGATGTACAAGAAGGGCGACGAGGTCGAGGCCGTCGTGCTCGCCATCGATGTCGACAACGAACGTATTTCGCTTGGAGTGAAGCAGCTCGACGAAGACCCCTGGAATGCCATGCCGCAGCGCTATCCTGTAGGCCGGCGTGTGCATGGCGTCGTCACGAGCGTGACCGACTTCGGTGTGTTCGTCGAGCTCGAGGAAGGGCTCGAGGGTCTGATCCACGTCAGCCAACTGTCGACGGAGCGCGTCGAGCGCCCCGGGCAGCTCTTCGAGGTCGGGGCCTCTGTCGAAGCCGAGGTGACCAACGTCGAGCCACGCGAGCGCAGGATCGGCCTCAGCATCAAGGCGCTTCGGCGAAGCGAGGAACGCGAAGAGGTCGACAGCTATCTCGAGCGCGAGCGCGAGAGTTCCAAGTTCTCTTTCGAGGACATTCTCAGCGGCGCGCGACTGGATCGTGACGAAGGGGACCTGCCAGCCAAGGCGAAAGGCGAGGTCGACAAGTAGCGGACGGGTGGTGGTACGTGGCGAGAGCGCATCCCATTGCGCGGGGCATCGCGGTTCTTTCTTTCATTGTCGTCGTATTCTTTGCCGCGGCGTTCCTGCTGACTGTTGGCTCGGACGGCGATCTCGCCTCGGCTCTGGCGTTCGGCGATAAGGTCGGCGTCGTCGAGGTCAAGGGCGTCATTTCCGAAAGTGACGCCATCGTCGACGCGCTGCGGGAGTTCGAGCGCTCCCCAGCAGTGAAGGCCGTTGTGATTCGCGTCGAGTCGCCTGGGGGCGGCGTCGCGCCATCGCAGGAAATTTACGCGGCCATCCTCAACCTGCGCGAGGTCAAGCCAGTGATTGCGTCCTTCGGGGGCGTGGCCGCCTCGGGCGGGTACTATATCGCGAGCGCGTGCGACACGATCGTCGCCAATCCAGGAACCATCACGGGCTCGATCGGCGTCATCATGGAACTCGGCAATCTCGAGGGGCTGCTCGAGAAGGTCGGCGTTGCTCCCGAGACCATCAAGTCGGGTGCACACAAGGACATGGGTTCACCCACACGTCCGCTCACCGATGAGGAGCGTCGGCTGTTTCAGGAGATGATCGACAGTGTCCACACGCAGTTCGTGAACGCGGTTGCGAGTGGGCGTGACATGGACGCCACGCGTGTGCGAGAGCTGGCCGACGGGCGGATCTACTCGGGTGAGCAGGCGCACGAGGCCGGATTGGTCGACGCACTTGGCGGACTCGAAGACGCCATCGCGATGGCGGCCGAGCGCGGGGGGATCGAAGGCGAGCCCCGCGTCAGCCATGCGCGGTCGCGTGACTTTCCGTGGTGGTGGGGGATGCTGTTCGATCTCGCACCGGGAGGGCTTGCGCAAGGCCTGGCGCTGGGACTCGAGCGTGGCCTCGTTAATGGCCCGCCGGTATCGGGACTCCAACTCTTGTACGGCGGACCACTGCTTCGGTGACCGTGAGGGAGAGGGCATGATCACGAATCCAGCGTCGGACGGCGGCTCCATGACCAAGCGGGACCTGATCGACGAGGTCATTCGCGTCTATCCACGATTCTCCGGACGGGACGCGGAGGTCATCGTGAACGCCGTGTTCGATAGCATGACCGAGGCGCTGGCTCGTGGCGAGCGTATCGAGATCCGGGGCTTCGGCAGCTTCGTCGTCAAGCATCGGAAGGCCCGCGAGGGGCGCAACCCGAAGACCGGAGCCATCGTTCCCGTCGCGGCCAAACGTGTCCCATTTTTCAAGGTCGGCAAGGAGTTGAAGCTCCGGGTCGACGGTAAGGGGCCGGCGGATCCAGCGCCTTCGCCCGGAGACACTGTCTGAGGCGGGGTGGCATCGCTCCCGTAAATCCTCCTGCCTCGGAGGGCGACGCGTGAAGCGGCTGTGGGCTCCGTGGCGGATGACGTATATCGACGAGGCGGTCAAAGGGCGGACCGAGGACTCCTCTTCGGAATGCTTCTTTTGCGCCGCGCTCGATAGTACTGAGCACCGCAGGCACTTGACGGTTGCCCGAACGTCCTCCGCCGTGGTGATGCTCAACAAGTATCCCTATGGCCACGGTCATCTGCTCGTGGCGCCTGCCCAGCATGTGGCGCGTCCGGACCAGCTGTCGGATGCGGATTACGACGGCTTGCAGCATGCGGTACGCCACACCGCGCGGGTCTTGTGGAGTGCGTTTCAGCCGGAAGGCATGAATATCGGTATGAATCTCGGGCGCGCGGCTGGTGCGGGCGTCGAGGACCATTGCCATTGGCATCTCTTGCCCCGATGGAACGGCGACACGAACTTCATGCCAGTCGTCGCGGAGGTGAAAGTGATGTCCGAGCATCTGGACGCCACGTTCGACCGATTGCAGCCGCTCTTCGCCTGAACGCCTCCCGCCGGGTGTCTGGTCGCGCGCTTCCCTCCATGCGACCGGCCCGCCTATAATGACCGGCATCGGGAGGCCTGACGTGCACGAACACAGTCGGACGATTGGCGAGCTGAGAGCGACAGGCTACGAGGTCGTGTCCGTGCGCGAAGAGATGCGCCGGAACCTGATGGCGCGCCTTGCCGCGGGGGAACCGATCCTCGACAAGATCGTGGGCTACGGTGACACGGTCGTTCCGGACATCGAGAACGCCGTTCTCGCCGGCCATCACATCGTGTTCCTCGGCGAGCGTGGGCAGGGGAAGTCCCGGATCATGCGCGGCTTGATGAGCCTGCTCGACGAGACCGTCCCAGCTATTGCAGGGTGCGAGATCAACGACGACCCCTTCCGTCCGCTCTGCAAAGCCTGTCGAGGCAAGATCGCGGAGTCAGGCGACGCCGTTCCCGTCGAGTGGATTTCTCGCGAACGTCGCTACGGTGAGAAGTTGGCTACGCCTGACGCTTCCATGGCCGATCTTATTGGCGAGATCGATCCCATCAAAGTCGCGGAGGGCCGCTACCTCGCCGATGAGGAGACGATACACTATGGCCTCGTCCCTCGAACCAACCGAGGCATCTTTGCCATCAACGAGTTGCCCGATCTCACCGAGAAGGTGCAGGTCGGACTCTTCAATCTGATGGAGGAGAAGGACATCCAGATCAAAGGCTACAAGATCCGGCTGCCCCTCGACGTCGTGCTCCTAGCCACGGCCAATCCCGAGGACTACACGAGCCGTGGGCGCATCATCACGCCATTGAAGGATCGCTTCGACGTCCAGATCAGAACGCACTACCCACGGACGATCGCCGATGAGATGGCCATCGTGGATCTGGAAGTGCCCGCGAGCGATCGCGATGGGCGGCCGCTTCGGGTGCCGGAATTCATCAAAGAGTTACTCGCGCAGCTTACCATGGAGGCCAGGGCTTCGGACGAAATCAATCAGGCCTCGGGTGTCAGCGTGCGTGCCAGTATCAACAATTACGAGAGCGTGGTCTCGAATGCCGAGAAGCGGGCCGTGCGCTGTCGCGAGTCCGAGATCGTGCCGCGGATGACCGACCTGCACGCGATCCTGCCCTCGATGGCGGGCAAGATCGAGCTTGAATACGCCGGCGAAGACAAGCGGGAGGACGATCTCATCGATCGACTGATGAACCGCGCGGTGCTCAAAGTGTTCGATCGGGCGGTCGACATCGGAGCGCTGGGGAGCATCGTCGAGTATTTCAGTGGCGGCGGTGGCGTCGAGGTGTCCGATCGCATGCCTGCGGCCGACTATCTGGAGGGGGTGCGCGGCATCCCCGGACTGCGTGAGGCCATTACCGCGCTCGGGCCATTCGAGAGTCCGGCCCTGGTCGCAGCCGCCACCGAGTTCATTCTCGAGGGCTGCCACGTACACGGCAAGCTCAACAAAGACCGCGAGGGCGGGCGCTACTCCTATCGTAACTGACGCCGGGCATGCTCATCCATCGATACACGGTTTGGGACGGACGGCAGGCGATACGTTTCGATGCCGACGAAGTGTTCTCGAAACTCGGAGAGCATCTATCGCGGACCGACGATCTGCGACAGGCGTTGGACTGGCTCCTGCGCCGCGGGACGGACCTTGGGGGCGAGCCGGTCATGGGACTCGACGAGCTCCTCGATCGCGTTCGCAGCCAGATTCAGGAACGATCCCGGGACGTCAATATCGATTCAGCGCTTGCGGAGAAGCAACGGAAGCTCGACGAACTCCTCGATATCGAACAGGAGGCGATCGGCGACGCCTCCGGTGCGGCGGATGCGCGACGGCGTTTCGACCAGCTCCCGCCCGGGCTGGCCGACGCGATCGAGGCGCTTCGCCGGCACGCGGCGGCGCACGGATTCATCGAGCCGATCGCCGAGTCGGAACTCGACCATCTCGTCGAAGACCTGGATGACATTCGCGATCTCGAAAATTTCCAGCAACGCAGTCGCGGGATCTTCCAAGGGCCGCGATCACTCGGCTACGAGGAAGCGCTCGAGCTGCTGCGTGAACTCGAACGGCTCGGCAACTTGGAGCAGGCGCTCACGTCTGGCGATATGGCGGCGATCTCCATCGAGGAGCTCCGTCAGCTGCTCGGAGACGAGGCGGCCGATGGGTTCGAGCGTCTGCAGCGCATGATGCAGGTCCTCCGGGAGTCGAGCTATCTGACCGAGAGCGATGGGCAAACGGTGCTGTCCCCGAAAGGTGTTCGCAAGATCGGTCAACTGGCACTGCGCGATATTTACCAGAGCCTATGCCGCGATCGACCAGGCGGTCACGACCTCGGACGTCAGGGTGCGGTGACCCTGCGGCCCGAGGCCACCAAGCCGTACGTGTACGGTGACCCGATGCATCTTGATCTGGTCGGCACCCTCAAGCAGTCGTTGACGCGCCGAGCTGGGGCGCCGCTCTCTCTGCTGCCCAGCGACTTCCGCGTACACGAGGCCGATGCGGTCACGACCGCCTCGACGGTGCTCCTCCTCGACATGAGCTGGTCGATGAGCTGGGACGGGCGATTCATCGCCGCGAAGAAAGTCGCCTTGGCCATGGAAAGCCTGATTCGATCGCGGTATCCACGCGACTACTTCGCGATCGTCGGATTTTACACCCGTGCGGTCGAGCTCAAGCTTCGCGACCTTCCCGAGGCCACCTGGAACATGGGCGATCCCTTCACGAACCTGCAGGACGGACTGCGCCTGGCGAGCGAGCTGCTGTCGCGCCGGCCCGCCCGCAACCGCCACATGATCGTTGTCACCGACGGACAGCCCACGGCTTACTTTCAGCAGGGGAGGCTCTACTGCGAGTGGCCGCTCAGCTTCGGCGGCATCAGTCTGCGCGCGGCACGGGAGACGCTGCGGGAGGTCGAGCGGGTGACGCGCATGGGCATCGTCATCAACACTTTCATGCTCGACGACAGTCCCAGCCTCCGCGCCTTCGTCGAGCGGATGACGAGCATCAATCGAGGCCGCGCCTTGTACACGCGACCCGACACGCTCGGTGAGTATCTTCTCGTCGACTACATCGATCGCAAACGTAAGCGACTGTGAGCGAGGAGCAGGGCATGGCGGGGGTGGAGGGGGCCGCATCCAAGGCGACGCGTAAGCCCGGTCCCAAGTTGACGCCGATGTTGAGCCAATACCTGAGACTCAAGGATGCCCATCACGATGCCATCCTCATGTTTCGCCTCGGAGACTTCTACGAAATGTTCTTCGAGGACGCCGAGCGCGCGGCAGCGATCCTCGACATCACGTTGACCTCTCGCAACAAGAACGACCCGCAGCCCATCCCGTTGTGCGGCGTTCCTCATCACGCCGTCGAGCCCTACATTCAGAAGCTCCTGGCCGCCGGGCTGAAGGTTGCCATCTGCGAGCAGGTCGAGGATCCGCGCGGAGCGAAGGGGCTAGTCGAGCGCGAGGTCGTACGCGTCATCACGCCCGGAACCGTGCTCGAGGAAGAAAATCTGGACCCACGAACGCCGAGCTTTCTGGCGGTGCTCGGGGAAAGCGAAGCTGGTTTCGGTCTCGCGGTGACGGACGTCTCGACGGGGGAGCTGCGAATTTTCGAGTATGCGCAGTCTCCAGACGTCGCCGACGCCGACCAGCTGGCACGGCGTGAGACGCTGGATGCCTTGGCGGAGGAGATCAACCGCCTCGGCGTACGCGAGTTGGTTCTCCCCAACGACGCGCCTGAGCTGCAGCATCTGCTCGATCGCACGCCTCGGATCTTCAAGAGTCGCATGCCACGCTCCTGGTGCGATGCCGACGACGCACTCCAGTGGTTGGCCACGGTGGACGCCGACACGGCCGGTACGATCGGCTCGGCGGGGCACGCTGCCCTTGGTGGCCTGCGGAGCTATCTACGTGAGACGTATCGCGGAACACTCGGCCATCTTCGGGCGCCGGAGATCTGTCACCCGAGAGACACCTTGGCGCTCGATGAAGTGACGCGGATGAATCTCAATGTCGTGTACGGCCCACACGGCGAGCGTCGTGGATCGCTGCTCGGTCTCGTCGATCGTGGAGTGACCCCGATGGGAAGTCGCACCGTGCGACGCTGGTTGCTGAGTCCGCTCACCTCCTGTCATGCCATCGCCCGGAGGCTCGACGCCGTCGAGGTTCTCGTGGAGGATGTGGGGCTGCGCGCCGATATACGCGAGGCCCTCGCCGGCATGGGCGACGTGGAGCGACTCGCCGGACGCATCGGGGCTCGGCGCGCGAGCCCACGCGACCTCGCACGCCTCGCGACGGCGCTCACGCGCATCAAGAATGTGCGCGAGCGTGCCAGCTCGGCGACGGGACTTCTGGGGGACCTCGCCTGTTCCCTCGATCCATTGCAGGACCTCGTCGGACGGATCGAAGCGACCCTGGTCGACGACCCACCAGCGACAGTGCGCGCGGGGCCCGTCGTGCGTACCGGCTGCCATGCAGAGGTCGATGAGCTGCGCGAGCTGGCGCGAGACGGCAAGGGATGGGTGGTGGCGTTGGAGGCCCGCGAGCGGACGCGGACGGGTATCGGCTCGCTCAAAGTGAAATACAATCGCGTCTCCGGCTACGCGATCGAAGTCACGAAGGCGAACCTCGCCTCCGTTCCCGAGGACTATGTCCGGAAGCAGACGCTCGCCGGTGCCGAGCGCTTCGTGACGACCGAGCTGAAGGAGCAAGAGCGCCGACTTCTTGGTGCGGAGGAGCGGTTGCGACAGCTCGAAGGGGAGATTTTCTCCGAGTTGGTCGAGGAGGCCGCGGCGTTTCAGAGGGCGCTTGGTGCCAACGCCACGGCGCTCGGCGGCTTGGATGCGATGGGCGGACTCGCCGAACTTGCCCACGATCGCGGCTACGTCCGACCGCAGATCGGCGAGGGGAACGCCATCATCGTCCAAGAGGGTCGCCATCCAGTCTTGGAGGCAATGCATTCGGCCGAACCCTTCGTTCCCAATGACTGCACGCTCGATGACTCACAGCAGATCATGCTGATCACCGGGCCGAACATGGCGGGTAAGTCCACCTACCTTCGGCAGGTGGGCCTCATCGTCCTGTTGGCGCAGGCGGGGAGCTTCGTTCCGGCGGCTAGCGCGGAGATCGGGATTGTGGACCGCATCTTTACGCGGGTTGGTGCGTCGGATGATCTGACTGCCGGGGACTCGACCTTCATGGTCGAAATGCGAGAAACCGCGAATATCCTGCGTGAGCTGACCGACCGAAGCCTGGTTCTGCTCGACGAGATCGGCCGCGGAACCAGTACGTACGACGGCATTGCGATCGCCTGGGCCGTCACCGAGTATCTGCACGACCAGGGTCCCGGGGCAAAAACCCTCTTTGCCACGCACTTTTACGAACTTACGGCCTTGGCCGAGGAGCGCCCCCGACTCAGGAACTACTCTGTGGCAGTACGGGAATGGCAGGATTCCATCGTGTTCCTGCGGCGTATCGTGGCCGGACCGGCCAGCAGAAGCTACGGCGTCGAGGTCGCAAGACTGGCGGGGATGCCCGAGTCGGGGGTAGAACGGGCCCGTGGGCAGCTCACCACGCTGGAGCGCG
>JAJCZP010000247.1 GCA_029262315.1 Deltaproteobacteria bacterium | reverse complement strand
CATCCCGGCCAGCCTCGCCGACTCGCTGATGGCGCGGCTCGATCGACTCTCGGAAGCAAAGGAGGTGGCCCAGCGGGCGGCGGTACTGGGCCGGGAGTTCGGCTATCCGCTGCTGGCGGCCATTACGGATACGGACGAGGCGGCGCTTCGCCGGGGGCTCGATCGTCTGGCGGGCGCGGAGATCCTCTTCGCGCGGGGGGAGCCGCCGGCCGCAACGTTCACGTTCAAGCACGCGTTGATCCAGGAGACAGCCTACCAGTCGCTGCTCAAGCGCACGCGCCAGCAGCTCCATTCGCGCACCGCGCAGGCGCTGGAGGAACGCTTCCCTGAGCGCGCCGCGTCTGAGCCCGAGGTGGTCGCGCGGCACTTCGACCAGGCGGGGCTGATCGAGTCTGCGGTCACGCACTACCAGCGGGCCGGCGAGCGCGCGACACAACGGTCGGCGAACGAGGAGGCCATCGGCCATCTACGCCGCGCTCTCGAGCTCGTTCTGACGCTGCCGGAGACGCGCGAGCGCGATCATCTGGAGTTCGGGTTGCAGATGGCGATCGGATCGCCGCTCATGGCGGCCAGGGGATGGGCGCATCCAGAGAACGCGCAGACCTACGCGCGCGCGCGCGCGCTGGCGCCCCGGGTCGGCGGATCGCCCGAGCTGGCGCGAGTGCTCGCGGGATTGGCGGCGGCGCTGAGCATCCGGGGGGAGTTTGCGACATCGCTCGAGGTCGCGCGGGAGGCGCTGCAGGCCGCCGAGCGGACGGGAGCGGCGTTCGACCTCGTCTCCGCGCATGAAGAAGTCGGCGTGCCCTTGTTGTTTCAGGGTCAGTTCTCGCTGGCGCTGCACCATTTCGAGCAGAGCATCGCCTCGTACGACCCCGGCGATCATGGGCCGCTGGCCTACGCGGCCGGACAAGATCGTGGTGTCTTCTCGTACTCGTTGGCGGGCTGGTGTCACATGTGTCTCGGCCGTCCCGACCGGGCACTGGCGTCGAGCGAGGAGGGGGTGGTGGTCGCGAGGCGCGTCGAGCATCCGTTCAGTCTGGCGCAGGCGCTCGGTAGCGGTGGAGTTGTCCTCTTCGAGCGCCGCGAGGTCGACCGCGTGCGCGAACGCTACGAAGAGCTCCTGGTTCTTTCCGAGCGACTCGGGTTCCCGTTCTGGGTGGCGTTTGCCCGGGCTGCGGGAGCCTGGGCGCGGGTCGATTCGGGGGAAGGTGCAGCGAATATCGAGGAGATGCAGCAGGCGCTGGCCGACCTCGATGAGATCGAGAGCCAGGTCTGTATGCCCATGCTGTTCTGCATGTACGCCGAAAGCCTCTGGAAGGTGGGCCGTCACGACAAGGCGCTGAGCGCACTCGAACAGGGGTTCGCGCGCGCGGAAGCCGCTGGACAGTACTGCTACGATGCGGAACTCCACCGGTTGCAGGCCGAGATTCTCCTCGACACGGACGGGCACGTCGTCGAGGAAGCGGAAGCGCACTTCCGCCACTCCCTGGAGATCGCAGAGCGGCAAGAGGCCAAGACGTTCGAGCTACGTGCCGCCACGAGCCTTGCGCGCCTCCGGCAGCGCCAGGGCAAACGCGACGAGGCCCGCGACCTCCTCGCACCGGTCTACGCCTGGTTCACCGACGGCTTCGAGACGCGTGACCTGCGGGACGCCAAAGTGCTGCTGGAGGAACTGGGGTAACAAACGCGCCGGCTCTGCCCGTTCTCTGCCCGAACTGAACGCTACCAGACGCTACTGCACGCATATACTGTAGCGATTCGGTCGCAGAAACATACTTGGGTCTATCGTCTCGCAACGACCACGAACTGCTGGACTGGGAAGACCACCCCGTGGTCGTCCACGTTGGCCTCGGCGAGAGCTTCCATCTCGCGCGTGAGCGCCTCCTGCATTCGCGGAGTGTGAATCTCTGGCTCCGACATATTGAACGTCTCGTAGCGCACCAAGTGCGCGACCGAAGGGTAGCGCAGCGTACCGATACGAATGAGCACTTCGATGTCCACGAATCCCGCCTGCGAAAGACGTTGAGGCCAACCCGACCGCCAGGCTTGAGTGCCCGGTGCATTTCCCGAACGGCCAGCGCTCGGTCGGGGAAGAACATGATCGCCTGTTGGCACACCGCAACGTCGAAGTGCGCGTCAGGAACCGGATGCGCGAGGGCCACGCCGTGGATGGGCACCATGTAGCGCTCGTAGGCTTCGGGACCGACACCCTGCAGCTGGAATCCATTTTCGATCGTCGCCACTGATATTACCTCCTTGCGTGAAGGGTCGGTTCCGCGTCCCCGAGCACGAACAGTCGATCGGTGTCTCGCTCCCCAGCAGCTGGGGCAACCTCGCGGCGATCACGCGCCTCGAGATACGACGCCACTCGCCGTAGAACTAACTTTCTTGATTCCTTTCTTCTGGCATGCACGGTACTATGGGTGAAATCGCGCTCGAAAGGGGTACCACAATGAAGACGCTGAAAACCATTGCTGTTCTGGCTGCGCTGCTCGGAGTTAGCGCTTGCTCAGGCATGAGAGGAACTATTGGCGACCAAGAAGTTTGTATGAATGATCACTTTCTCGGCGTCGTTTCTATAAGTGAGATGGTGTCTCCCTGTAACAAATAGACACGATAGACCATCAAGCTAGTTGAGAAGTTTAAAACGGCGGCTTTTTAGCCGCCGTTTTAATTTCGGATTAGGCCACAGATGAATAGTAGCCGCACCTACGACGGGCCAACGCCGTGCGTCGCGGCGATCGCTGCGCGTTGACCCGTCGGCTGCTCGAACGATAGGACGCTCCCGAGCGAAGCGACCGGCCACCCATGAACTGCCCCAGCTGTCACTACGAGAGGCCCTGGGCCTCTACCGCGCAATCGGAGCCACCGGCCACGCCGTACGACTGACGAAGGAACTCGGAAGGTGAGCGCATTGGCGCTGCCCCTTCTCAGCCACGGCCTCGCGGCGCGTTGACCACTCGGTCGCTCGAGCGGTAGGACCCTCTACCGAGCGAGTCGCTTGCCCCCAGAAGGCAGAGGAACGGAGAAGAACATGGCCGGATACTTGATTGCCAACTACCGCATTACCGACGCGAAGGCGTACGAAGCCTACGTGCCCGCGGTGCTGCCCACACTCATAGCCCACGGCGCCGAAGTGCTGGTCGCCGATTACGAAAGCGAAGCCGTAGAAGGAAAGCCCGCCAGTGTGACGATCGTCCTGAAGTTCCCTTCGAAGGAAGCGGCACGCACCTGGTACGACTCGCCGGAGTATCAAGCGATCGTCGGGCTGCGCACCGAGAACAGCGAAGGGTTCGTCGTCTTTGCGGATGGATTCGTCATGCCGGCATGAACTGCCCTCACTGCGAGCACACGAACCCCGACGACTCGCTTTTCTGTGAGGGCTGCGGCGGAAAGCTCTCACACGCCTGTGCTTCCTGCGGGACCCAACAGTCGGCTGGAGCCAGGTTCTGCCGGAAGTGCGGCGCCGGACTGACGGGAGACCCACCGCCAGCGCCGCCCCCCGAACGCGACCCGCGCGCCTACACCCCGAAGCACTTGGCCGACAAGATCCTGCAATCAAAGTCCGCCCTCGAGGGCGAGCGCAAGCAGGTCACCGTCCTCTTCGCTGATGTGAAGGGTTCGATGGAGCTCGCCGGGCAGCTCGACCCAGAGGTGTGGCACGGCATCCTCGAGCGCTTCTTCGCGATCCTGACCGACGGCGTGCACCGCTTCGAGGGCACGGTGAATCAGTACACCGGCGACGGCATCATGGCGCTCTTCGGCGCGCCGATCGCGCACGAGGACCACGCCCAGCGCGCCTGCTACGCGGCGCTGCACCTGCGCGCGGCGCTGCGGCAATATGCCGAGGAGCTGAAGCGCACCCGCAGCCTCGGCTTTGCGGCGCGTATCGGTCTCAACTCGGGGGAGGTCGTGGTCGGCGCGATCGGCGATGACCTCCGCATGGACTACACCGCGCAGGGCCATACCGTCGGACTCGCCGCGCGCATGGAGCAACTCGCCGACCCAGGTGCCGTGTATGTGACGCAGCACACGGCTGCGCTGGTCGCGGGCTTCTTCGATCTCCGCGATCTCGGCCTCTTCGAGGTGAAGGGACTCCGCGAGCCGCTGCACGTACACACGCTGGAAGGCGTGGGACAGCTACGCACCCGACTCGACGTCTCTCGTGCGCGTGGCTTCACGCGCTTTGTGGGCCGCGCCCGTGAGATGCAGGTGCTCGAGACGGCGCGCGACCAGGCGATTGATGGTCACGGGCAGGTGGTCGGCGTGGTCGGCGAGGCAGGAGTGGGCAAGTCCCGCTTGTGCGCCGAGTTCGTGGACCGCTGTCGCGCGCAGGGCATCGCCGTCCATACGGCTCATTGCCTCTCGCACGGAAAGACGATGGCGTTCCTGCCGCTGCTCGAGCTGCTGCGCGCGCTGTTCGACGTCAGCGACCGCGACGGCGACCGCGAGGCGCGACGGAAGATCGCCGGCGAGCTCACCCTGCTCGACGACCGGCTCCGCGACACGCTGCCCCTGGTTCTGGACTTCCTCGGCGTGGCCGATCCGGAACGACCGGCGCCGAAGATGGACCCCGAGGCGCGCCAGCAACAACTGCAAGGCTTCGTACACGCTTTCGTTCAGGCCCGACCCGAGCCGGCCGTGCTTCTCATCGATGACCTGCACTGGATCGACGCGGGGAGCGACACGTTCGTCGCCCAGATCGTGGAGGCGGTGCGGGCGACGCGGACGATGCTGCTGGTGAACTTCCGGCCGGAGTACCATGCCGAGTGGACGGGCCGGTCGTACTACCAGCAGCTCCCGATGATGCCCCTCGGTCCGGAGGCCATCCGGGAGTTGCTCACCGACCTGCTTGGAGACGACCCGTCGGTCGCCGCACTCCACGAGGTGATCCCGGAACGGAGCGGCGGCAGCCCCTTCTTCATGGAAGAGGTCGTACAGTCGATGGTCGAGGCGGGGACCCTGGAAGGCTCACGGGGAGCCTATCGGCTGGTCACTGCGCCCGGAAACCTGGTCGTGCCGGCGACCGTTCAGGCAGTGCTGGCAGCGCGGATCGATCGCCTGCCCGATACGGCCAAGCACGTCCTCCAGGCGGCGTCGGTCGTCGGCAAGACATTCGGCGACAACGCGGTGCAGGCCGTCGTCCCCTTACCCGCAACCGACATCGCCGAGGCGATGCGCCACTTGATCGGCGCGGAGCTCATCTACGAGCACGCGCTGTTCCCGGAGCGGGAGTACTCGTTCAAGCATCCGCTGACGCAGGAGGTTGCGTATCAATCGCAGCTGAGCGATCGGCGCGCCGATACCCACCGCGCGGTCGCGCGCCAGCTGGCCGCGCTCCCTACGGAAACACTCGACGAGCGCGCGGCACTCATCGCCCACCACTGGCACGAGGCCGGCGAGAAGGAAGAGTCGGCGGGCTGGTATCTCCGCGCCGCCCAGTGGGCCACGGGGCGCGCCCCCGCAGACGCGCTCCGCTATTGGCGGAAGGTCCGCGGCCTCGTCGCCGAACTGCCGGAGTCGGCCCAGACACGCCAGTGGGGCACCCTCGCATGCATCCAGCTCCTGCATCAGGGGTGGCGGCAGGGGGGCGTGTCCCTCGACGAGGCCCCGACGCTGTTCCGGGACGGCAGCGAGCTGGCGAAACGCGACGGAGACGCGGGCCTCCACGCGTTGATCACGATGGCGTACTCGGTTGCGCTCGGGATGGCGGGACGCGTGGATGATTGGATTCGCCATTCCGAGGAAGCGCTCCACCTTGCCGAGCAGATGGGAAGCGAGGTGCTGCAGATCGCGGTCCTGACGTCGCTCGTTCCCGCCGAGGAGTTCCGGGGTGACTGCCAGCGGGCCATCGACCTCGCGGAGCGCGGCATCGCGTTGACGCGACGGGATCCATCCGAGGCCGAAGATCTCCTCGGCTACTCTCCGTACCTCTTTCTGACGTCCTTCCGCGGCACGGCCCTCGCCGCGGTCGGGCGTACCACCGAGGCACGGGAGCACCTGCGGCGCGCGCTGTCCCTCGCACGAGAACGGGGCGACGTCGTCGCCGAAAGCACCACGCTTTCCTTTCTTGTCACCCTTGCAAACCTCACGGGCGAGAGCGCCGGCACCGTGACCCACGGTCGAGTCGCCGTGAAGATCGCGACGCGGGTGGGGCTCATGCAGCAGCTGGGCGCCCTTGGCATACTCGGGCAGGCGGCCACTCTCGAGGAGGACTGGTCGCAAGCCGTGAGTATCCTGGAACACTGTCGCGCACTCGAACAGAAGAACCCGGGCTATCGCATCGTTGAATCGCGCACGCTGAGCCACCTGGCGCTCGCCTATGCGGGAGCGGGCAACGCCGCCGCCCGGGCGACCGCCGAGGAGGGCGTAGCGGTCGCCCGGGCGCATGGCACGGTTCGCTACGAGATCGACGCACAGCTCGCGCTGGCGCGCGTGCTTCTGGCGTCGGGTGACGCGGGCGATCGGCCGACCATCAACGCGGCACTCACTCGTGCAGAGGAGTGCGTGAATGAATCGGGAGCGCGCGCCTTCCTTCCGATAGTCATGGAGGAGCGGGGACGGCTGTCCTTCCTCGCGGGGGATGAAGCCGCTGCCGCGCGCCAACTCCGTGACGCGCATCGGCTCTACGAGGAAATCGGCGCCACCGGCCATGCCGCGCGACTGGCGAAGGAGCTGGCGCTGTGAAGACAGATCCGCCCCTGCCCCTTCCACCACAGGACGCCCAGCGCGTATGTCTGGCAGCTGTTCGCGGTAGCCGAACCGGGCGCAGTAGCTGTTGCTCGCCCGAGGCTCAGCATCGCCCACCGGCGGGCGGGCGATGCTGCAATGTAACTCCTACCGAGCACCCGCGGTCCGCTTGTAACTTTCGCCGTACCTTTCGGCTTCTCGCCGCCCCGGCACCCTTTAAGTCCCCAAGAACAAGCCCCTCGGGCTCGGCCGGCGCACTGGCACAGTGTCTGCTCTATACATTGCAATGTCTGACGACCGGACACGCCAACCGTCGAGCCACCGCGTCGCACTCCGCTGCCCGGTAGAGATCTACGAGGCGATCGTCGCCGCGGCCCGCCGAGAGCACCGCACGGTCTCCAACATGATTGTGGAACTCGCGCGCCGTGGGCTCGCGCGAGCGTCCGACTCTGCCGCAGAGTCCAGGGACGCGCGCAACCTCCTGCAAGAGAAGACGCTCGCCGCGTTCCGACGATGCGCCAAGGGCCAGGAACACTCGCGATGAGACCGCAGGCAAGCATTGGCGCGTCACGCGCTCGACCGGCACGGGTCATCTCGATGAGTGGAAACGCGCCCACCGTTTCGCAAGCAGCCCTGGCAACGTCGCCCACCCCCACACGCCGATGGCGCGACGTCGCTGGTGTGACCGCCTGGTGTCTGCTCCTCGCTGCGGCCGGGACGCTCCTCGGCATGGCATTTATCGTCACGCACCTCGGCGGCGAGCCCGAGGAGGAGCAGTGGTGAATATCCACTCCCCGAATCTCTCGACGCGAGCACCCGCAACCCCGCTCGTCCCGACCCGCCGGCTGCGTGACCTCGCATGGGCAGCCATCTGGAGCTTGGTGCTGGCGGCGGTCGGCGTAACGCTCGGCTTCGCAATCGTCGCATGGATCGAAGCGATACTGAGCCCACCGGCATAAGGGCTCGTTCCGTAGTCTGGTAGGCTACGGTCGCGGCGCCATGATCTTTCGCACCTCGGCGCCTGGGGCGGCGTCCTTTGCCCAGCCGAAATCGGACCCCATCACGATCTGCCAGGTGATGTCGATCGCAACTCAATACTGCCGGTAGCGCCGCTGCACGTGGCGGTGCCGCATGAGGATGGCGGCGCGTCGCTCTTCCGGTGTAACGACGCCGGTATCTTCGGGAAGGGACCCGCGAATGGTCTCGAAATTGACCTTCGTCACTTTGAGCGTCGGCCACTGCTCCTTCGGCGGCTGCACCCGGTAGGTGTAGCGCACGGTGAGGAATCCGTGGGTCAAGCCGGTGGTGTCGATCCAGTTCGGAACCCCCGGATCGCGATGACACACGATCCAGCGATAGACTCCGTCTGCCGTCATTTCCATTTGCACCTGGTTCAAGCTCGACTGGTGCCCCTCGAAGTCGAGCGACTCGCCCCAGAGATTCGAGAGGTGAAAGCCGAGGAAGCTCGGCGGGATCTCGACCCGTGATTCGATGATCAGCGCCTCGTCCTCTTTCAGCTGGTACACGCCGCCGGCGTAGATGTTGGTGCGCTGGCCGCCGCCGGTGGCGATGCCCATCGCATTCGGTGCGTTCATGTCGTTGATCGGCATGAACTGGCGCTCGCCTTCGCCCGAGAGCCCGATCTTGGTCTTGCCGTAGGTCTCCAGGAGCTGCGTGTAGAAGGTATTCCAGAAGCGCATTTGATTGTTTGTGTTGCGACCGACGAGGCGCAGCATAGCGGCGGCCGTAGCTTCGTCGAGCGCCGGGGCCGGCGCCTGCTCGCACCCGGTGCGCAGGATCTCCAGATCGAGCACGTCTTCGTTCGCCCAATCATGAAACAGTTCTCGACAGCTGAGAAACCGTCCCACGTATTCCTTGTCGTTCCTCTCGCGCCGACTGAGCAGAAAGTTCCCCGTGTGGCCAGCCGGGCGTACAGGCGCGATCAGGATCTCGAAGCTGCCGTCCGCCTCGACCTGCAGGTCGTGGCTGTCCAGGGTCCCGGTGTTGATACGCGTCCCGGGCACGAGTTCGGCGAGACTGCCCGAGTCGCCGGCGAGACCGCTGCTGAGCTCGAAGATGACGTACTGGGGCGCGCGCGAAGTTCCGACTGGCGCCTCCCCGCGCCAGTGGCGGGTGTCGCCCGCGCGGCCGCGGACCACGTAGCTGTGGTTCCCGTCGATCTCGGTGTAGAGGTACACGGCATCGGCGTTGTCGATCGTCGCCTTGTTGAGCGGATGGATCGCCCGCATGAAGCGTGGATGCAACGGATCGTGCAGGGCACGCTCGATGCTCCCATGCATGAACCCGAGCAGGTAACGATATCCCTCGGCGAGGTTGCGCTCATCGGCGGGAGCGGGATCGAGCTCCGGCGTATCGATCGCGTCGCGCGCGGCTTGCAACCGCGCGATCATTTCGTCGAACGCGCGGCGCAGATTCGCCTTGATCTCCGTGGTTGCCGTCTCAGGCTTGGTCATCGTGCTCCATCCGTTCCGCGCTCGCGCGTGGCCACTCGTACTCCGCATAGTGGCGTTCCAGTCGTGCCTCGATCTGCTGCGGCGTGATGCCGTAGTCGCTCAGGTCGTAGCGGAAACGCGAGGCATGCGCTTTCTCGTCGCGCTCCTGCGACGTCAGAGATCGCGAAAACTCGTCCGACAGTGACAGGCCGAGCGCGGCGTACACGTCGCGCACCACCTCAGCCGGAGCGCGGACGAGCGCGCGGTAGTCGACGAAACGGTGCGGTGTCTCCGGGTGGGCGTCGAGCGCGCGACGCGGCAAGTCGAAGCTGTCGAACGAGACCCGGACGAGCGCGTCATGGGCAGCTATGCACTGGTCTCGCGGCCATTTCCGCGCCTTCCACGCACTCTCGACAAGTTTCAGCGTGCTCGGGACGCACTGAAGCGGGTCGCGCACCATGACGACGAAACGCGCATCCGGAAACGCTTCGAGGAGGGCATCCACCCAGCCGGACATGACCGGGTTCTTGCTGAGATGCGTGTGCGTGCCGCCATGTAGCAGAAGCTGGCGCTTGACGCATTCCGCATAGAAGCGCAGCCAGCGCCGCCGACGCGCCGGGGCAATGTCGTCGATGTGGAAGAGGTCGAATTCGTGCATGATCGGAAGCTCGATGGCCCACTGCTGTGAGAGGAACGCGGCGCCCATCACGAACTGATCTTCCTCCGGGTTCCAGAGACTCATGTCGTGGATGTGCCGATAGGGATCGAACGTGCGCTTGTCGATCATCCGCAGTCGCCGCAGCACGATCCCGCCGAGGACATGTTGGTCCAGCCATCCCAGCAGCTTGATGATCTTCTTCTGGGTAAGCGACGGAAAGAACGTCTCCCAGTACAGGAAGTAGCTGAACCGCTCACCGTCCCCCGCCATCAGCCGGTGCATCAAGGTAGTGCCGCTCCGCGCGTGGCCCACGATGAAGACCGGACGCTCGACCCGCTGCCGCCACAGGCTCGGAAAGAACAGGTAGTCGAGGAGGAAGAAGACACTGTTCACAACCGCGAGTATCGGGACCAGCACGAGTAGCTTGGTCAGGGTCGCGCGGCGCCCCGGCCACTGCTGAGCCCAGCTGAACGCGAGGACGCGCCGGTAGAAGACAAAGTCGAAGTACATCATCGCATTGGATCGCGAGACAGGCGCTACCAACCCTGGCGCTTCGATGCAACGCGGGGCTGCCGCTGCGTTTGATCACCCGGCGTCGGCAGGCAAGCCTCAGGGATGACGAGCACTCCGTTAGGAGCGACGCGGACCGCGACGGTCAACGGTACGACCCTCGCCTATCGCGAGCAGGGGGAGGGCGAGCCGGTCGTCTTCGTCCATGGCACTCTCAGCGAGATGGGCGCGACGGGCCACGCCGCGTGGGTAGCGAGGGAGCTGGGGCTGTAGAACTTGGAATCGTTGGAATCGTCAGGCCACTGCCGCGATCACCATCGGGAGCGGGAGAAGGTCACGCCGGATGGCGTCGAGGACGAGTCCGAGGGACTCGAGCGTCACGGCGCCGAGAAGCGTCGCGTCATCCGACTCGGCGAAGATCACCGGCGCCGCACCGCGCCTACCGCTGTAGAAAAAGAGAGCGTCCCCGCGATCACGTTCGATCGTCGAGCCGTCCGCCAGGAGAAAACGTTGTCGGCTATGCGCTGTGATGCCGAGACGTTCGAGCACCGGGCGCGGCACGAACGAGTAGACGGCCCCGGAATCGACAAGGAAGTCGACGGTCTCGCGCCGCTCGGGTGCGTGCGGACCAGCAACCTCGAGCATCAGCCCAGTCAGGCCCATACCTTTAAAGTAGGCCCGGCACCCAACGCGCGTCAACGAGTATTCGCGTCCCCACGCGCGCCGCGTTGACCACCGGCTGCTCGAACCCGGCGATGCGACAACCCCGGAGCGTCGCGACGGCGCGGTGCGGCCGTCAGTTCCGAAGCTTCGCTTCGATGGCGACGATGCGTTCGCGAACGTC
>JAJCZP010000246.1 GCA_029262315.1 Deltaproteobacteria bacterium | reverse complement strand
AGGTGCGTCGCAGCCGAAGCAGACCGGCCGAAGGCCAGGGCGAAGGCAGCGACGCACCTCCGCCGCCGCCCCCCGCGCTTCCTCCTTCTAAACGTCGACCTCGTCGACCTTAGGCGCCCGCTCCATGATGAACTCGAACCGCGGCGCCACATCGCGCCCCATCAGCGTCTGAATCGCGCGATCCGTCGCCAAGGCATCCCCGATCCTCACCCGCAGGATCGCCCGACGCGTCGGGTCGAGCGTCGTCTCCTTCAACGTCACCGGGTTCATCTCGCCAAGGCCCTTGAAACGAGTCACATGGACCTTGCCACGCTGTCCGTTCATGCCACTCAAGAGCTTATCGCGCTGCGCATCGTCCCGCGCCCACAGAGTCTCCTTGCCAGCATCGATCCGATACAGCGGGGGTTGCGAGATGTAGACATACCCCTGGCGGATCAACTCGGGCAGGTGCCGAAAGAAGAACGTCAGCAGAAGCGTACAGATGTGATTCCCATCCGAGTCGGCATCCATGAGGAGGCAGACTTTGTGATAGCGGAGCTTCCCCGCATCGAAGTTCTTCCCGGTGCCGCAACCGAGCGCTGATACGAGATCGGAGAGCTCCTTGTTGAGAAGCACCTTCGCGGTGGAGGCCTGTTCGGTATTCAGCACCTTGCCGCGCAGGGGAAGAATCGCCTGGAACTTACGATCGCGGCCCTGCTTCGCCGAGCCACCTGCCGAGTCACCCTCGACGATGAAGATCTCGCACTTGGTCGGATCGGTCGACGTACAGTCGGCGAGCTTCCCCGGGAGATTCAACCGATGTGAGATCGCGCTCTTCCGTACGACTTGCTCCGCGGCCGCACGCGACGCACTGCGCGCCCGCGCCGACAGAACGACCCGCCCAGCGATCGCATCACCGGCCGAGCGATTCGCATTGAGCGCGTTCTCGAGCGCCGTCCGCACGATCCCGTCGACGACCGGTGTGACCTCGGGATTGTTGAGCCGCTCTTTGGTCTGCCCCTGAAACTGCGGCTCCGACACCCGCACGGACAAGACCACGACCAGCCCTTCGCGCGCATCATCCGCGGTGATGGTCAGCCCCCGAGGGAGCAAGTTGTGGACGCTCAGATAGTTCCGGATGGCTTTCACAATGCCCGACTTGAGCCCGTTCTCGTGCGTGCCGCCGGACGAGGTCGGAATGCTGTTCACATACGAACGCACGCGCTCCTCGGTCGCCTCGGTCCATGCCATGGCACACTCGAGATGGATCCCGTCCTGATCCTTCTCGATGGAAACGACCTCGTCCGCGAGCGGGACCCCGCCACCCTCTCCTATGATCTTGGCGAGAAACGCCCGCAGGCCGTCCTCGTAGTGATACACGGCTTTGGTCCCCGCGGCCTCGTTTCGAAATTCGACCATGAGGCCACGGTGGAGATAGGCCTTCGCCTCCAGCAACGCGGCGATGCGCTTCCCATCGAACTGCACGTTCGGAAAGATCTTTCCGTCGGGTCGGAAGAAGATCGTCGTCCCGCTGCCGCGCGCCTTCCCGAGCTTCTTGAGCGCGGTCGTCGCCTTGCCACGCGCGAAGCGCTGTTCGAACTCGTGCCCGTCGCGACGTACCTTCGCGATCAACGACTCGGAGAGCGCCGTCACGACCGACGCACCGACCCCGTGCAACCCACCCGAGTGGTAGTAGCTCGTGGCCTCGAACTTACCCCCGGCATGCAGCGTCGTAAGGATCAGTTCGAGCGCGGACTTCTTGTATTGCTTGTGGCGATCCACCGGAATTCCGCGACCGTTATCGGCAACGGTCGCGGAGGTGCCGTCCTTGTGCAACGTCACCGCAATACGATCGGTATGCCCGTTCATCGCCTCGTCGATGGAATTGTCGACGAGTTCCCACAACAAGTGGTGGAGCCCCGTCGCATCGACGCCACCGATGTACATGCCGGGACGGCGGCGCACCGGCTCGAGTCCCTCCAGGACCACAATGTCCTTCGCCGTGTAGCTGCGCGCCATCGCCTACTCCTTCTCCTCGACGTAGCGGAGGCCCGCGACGCCGCCGCGCTTGACCACCTTCTGGCCCTTCCCGGCACGCTTACCGGCGGGCACGCTCATCGCCTCGATCGTGCGCGCGTCACCATCCGGGGTCGTCGCGAGGAAGGTACCCTTCTTTGCCACCGCCAGCGCACCGACAATGCGATCGTCGCCTTTGTCGGGACGCATCAGGATCACGCCGCGGCCGGCGCCGGCCAACTCGGTCACCTCGCTAAGCGGGAAGCGCAGCATCTTGCCCCGCGTCGTCGCCACGACCACGCTGGGACCCGTCACGGACACGACCGACACGATGTGATCTCCCTCACCAACCCGGGCGAGCCGCCTACCAGCACGGGTCGTCTCCGACAGGTCGGGCGTCGCACGAAATCCGTATCCCTTTGCCGATACGACCAGCACCGGCTCCCCTACTTCGGCACGCTCGGCAAGACCCGGCAGTGCGGCCTGCACCGCTGCCGGCTCCTCCGGTCCGCCACCCTCGCGCAACAACCGCGCCGTCACGACCCGCTCGCCATCGGCGAACTTCAGGAGCGACTGCACCGGCTCGCCGTAGCCGGTGGTCGCCGGCACGTCAGCCACACGCAAGACGTAGAGCCCGCCGCGACTCGAGAACAACACCACACGGTCGCGCGTCGTCCCAGGCATGACCGCTTGAATGGCATCGCCTTCGCGAAGCCGCGTCGTCGTCTGGTCTTTCAGCTCGCGCACGCGCTTGAGCCACCCGTCGCGTGACAACACCACGGTCGCATCCTCGTGGAGAATGTACGCTTCGGGGTCGTACTCGAGCTCGCCGCCCGCGGCGAACGTGGTGCGTCGCTTGTCGCCGTACTTCTCCCCGATCGTAACGAGCTCCTGCCGAATCATTTTCCAGCGCTCGCGGGGCTTCGCGAGCAACGCGTCGACCTCCTTCAGCCGCGTCCGCTTCGCCTTCCGCTCGGCGAGGATCTTCTCGATCTCGAGTCGTGCCAGCTGGTAGAGGCGGATCTCGAGAATGGCGTCGGCCTGGACCTGATCGAGCTTGAACGCCGCCATGAGTTTCTTGGCAGCATCGGCGCGCGACTCGGCCTTGCGTATGATGCGGATGGCCTTGTCGATGTCGACGTAGATCTTCGCGAGCGCATCGAGGATGTGCAGCCGCTCCTTCAACTTGCGGCGCTCGTGCTCGAGCCGCCGGGTGACGACCACCATCCGAAAATCGAGGAAGTGACGGCAGAGGTCGCGGAGGTTCACGCGCGCGGGCTGGCCAATGGCCGCCTTGTCCGTCGGCACGAGACACGTGAGGTTGACGTTGAAGTTGGCCTGCAGCCCGGTGTGCTTGTAGAGGTACGCCATTGCCACCTCGGGCGAGGTGTCGGGCTTCATCTCGAGGACAACCCGGACGTCGTCAGTCGATTCGTCGCGCACATCGACGATCTGCGGCAACTTCCGCGAGATGATCTCGCGCGCGATCGCCTCGATCAGCTCGCTCTTGTTGGTAGCGTACGGCACCGACGTGACGACAATCTGCTGCTTGTCCCGCGGCAGCTTCTCCACGGTGTACTCGGCGCGCACGCGCACCGGGCCCTGGCCTTTTTCGTAGATCTGACGAATCTCCGCCTTGCTATTGAGAATGGCACCCCCGGTCGGAAAGTCCGGACCCTTGATGTGTTTGACGAGCCCCTTCACGTCGATCTTGGCGTCGTCGATCATCGCCGTGAGCGCCGCGATGATCTCGCGAAGGTTGTGAGGCGGGATGTTCGTCGCCATTCCGACCGCGATACCGGTCGACCCGTTCATCAAGAGTTGCGGAATAGCGCTCGGAAGGGTCGTCGGCTCGTCGAGCGTCGCGTCGTAGTTGGCGCGAAACGGGACCGTCTCGGCGCCGAGATCTCCGAGCATCTCCTCGGCAAGCGCCGTCAGCCGCGCCTCCGTGTAGCGCATGGCGGCGGCACTATCGCCGTCGAGGGATCCGAAGTTCCCTTCGCCGTTGACCAGCGGGTAGCGAAGCGAGAACGGCTGCGCCATCCGAACCATCGCCTCGTAGGCGGCGAGGTCACCATGCGGATGATACTTCCCGAGTACGTCGCCAACGATGGCGGCCGACTTCCGCGGCCGCGAACCTGCCGTCAAATGCAGGTTCTGAAACATCGCATAGAGAATGCGCCGCTGGACCGGTTTCAGTCCGTCGCGGACGTCCGGCAGCGCACGCGCCGTGATGACACTGAGCGCGTAGTTGAGATAACGCGCCTCGGCGGCTTCCTGAAGATCCGTCTCGATCGGCGCTGCTGCAGCTTGACCCATCGTCCTCCCCTACCTCCACGCGAGTTGCCATGCCATTCTACCAACAGTGGTCGGGAAGGCGAGCCGGCCGTACCGCGTGATCCCGCGCGCGATTCAGGCGCCACTGCACGACGTCCACGACGCGTCTCAGCACTGCACGACTTGGCCCCCGGAACGGCGGTGGTTTTTGGGCCTCCGGCGCTGGCACCTCCCTTGCTCCCTAGGGCACGTCGTCCGAGTGATCGACGACACTCAACTAGAGACTAACGACATGCGTATCGAGGTCATGCTCATTGCGAAGGACGCCAACGCGGACACGACCAGTGTCTCGACGATGATCAACCTCGATACGCGGAAGCCCGGCTGGGAGCACGGCCTGGTCCGCACCGTCAGCGACCAGGCCCACGCCGGAGCGCATTGCCTCCGCGAGCAGCTCCTGACCGACGACGCCCCCTCCACGTTCCAATCCGCCACCCTCGACCGCGCCTCGGCCACCTTCGAGCCCGTCACCTTCACCCGCCCCGCCGCCTCTTTTACCCCACTCGCACGGCTGATCCCCTCAGCGACCCACGCCCTCCCCACGACGTAAGGATCCCCACCCGGACCGCGGCGCCCCCCAAGCGCCGTGGTCCGAACGATCCTCCCGCCCGACGCTACCCCTCCCGTCCCCAATGCCGCTGCATCTGGAGGAAGGTGAACGAGGTCGACCACCCGATCATGAGCAGCCCGGTCAGCGCCTCGATGCCCGCCATCGTCCGCATCACACCGACGGCGATGAGGTCACCAAAGCCCAGTGTCGTGTACACGACCGCGGAGAAATACACGTAGTCCCGCGCCGAGCCTTCGTAGGCGCCCTCCAGACTGCCGAAACCCTCGACGCCGTCGAGCACGTAGAAGGCTGCTCCAAAGACGAAGATCTCAATCGTATGGGCGACCAGCAACCCGAGCACCAACACGGCCGAGGCGACCAGGATCAACCAACCCGCCATCTCTTCGTCGATCACAACCGTCACCGCCCACGCCTTTAGGCAACGATCCCGTTTGATTCAACGCGCGCTGCCCGCTAGCTGGAAAGACCCGCGACGCCACGACGAGGACACACGACCATGCCGAACGCAGAGAAACCCGGAAACCTCGACAACTTCGATCAGTCGATCGCCGACGTGATGATCAAGGCCCACGAGAAACCGGATGGCCTTCCCGGCTACTTCGGCGTGCGGGTCGAGGAGTTCGCCCCGGGGCGCCTCGTCATGGCGATGGATGTCCGGAAGGATCTCGTCACCATCATGGGAACCCTGCACGGCGGCGTGATGGCCGGCTTCGTCGACCACACGCTCGGCTGCGTGCTCTACCCACTCATGAAGCGCGGGCAGTGGGCGGCCACGACGGAGTTCAAACTGAACTATCTCCGTGCGATCAAGACCGGCACGCTGCGCGCCGAATCGACCGTACTCGCGATGGGTCGCCGCTCTGCCGTCATCCGCGTCGACGTCACCAACGAGGACCGGCTCGTCTGCGTAGCCCAGGGCACGCTCCTGATCTCGGATCCCCCGAAAGGGTAGCGCGACGAGTCCGCGGCGCGCGGCCCTGAAATCAAGCGCTAGCGAGAACGCCATACCATCGGGCACGCCTCTGGGCGGATCTGGGAGCCCCTGGCGCTTCCGCGCAGAAACTTGATTGACACACCCCAGCGGCCGGGAGTACCTCCATAGAGGGCTGAATTTTCAGGGGTCTCAGCCGCGCCGCGGCGACCGCGCCCCACCATCCGTCCCAAGACGAAACCATGCTACGCAATCCGCTGTCCGCGATCGTCGTTCGCCCGGTGCAACCATCTGCGCTCGCGGGAGCACTCGCGCTCCTGATGCTCGCCGTCACGACGACGGCTCCAGTGCTGGCGCAGACATGGACCGGCAGCGGTCCCCCCGGAGCCGACATCACGGCCCTGGTCGCGGACCCGAGCGCGCCCGGCACGTTGTTCGCCGGCACCGCATTCGATGGCGTCTTCAGGAGCACCGACAGCGGCACGACGTGGGCCGCCGTCAACACCGGACTCGGCAACACGACGGTCTTCGGTCTTGCGGTCAAGCCAGATACCGCCGGGACCGTGTACGCCGCGACCAACGACGGCGTATACAAGACGACGAACGCCGGCACGAGTTGGGCGAGCGCCAACACCGGACTCACCGCGACCGGCATCACCGCGATCGCCGTTGATCCGACGAGCACTGGCAAAGTGTACGCGGGAGCATCCGAGAACGGTCGCGGGGGCGTCTTTCGCAGCACCAATGGTGGCACGAGCTGGACCGCCATCAACAGTGCCGACCTGAACATCGCCAAGACCATCCGCGTCCTGGCCGTCGATCCCCTTTCGGGGGCCGTTTATGCTGGCACAGCAGGCAAAGGCATCTTCAAGACTCCGAACGGCGGCACCACCTGGGCGGTCGTGAACAACGGCCTCTCGAACAAGTTTGTGATGGCCCTGGCACCGCATCCCGTCGAGCCCAACGTCATCTACGCCGGTACACTTGGCAGCGGCATCTACGTAAGCACGAACGGCGGCGGGCAATGGGCAAACGTCTCGAATGGCATCGGCAATCAGCGAATCGCCGCGCTCATGGTGGATCCGGAGGCGGAGCAGAGCAGCCTAGAGAAGCCGGACCCTGCGGCAACCCTCTATGCCGGCACGCTCGGCGGCGGGATGTTCCGCTCGGAAGACAGCAGCAACTCATGGACGCAAGTGAACACTGGCCTGATCGGCAACAACGTAGCGGCGGTGGTGTTCGACGCCACCGATTCATCTGTCGCATACGCCGGCATGTCCGGCGGCGGGGTCTTCACCACGACCGACGGCAGCACTTGGTCGGCAGCCAGCGCGGGTCTCCCCGGTGCGAGGATTTCAAGTCTCGCGATCGATCCGGCCACCCCGACACGCGTCTTCGCCAGCACCCACGGCGCAGGGGTCTTTGCGAGCGCCGACGGCGCTACAACCTGGACCCCGGCTGGCACCGGCTTTACGAGCTTCTCGGTCGGAAACCTGGCCGTCGACCCCGTCGACCCGAATCAGGTCTTCGCAACCTCGGGTGAAGTCTACGGGAGCAGCGACGGCGGAACGAACTGGGCCATCATCAGCTCCGGTGTGCGCGCCTCGACCGCGTTGGCGATCGATCCTGTCGGCGGCCAGATCCTGTACGCCGGTACCGGCAACGAAGGCGTGTTCCGTAGTCCGGACGGCGGCGTCAGCTGGTCGGCGGTGAACAACGGGCTGACACGCACCCAGGTGTCCGCGCTTGCGCTCGATCCCACCAATCCCGCTATCGTGTATGTCGGCACTGGAGGCGTCTCCAAGACGATCGACAGCGGGGCCAACTGGAACCCCACCGGACTTGCCGACGTCACGGTGAGCGCCCTTGCCGTAGCACCGAGCGCGCCAAGCACCGTATACGCCGCGACGCGGGTGGACGGGCTGTTCCGAAGCATCGACAGCGGCACGACGTGGACCTCCACCAACACGGGCCTGCCAGCGGGCGACATCCTGGCGCTCGCTATCGACCCGACCGACGCCGACCGGGTCTATGCCGGCACACCGTTCGGCGGCGTATTCTTCAGCGACAACGGCGGCGCCAACTGGAGCGCCCTCAATAATGGACTACCGACACGCGACATCTCGGCGCTCGCAGCAACGGCAGGCGGTGCCCCCACGTACGCCGGCACGCGCGGCGTGTTCGTACTGTCCTCGTCCGCATCTTGCGGCCTCACCTTCACGTGCCTGCCGTGCGAGCAGTGCGACATCGCCACCGATAGCTGCGTGGCCAGACAGCGGACAGGATGCATCCGACCCCTGATCGCGGGCAAGAGCCAGCTCCAGATCAAGCGGGGGCGGAAAGACACCAGTAACCAGATCGCGTGGAGCTGGAAGAAGGGGCCCGCGATCGACGTCGCCGACTTCGGCGATCCCACTACGGCAACGGGATACACGTTCTGCGTCTTTGACGAATCCGGCGCAGAGCCTGTCGTCATCTTCGGCGCCGAAGCGCCCGCCGGTGGAACCTGCGGGCGCCGAGACTGTTGGGCGGGCCGGGGTCGCCCGCGCGGCAGCCGCGGATTCAAATACTCGGACAGAGAGCGGACCCCCGATGGCCTGGCGACCATCGAACTCAAGCCCGGCGACGCCGGCAGGGCACGACTCACGGTCAAGGGACGCGGCGCCAACCTGCTCCTGCCAGCGCTGCCCGTCAGCATTCCGCTCGTAGGCCAGCTCTGGGCGGACGGCGAAGGCTGCTGGGAGTCGGAAATCCTCCCAGGCGGCGTCAAGCGCAACGACGAGAAGCAACTCCGAGGAAAAGCCGGAATTCCCTGAGTCGCCGCGCCCCGCACCTCACTCGAGGAACGGGAACGAGTTGATCAGGAACAGCTGCGGCTGCGTGTTGGCGTTTCCGACGAGGTCGGAGTCGCTCACGAAGGTCACGAAGGTGAACTGGCCAGCGATCTTCGACAGAATCGTCTCGTCGTCGGTCAACAGCACCGTGCCTTTAGCCGCGTCGAACTGGTAGAGCCGCGGGGTCCCCGGAACCACCGAACCCGTCAGATTTGCCGTCGAGACGAAGAAGTAGCGATCCTTCGTCCGGGTGCCGTTGGGAGCAGGATTCGTGCTGTCGCCATCGGTACCGGCCGTGCGTTGGGACAACACAAACGGTTCGTTCCGAACGTCGAGTTGGAAGATCTGCGTGCGGGTGCTCCCGGTCGAGAGGAGATCCGCATCGGACTCGAA
>JAJCZP010000245.1 GCA_029262315.1 Deltaproteobacteria bacterium | reverse complement strand
TCACCATGCTCGCTGAGGGTGTCGACTACTTCGTGGCGACCGATCACGATTTCGTCACCGATCTCAACAGCGCGCTCACGTCGGTGGACTTCCCGTCGGGGGCGTCTGGCGATGTCAGCGGCCTGCTCGGCACCGCGCCGGGGAGCGAGATCACCACGTTCAACAGCGGCCACTTCAATGCGTATCCGTTGACGCCGAGCCTCGTAGAGCGGAACGGTGGCGGGGTCGACTGGGGCGACGGGACCGCGCCGGCCGGTCTCGGGTATCCCTCGGATCTCAACTACGACCTGACACCCGGCGAGTTCGCCCTCCTGGCGAAGGGCTCGCCCCACGACGCCATCGTGGTGCAGGTCAACCATTTCAACAGCCCGACTCTCGGCTGGTTTACGCTGCACGGTATAGACACGACCGTAGCGCCGCCGCAGTCGAGCGTGGTTCCAGGCGACATTCGCCTTGATCCGGCGATCACGAATACCTACTCGGACGAGATCACCGCGCTCGAGCTCTGGATCGAGAGTTCGCTCGGCCAGAACGCGCGTGCCCTCGGCGAGAACATGGGCGACTGGTTCAACATGCTGAACAACTTCAACTCAGTGAACCCATTGTTGAGGAAGACGGCTATCGGTGACTCGGATACACACTCGCTCACGGTCGAGCAGGCGGGTGGTCCACGGACGATGGTGGCGTCATCGACCGACGATCCGTCAGCGATCGATCCGAACGAGGTTTCCAACAACATCAACGACGGTCGTGCGATCCTGACGAGCGGTCCGTTCGTCGAGGTGACGCTCGTCAATACCGACACGACCGCGCAGGCGAGCCACGCCCTGGCCGATCCACTGCTCGTCGCGTCGCACGACACTCTGGGCGTGGATCGCGTTGAGGTGGCCATAGAGATCCACAGTCCGACCTGGGCACCGTTCGACACCGTCGAAGTCTTCGTCAGCAACGTGCCGACCTGCACGACGACGGCGCCAAACTTCATCGGCTCGACCAAGGAGGACTGCGATCCTGACAAGACGCTCGCGTTCCCCATCATGGCCGACGACAACTATCGGCGTTACAACACCACACCAAACATCTTCATCGAGGGGCCGCTCACGGTCTCGACGGTGGCAGGCGTCGACGGGAGCACGCAGTTGGAGGCCATCATCCCGCCGTTCTTCATCAACGCCCCGACCTACAACGAGGACTTCTGGATCGTCGTCGTCGTCAGCGGTAACGACAACGAGTCGGCGTCCATGTTCCCGATGAACCCGAACTCGATGCCGATCAAGGCGTGTTCGAACGACGAATGTCAGCTATGTACCTCCAACGGCGACTGTTCGGGCGGCAACACCTGCATCGACAAGAACCCGACCGTCGCTGATCTGGCCACGGTGACCGCGACCGAGTGCGGTGTCCGGTCGCTGGCGATCACCAATCCGCTCTTCGTCGATGCCGACGCGGACGGCATGTACAAGGGCGTCGCGATTCCCTGAGCTTCACGGTTTCGTAGTGGCGGGGGCGTTCCCATCTGGGGGCGCCCCCGCTATACGTTTGAGCCATGAATCTTTCGGGGAGGGGCCGGTCTCGCGGGGCCGGGATGGCCGCGTGCGCGGCAATGGTGTTCGGTGTTCCGGCGCTAGGGTGGTCCGGGGCGACGCTGTTCGAGCTTGCCGAGCGCTCGACGAGTATCGCGTACGGCCGCGTGACGGGCGTCGACACCTACAAGGACGGGACGTTCCAGGTCTTCACCGTCGAGCCCGAGCGTGTGCTCAGCGGCGATCTCGGCGCAGGAGAACCCTTCCAGCTCGTCCAGGAGCGTCTGTTCGAGACCAGCAAGCCGTACTTTGCCAAGGGTGTGCGCACGCTGATCTTTGCGAAGCCCCTACCACGCTACACGCTGTACCAGGAGGCACTGCCCGAAGGTTCGTATCTCCAATGGGCGGAGCGGCTCGACACGGCTGCCGAGGTGGCCAGTCTGCGCGACCCTTCATTGATCGAGCCGGTGGCGACGTATCTGGCGCGGCGTGAGGATCCAGAGGCTCTCGCCAGGCACCTGGGCGCGCTCACGGCGAGCCCCGTGCCTCGACTCCGGCAGGGCGCCCTCGGCATGCTCGAAGAGCGCCCCGACCTGGTCCCAATTCTGGATGCCGAGGCGCTCGCGCCTGTCCGAGCGTTCCTGCTCGATGCTCGGGTGCCGCTTCCCGATCGGGCGGATACGTTGGTGCGCCTCGCACGTATGCGCGCGGCGGCCATGGTTCCAATCGCCGAGGAGACGGCGGCGCGGGGTGGCCCGTTGCTGGCCCCGGCCGTGGACGCGTTGGTGTCGCTCGACCGGCTACCGGACGAGGAGCGGCTGCTCGGCTATTCGCGCTCGAAGGACGAGGCCCTGCGGCTGGCGGCCGTCCGTGGGTTGGTGAAGGACGGATCTGCCGCTGCGTTTGCTCGGGTGGAGGAGGTCATTGCCAGCGACACCCCGCCCGTTCGCCACGAGGCGCTTCGGCGGCTCGGGTTCATCAAGGGGCCGGGTGTCGTCAAGATCCTCATCAAGGCCGTGCTGGGAGAGGACGAGGACGCCGCGGTTGTTGCGGCCGAGGGGTTGGGCAGGGAAGGGGGTGACGTGGCGTTGAGCGCGCTGGAGCGTGCCCTGCTCGAGCGGCCGAACAAGGTGAAGGCCGCGGCGGCGTTCGCACTCAAGCAGAGCGGCATGCAACGGGGCGAGGACTTTCTGCGGTCGCAGAGTCGTGGCAACCCGGACCACGAGATCCAGCGCCTCTGCAAGCTGGCGCTCGGCGAAAGTATGCACGACCACTGAGCGCGGTGGCAGCCGGTACGGACCAGCGGCGGCGATCGAGCCACGGACTTCTGTGGGGCCTGGTTGTCACGGCGGTCCTGGGTGGAGTGACGTCGGCGTGGGCGCATCCGCAGGGCATCAGCTCGGCGGCCATCGTCGTGGAGCCCACGCGGATCAGGTACGACCTGGCGCTCTCGGTGCACGACCTGACCGTCGCGGATATCGACGACGACGGTACGCTCACCAGTGAGGAGATTCTCGACTACTATCCCGTGTTGAAGCAACGCTTCGCCCGCGGTCTAGAGGTTGAGTCCGGGGGGGAGCCCTGTCCGCTGACCCTTGTCGACTTCTCGATCGATCCGCGACGCGCGGTGGTGTTCCGGCTGCGGGGACCCTGCGATGGCACACGGCCGATCCGGCTGGTGAACCGCCTGATGCAGCTCAGCGGGGGGCGGGGATACAACCTCACCAAGGTTCGGTTCCCCGGAGGGGTCGAAGAGTATCTGTTCACCCGAGACCACATCGAGGTGGTGGTTGGAAATGCCCCGGGGCGATGGGAGGTACTGCAGCGATTCGTTCTGCTCGGCATCGAGCATATTGCCACCGGGTACGATCATATTCTGTTCTTGATTGCCCTGCTGATCGTCGGGGGTGGGGTGCGGGCGCTCGTCGGGATCGTGACGTCGTTTACGGTGGCCCACAGCATCACGCTCGCATTGGCCGCGCTCGACATCGTCGTGCTGCCGAGCAAACCCGTCGAGGCCGCCATCGCGCTCTCGATCGCCTGGGTGGCGGCTGAGAACCTGCTCTTCGACCGCAATCATGGTCGGTGGCGCCTGACCTTCGCCTTCGGGCTCGTGCACGGGTTCGGATTCGCGTCGATCTTGCGTGATCTGCAGTTGTCGACCGATGCGCTCGTTGTGGCGCTCGTGTCGTTCAACCTTGGGGTCGAGCTCGGGCAGATCGCGATCGTGCTCCTCGCCTATCCGTTCATTCTGATCGTGCAGCGGGTGCGGTATCGTCGTGCCATCGTCGTTGCGGTGTCACTGGCAACGCTCGTACTGTCCCTCGTATGGCTGTGGGAGCGGACCCTCGGTTGACGGTGGCGCGGGGCAGGGCCGTGCGCGGTCGGCGTCCGGGACGCGGCCTGACGTTCGCGGAGCCGTACGTCGAACGGTTTCTCTGGGGCGCGGGCCTCACGCGGGTCGCGGGCATCGACGAGGTCGGCATGGGGCCGCTCGCCGGACCCGTCGTGGCAGCCGCGGTCGTGTTCGGGGAGCAGGGACTGCCCGATGGGCTGACGGACTCCAAGCGGATGAGCGCCGCGGCGCGGGCTCGTGCGGTCGAGGCGATCCGTATCGTCGCGCGTGGGATCGGCATCGGCGTAGTGGACGCACCAGAAATCGATCGCCTGAACATCTACTGGGCCGGGCTGCAGGCGATGCGGTTGGCCGTGGCGGATCTCCCCGCACCGCCCGAATATCTGCTGGTCGATGCCCGAACGATTCCCGAGATGCCGATGCCACAGAGCGCGTTCGTTCGTGGGGATAGCTTCGTCTACTCGGTCGCGGCGGCGTCGATCGTTGCCAAGGAGCATCGCGATGCGCTCATGCGGGCTTTCGATGCTCGCTATCCGCAGTACGGGTTTCGGCGTCACGTCGGCTACGCCACCCCTGAACACCTGACCGCGTTGGCGACGCATGGACCAAGCCCGCTGCATCGCCGCTCGTTCGCACCCTGTGCGCCCGCTCGGTCCGCGCCCGTGGCCGAATAGGCCGTTCGGAGGCACGGTTTCGCGGGCCGGGGGAGGGCCGTATACTTCAGGCATGGCGGTAGAGATTCTCATGCCTCGGCTGAGCGACACGATGGAGGAGGGGACCATCCTGCGCTGGTTGAAGCAGGCAGGCGATCACGTGGACGTGGGCGAGGTCCTCGCGGAGGTCGAGACCGACAAAGCGGACATGGAACTCGAGGCTTCGGCCTCGGGGACGCTCGCGTCGATCGAGGTCGGGGTGGGGGAGAGTGCGACCGTTGGCACGGTATTGGCGCGTCTCAACGACGAGTCCTCCGCCGATCCCGAGCCGACAGCGGGATCGAGCCCGAATGCGCGCCCCGAGACGCACACGGCGCCGCCTCCCGCTCCTGCGACCCCGTCGGGCTTGATCAAGTCCTCCCCCGCCGCGCGGCAGTTGGCTGAAGAACATCGCATTCCGCTCAGCGAGGTTCGCGGCAGTGGTCCAGGCGGGCGGATCGTGAAGGAGGATGTGCTCGCGCTGGTGGGGGATCGCCCGCCGGAAACTGCGCCAGTCACCGCAGCGCGAAGCGCGAACGTGGGTACTCCCGCCGCGGCTGTACCGAGTGCGCCGCGCGCGTCGATCGAGGAGCCTGCCGCACCCGCGGAGCGGCACGAGCTCTCGCGTATGCGGCGCTCCATTGCGCGACGCATGACGCAGGCGTTTCGCGACATTCCGCACTTCTCGGTCACCATGGAGATCGACATGACGGAGGCCGTGCGTCTGAAGGCGGCGCTGGCGGCGAGCGAGGTGTACGCCACGCCGCCCACGTACACCCACATGATCCTCCGCGCGTGCGCGCTCGCGCTCCGGCACCATCCCCGCTTGAACAGCTCGTTCGAAGACGACGCGTTCGTGATTCATGCCGACATCAACCTGGGCATGGCGGTGGCCATCGACGACGGGCTGATCGTGCCGGTGCTGCGGCATGCCGACGAGCGCTCGCTGGCTGCGCTGGCCGTCGAAGCGCGTCGACTGGGCGAACAGGCCACTCAGGGGCGTTTCGCGCGTGAGGATCTATCCGGCGGGACCTTCACGGTGAGCAACCTCGGCATGTTCTCGATCGACAGTTTCACCGCGGTGATCAATCCGCCGCAAGCCGCGATTCTCGCCGTGGGCGCGATCAAAGAGCGCGCCGTAGCCCGCGAGGGCCGTCTCGTCGCCGCCAAAACCATGCGGGTGACGTTGTCGTGCGATCATCGGATCGTCGACGGTGCGATGGCGAGCCGCTTCCTCGAGGAACTCGCGCATTTGCTCGAGCAGCCGATCGTCCTGGTGGTGGATGGCCGGTAGTGCCGCAGCCCGCTCCACGGACGACCTGCGGATTCTCTGGCGCGGCCGCGAGTGCTATGAAGCCACGCTGGCGCTGCAACGAGAACTACAGGCGGAGGTGGCCGATGGCGCACGCGACTGCCTGGTCCTGGTGGAGCACGAGCCAGTGATTACGCTTGGGCGACGGGGCGACGCCGACCACGTCCTGCGGGCCGACGTGCCGGTGTTGCGCGTGAGCCGTGGCGGCGACGCCACCTGCCACGCCCCGGGGCAGCTCGTCGGCTATCCGATCATCAACCTCGGCCAGCGAGGGCAGGACGTCGACCGGTATCTCCGGGATCTCGAATCGGTGCTCATGCGCGTAGCGGAGCGTTACGGCGTGCGCACGGAGCGGCGGGTCGGCATGACCGGCGTTTGGTGTGGGCAAGACAAGCTCGCCGCCATCGGCGTCGGTATGCGACGGTGGGTGACGCTGCACGGATTCGCGCTGAACGTTGCCGACATGCGTGGCGCGTTCTCTGCGATCGTACCCTGCGGTCTCGAGGGCACCGGGGTGACGTCACTCGAGCAGGCGACGGGCGCGTGTCCTGCGCTTCCAGAGGTGGCCCGGGTCGTCGAGCAGGAGTTTCGGGCAACGTTTGGCTACGTGGTGGGTGGGTGACCCCCCATCGCCATTGCGCGGGGGGTGGGGCGACCCCCCATCGCCAGTGCGAGGTGGGTGGGTGATCCCCCGTCGCCATCCAGAGTGGATTCGGGTACGTGCCCCGACCGGCGCCGCCGTCGATGAGACCCGGACGGTCGTCCGGAGGCTCGATCTCCATACGGTTTGCGAGGAAGCGCAGTGCCCGAATGTCGGTGAGTGCTGGGCGCACGGTACGGCGACGTTCATGCTGCTCGGCGACACCTGCACGCGGAACTGCGGTTTTTGCGCTGTCCAGCACGGCCGGCCCGCGACGGTCGACGCCGACGAGCCGCGCCGGGTCGGGGAGGCGGCGGCAGAGCTGGGGTTGCGCCACGTCGTGGTGACCTCGGTCGATCGCGACGATCTTGCGGATGGCGGTGCGGCGCATTTCGCCGCGACGGCGCGCGCCATTGTGGCACACCAGCCAGGATGCCGGGTGGAGGTGCTCGTCCCGGACTTCCAAGGAGACGAGGCCGCGGTGGCGACCGTTGTCGCGGCGCCGATTGCCGTCCTGAACCACAACACCGAGACCGTGCCACGACTGTACAAGCAGGCACGGCCGGGATCGCGCTACGAGCGCTCCCTGGCGTTGCTCCGGGCGGCCAAGCGACTGCGACCGGAGCTGCCGACCAAGAGCGGTCTCATGCTCGGCCTCGGTGAGGAGCGGGGCGAGCTTCTTCGGGTGTTCGAGGATCTCCGAGAGCACGCATGCGATATCTTGACCCTCGGGCAATACCTCCGTCCGAGTCCATCCCAGTTGGCCGTCGCGCGCTATCTCCACCCCGACGAGTTCGCCGAGATCGGGGCCTTGGCCAAAGATTTCGGCTTCCGGCACGTCGAGGCCGGCCCGCTGGTCCGGAGCTCCTATCACGCCTGGCAGCACCTACCGTGAGCTAGTTCGGCGAGGTCGGGACCCCGGGCGCAGAAAAAATGCACGCCGTGGCCTTTCGCGATTGGGATGATTCCCATAAGCTGCGCCTCTTCACCGGGTTTGAAATCTAGAACACTGTTGGGGAAGGGTTGATTGATGCTGAAGCTGTACGATTGTGCTGAGAGTCCGTTCTGCCAGAAGACGCGCATTGTCCTTGCCGAGAAAGATCTCAGCTTTGAGACCACGGCGATCGACCTCCAGGCCGGCGAGCAAAAGAGCCCGGATTTCCTGAAGCTCAACCCTTTCGGCACGGTGCCGGCACTGATCGACGACGAGGTCATCGTCTACGATTCGACAATCATCAACGAGTATCTCGAGGATGAGTATCCCCATCCGGAGCTGATGCCCTCGGATTCGGCGGCTCGCGCACGCGTCCGCGCCCTCGAAGACTATGCGGACAATGCCTTCATTCGCGTCACCGATGCCATTCTAGAAGAGACGCGGAAGCCGGAGGGTGAGCAGAACACCGAGCGTGTGACGGCGGCACGACAGCAGGTTGGCCGCATGCTGGCGGTTCTCGACGGTTCCCTGTCCGGACGGTCCTGGTTGGTAGGGAACTTTTCCCTCGCGGATGTCGCGTTCGCGCCGCGCGTAGTGATCCTGCCGGCGCTGGGCATCGAGCTCGACCCCGAGTGGAAGAACCTCGCGAGCTGGATTCAGCGCCTGAATCAGCGCGCCAGCGTTCACGACCTGGCCGGCCTCGACGCGCTCCGATAGTCGGGCCGAGGCGGTTCTGACCGCGCGTCGCTAGCTGCCGGCGATGGTCATGCGCCCGATCTTCACGGTCGGGGCGGCGATGCTGCCGCGAAAGGTCAGATCGTTGCCGATCATCTCGATGTCGCGGAACATGTCGAGCAGGTTTCCTGCGATCGTGATCTCTTCGACGGCGTGTGTCACTTCGCCGTGTTCGATCCACAGGCCAGCGGCGCCTCGCGAGTAGTCACCCGTCACCTGGTTCACACCGAAGCCGATCAGTTCGGTGACCAGCAGGCCTCGGTCGATCGAGCCGATGATGTCGTCGGGGGAGTGCTGCCCGGCTTCGAGGTAGAGGTTCGTGGGCGATGACGACGGGCCTCCGTCGACGGCACGAGCCGCGTTTCCCGTCGGCTGCAGCTCGAGGCGGCGTGCGGAGTAGGTGTCGAGGAGGTAGCTCCGTAGGTGGCCGTTCTCGACGACCACGTTCCTGCGTGTGGGCAGTCCCTCGGCGTCGAACGGGCGAGAGCCATGGCCCCGCTGGAGTCGTCCGTCATCGACGACGGTGACTCCCGAGGCGGCAATGGTTTCGCCCAGGCGTCCGAGGAGAAACGATGTCCCGCGATACAGACTCTGACCCGTGACGGCGCCGGCCAGGTGGCCTAGGAGTGAGGCGGCGACCTCCGGTTCGAAGACGACCGGGGCCTCCTGTGTCTTGACCTTGCGGGCGCCGAGTCGTCGTAGGGTGCGGGCGGCGGCGCGCTGGCCGATGGATCTCGCATCTTCGAGATCGGTTCGGTGGCGTGCGCGGGCGTACCAGTAGTCCCGCTGCATCGCTCCGTCGGCCGTGGCGACGGGCTGGACTCCCAGATGGAAACTCGACCGCCGATAGCCGCCGTCGAAGCCGAGCGTCGAGGCGTAGGCGATGGTCGAGGCGTTTTGCGAGAACTCCGCGCCCTCCGAGTTGTCGAGGCGGGGGTCGGCCTCGAGCGCCGCGGCTTCGGCGGTGCGCGCGTCTTGGAGCGCGTCGTCGGGGGCGACGATCGTCGCGCCGGTGTCGTAGAGATCGAGATCGGGAGCTTCGGTTGCCAGGGCGCCGCGGTCGGGGAGGCCGTTCAGCGGGTCGGCGGCGGTGACGCGTGCGAGCTCGACCGTTTCCACGGCGAAGCGACGGAGACTCCGCTTCGAGAGGTCCGACGTTCCGGCGATGGCAGACCGGCCACCGACAAAGACGCGGAGACCGAGGCGCTTCTCGCGGGCGTCAGTGAGCTTCTCGACTTCGCCCAGGCGTACCGAGGCCGACAGGGCGAGGCTCTCCGCGGCAACGACATCGGCCGCCGTGGCGCCCGCGGCGCTGGCGTGATCGAGCGTTTCTTGCAGCACGGAGCGCAGCTCATCGGCGCGCGCAGCCGTCGTACTCATGCCGGGCTCACGTGGGTCATGCCTGCGTGTCCGCGGTGGGTCATGCCTGCGTACCGCCGACGACGAGGCCGTCGATCCGGATGGTTGGGAGGCCGACACCGACGGGAACCGATTGGCCGTCCTTGCCGCAGGTTCCGATGCCCTCGTCCAGCCGCTGATCGTGTCCGACCATTCCGATGCGTGTGAGGACATCGGGGCCGTTTCCGATCAGCGTGGCGCCCTTGACCGGGCGGGTGCGCTTCCCGTTCTCGATCAGGTAAGCCTCACTCGCGGAGAAGACGAACTTTCCGCTGGTGATGTCGACCTGGCCTCCGCCGAACGACACGGCATAGAGTCCACGGTCGACGGAGCGGATGATATCCTCGGGATCGGATTCGCCGGCCACCATGAACGTGTTCGTCATTCGCGGCATCGGGGCGTGCGCATAGCTCTCGCGCCGGCCGTTCCCGGTGGCCGGCATACCCATGAGCTTGGCGTTCAGGCGGTCTTGGAGGTAGCCGCGAAGAATACCGCGCTCGATCAGCACAGTGCGCTCGGTCGGGGTGCCTTCGTCGTCGACATTGAGCGAGCCGCGACGGTTGGGGATCGTGCCGTCGTCGATGACGGTGCACAATTCCGAGGCGACGCGCTTGCCGAGCAAGTTGGAGAATGCGGAGGTGCCCTTGCGGTTGAAGTCGCCCTCGAGTCCGTGGCCGATGGCTTCGTGCAGGAGAATGCCTGGCCAGCCGGGGCCGAGGACCACGGTCATTTCGCCGGCTGGGGCGTCGACCGCATCGAGATTGGTCAGGGCCTCGCGCGCTGCCTCGCGGGCATAGCGGAGGTGGGTGTCGCCATCGAGAAAGAATTGGAACGGATGGCGACCGCCGCCGCCGAAGCTGCCGCGCTGCCGGCCGTTGGCGTCCTCGGCGATGCAGGTCACCTGGACGCGTGCCAGGGGCTGGACGTCGCTGGTCAACCCGCCGTCGGAAGTGGCGATCATCACCAGCTTCTGCTCGACGACGATGGAGGCCAGGACACTCTTGACGCGTGGGTCGAGCGCGCGCGCCTCGCGGTCGATAGCCTCGAGAAGCGCGATTTTGTCGCGCAAGGGGGCTTGGATCGGTGGTGCGGAGAGTGCGTAGAGGTCGTGACCGCGAACCGCCGGGGTTACGTTGACGGTGCGATCTTCCGAGGATGCCGCGGCGATGTGTCCGGCCGTCCGCGCGGCCTGATCGAGCGCACCGACGGTCACCTCGTCGCTATACGCGTATCCGGTCTTCTCCCCGGCAAGGACGCGCACACCCACCCCTTGCGAGGTATTCTTGCTGGTATGCTTGACGACGCCATCTTCGAGGGACAGCGCTTCGGTGGTCGCATGCTCGAAGTACAGGTCGCCGTAGTCGGCGCGACGTGCGAGTGCCGAGCCGAGCGCCTGTTCGAGGGCGCGTTCGGATACTCCGTATCGATCGGAGAAGAGTTGCTGGGGCAGCGCAGTCGTCGTCATGGTGGGAGCGCCACGCTACCAGATGGCTCAGCCACGGCAAGCTGCGATGCTCGCGACGTGGCTCGCGGCACGCGCGATCAGTGTAGCGCGCCGTGTTCTTCCAACTCGAGGATACGGGTGCGCACTTCAGCGGCGAACGGGCCGCGTGGCGCGAGGACCAGATATCGTCGCAGATCGCCGAGGGCCGAGGCGTAGCACTCGAGGCGCTCGTAGAGGATGCCCCGCAGGCGGGTCGGCTCGGGGGCATCGGGGGCCACGACCAAGAGCAGGTCCACGGTGTGCAGCGCGGCCTGACTGTCGTCACGATCCAGGTAGATGCTCAGGAGGTTGCCGAGCATGCGCCCGAGGATCTCGAGCGTTCCCGTCGGTTGCAGAGCCTGCGCCAGGACGCGCTGGAGATCGCTCCCGGGCGGCCCGCCGCCGGCTTCGGCGAATGCACGCAGCCGCGCGAGTAACTCGTCCCGTGGGACAGCGCGCCCGCCGGAGAATGGGTCGAGGATCAGCGGTCCGTTCGGAGCGTCGACGCGCACGAGAAAGTGGCCAGGGAAGCCGACCCCGTGCGCGGGCAGGTTGAGGCGTGCTGCGACGCTGAGCAGCAGCACGCTGAGCGCGATTGGGATACCGGTGCGGCGATCGAGTACATCGTTCAGGAAGCTGTTCCGCGGGTCGTAGTAGTCTTCGCTGTTGCCATGGAATCCCAGCTCCTCGAACAGGTAGCGTGCGATCTCCAGCGTGGCCTCGTCTGGGGGAAGGGTCCGACCGACGCGGGTCCTGAGTGTATCGGCGTAGGCCTCGATGCGCGCCATGTAGGGGCTCGGGTCGAGATCCGGATACGCGATCCGCGCTATCTCGAGCGCCGCACGGTCGAGATCACATCCGTTCCCCGCGGCAACCAGCGCCGCAAACTGTTCTCTCGGACTTGGCATGGTCAGGATACCTAACCTTTTCGCTACCATACCGCGACATCGGGCTCCACGGGATCGCGAATCAAGGTTGGACAACTAGGGTGCCGATCCTATAATGCGGCCTCGCAGGTATGGCATCCATAGACCCCAAGAGCCGGGTGGCGGGATTGCTCCGGGTGCTCGAGGGTCCGGTGCCGCTGGTCATTCTTCCCCACGACAATCCGGATCCGGACGCACTGGCGTGCGCGGCGACCCTGCGCTACCTGGTGCGCGAGTGTCTCGACAAAGACGCGGTCATCGCGCGTGGTGGCATCGTCGGGCGGGCCGAGAACCGGGCGATGCTCAAGTACTTGAACATCAATATCCAACCGGTCGGTGAGATCGATCTGTGCGGCGACGTGCATGTGGCGCTGGTCGATACCCAGCCCGGAAGGAGCAACAACTCGTTGCCGAGCGATCGCGTGCCGACCGTCGTCATCGATCATCATCCCGCGTACGCGGAGTATGCCGGCGTTCCGTTCCTCGACATGCGGGAGCATTATGGCGCCACGTCGACGATCCTGACCGAGTACCTGCAGGAGTCTCGTCTCGAGGCGGAGAGCAAGATCGCGACCGCGCTCTTCTACGGTATCGCGGCCGAGACCCAGGATCTGGGGCGGGAGTCGACACCCGCGGACATTGCGGCGGCGCAGTTCCTGTACCCCTTTGCCAACAAGCGGCGGCTGGCAAAAATCGAGAACGCTCGGGTACCGCGCGTCTACTTTCGTGCGTTCCGCGACGCGATCGAGCGTGCGACCGTGCACGGACGCGCGGTCGTCTCCACCCTGCCCGAGGTGCAGTATCCGGACATGGTCGCCGAGGTTGCCGACTTTCTGCTGCGCCTCGACGATGTCGAGTGGGCTTGCGCCATCGGGACCTTTGGGGAGTTCCTGCAGGTGTCCTTGCGGACGACCGAGCGCGAGGTGAACGCCGGAGATATCTTGCAGCGGGTCCTCGGGACCGATTCCGCTGGTGGACACGACATGACGGCAGGCGGGCGTATTCGCGTGGATGCCGACGGTCCGGATGCGACCGCCGCACGAGTCCGCACGCAGCTGCTGCTGGTGTTGGGCATTGGCGACGACGTAGCGTCGATGCCGTTGGTCAGCTGAGCGCTGCGGCGATTTCCGCATCGACGACCGGATCCGTCTCCTGACCGCGGTGTTTGATGAGGGCGTCCGCCGCCATCGAGTGTCCCCGCGCGTGATGCGCACCGAGCGCCCACGCGGCATGTGCGCGTACGAGAGGCTCGGGGTCGCAGAGGGCGACGGTCAACGGTGCGACCGCGGCCGGGTTGGTGGCGTTTCCTAGTGCCACGGCGACGTTTCGCAGGAGGCCGCGGCGTTTGGTGCGCGCAATTGCCGTGCGGGCGTAGCGGGCGCGGAAGCCGGGCTCGTCGAGCGTGACCAGCTCGGTGAGTCGGGGGTAGAGCCACTCGACGTCGGCCGAAGGCGGTCGCGTGGGCGGAGCCACCCATGCTCTGGCCTGCGGGGCTCTGGCCTGCGGGGCTCTCGCCTGCGGGGCTCTCGCCTGCGGGCTGCCAGGTGTGGCTGATGCCGGCTTGCCGATCGTCGGGCGATCGGACTCGTTCCACGGGCACACCGTCTGACAGATGTCACACCCGAAAATCCATGCTCCCAGGCGCGGGCGGAGGGTGCGCGGGACGGCCCCGCGGTGCTCGATCGTCAGATACGAGATGCACTTGGGGGCGTTCATCACCAGGCCGTCCTCGAGTGCGCCCGTAGGGCACGCGTCCAGGCAACTCGTGCAGCGACCGCAGTGTGCCTCGGTGGCCTCATCGGGGGTGAGCGCAAGCGTGGTCACGAGTTCGGCCAGGAAGAACCAGGATCCCGCCCGTGTGCTGAGCAGCATCGTGTTCTTCCCGAACCAGCCGAGGCCGCCTCGGACGGCCCATTCACGCTCGAGGACGGCGCCCGTATCAACGTACGGTCGGCAACGAGTCCCCGGCGCGCGGGCGGTAATGAAGTCTGCGAGCTGGTCGAGCTGGGCGCCAATCGTGTCGTGGTAGTCCGGGCCGACGGTGTAGGCGGCAATGCGGCCGCGTAGTTCCGCGTCGCAATCGATCGCCGGTAGCGGCGGTGGGGCGTACGGGACGGCCAAGCTGATCACCGTTCGCGCGTCGGGGAGGATGCCGGCAACCGTGAGACGCCGCGCCGGGCGGCGGGCCAGATAGTGCATCTGGCCCGCGAAGCCGGCGTCCAGCCAGCCTTCGAGAAACGGGCCGCGTGTCAACGGTGCGGCGGCCGCGAACCCGCATGCGCTGAATCCGAGGGCCGCCGCTTCCTGCCGGATGGCGTCTTCGAGGCTCACGCCTGCTTTCTAGCTCGTTCCTGGTGGACCAGCCACCGTGGAGTGACGGAGGAAGTCGGTGCGTCAGGCTCTGGATCTCAGAACGGGCTGTCGCAGATCAGATCGATCGAGTCCGTATCGCGCGTGCCGACCGAATCGCCCTCCAGCGTGAGCGAATAGGCGCGGGTCCGGATCTCCTCGGTGTGCGTGTCCTTGCCGTCGAGGGCGAGGACGACGGCCGCCGTTCCCGTGCAGTTGTCCGGATGGATCGGGCTGATCGGGGTCGGGAACTCGAAGGTATTTTCGCTCGCTCCGGTCGGCTCGATCGCCGTCAACGCCTGGAACTCCGCAAGGAGGGCTAGTGCGTTGCTCGCGTCCATTGCATTCGCGGCCGTGGGTCGAGGTGTGAGCAGGACAAACCTCTCGATGGCCTCGTACACCGGAAGTTCGAGTGTGCAGTCGGGGAGAAGCGGATCGTCGACGAGGAGGCAGACGGCTACCTGAAACACGCACTGATCGTTGACGAGGCCATCGGCATCGCAGGTCGGATCGCCGTCGACGCAGCGCTGGTTCTTGCTCGGAAGATCATCGCTGCCAAGGGCCGGATCGTTGTTTGGATTGACGACGGCGATCTCGCCGATGCAGTCGGTCTTTGAGCCTCCACCACCGGGGATCAGGAACTCGAACTCGCAGAGGCTGCTGCAGCCGTCGCCATCCACCAGGTCGCCGAAGTCGCACTGCTCACCGAGATCGAGGACGCCGTCGCCACAGGTCAGGCCCGGCGTTTGGGTGGCGGTCGGGGTGGGCGTTGCGGTGAGCGCCGGGGTGGGCGTTGTGCTCGGGCTCGTCGTGGGGCTCGGAGTCGTGGTCGCTGTCGAGGTTGGGCTCGGTGTCGCCGTCGAGGTGACAGTGGCTGTGGCGGTCGGCGTTGTCGTGGCGGTCGCGCTCGCGGTCGTGGTTGGCGTGGCTGCTGGCGTTGACGTTGCGCTCGGGTCTGTGGTCGGCGTCACGGTTGGTGTCGCCGTGGAAGTCGGCGTCGAGAGTGGCGTATCCGTGGCGACAGGGGTCGACGTGGCGGTCGCCGTGGGCATGTCGACGGGCGTCGTCGTGGGGTCGGGGTCGGGCGTCGTCGTGGGGCTGGGATCTGGCGTCCGCACGGGCGTGCCGGTGACGGTGGCCGTCGGGGCTGCTGCCGTCATGGTCGCGGTAACGGTTGGTGTGGCCGTTGCGGTCGGCAGGGGCGTCACGGTAGCGGCGGGCGCCGCGGTGAGTGTTGGCGTCGGCTCGGTGGCCGCGGTCGGAGTGGCGATCGGCAGCGCGTTCGAGCAGAAACTCTCATCTCCGAGCGTCACGCCCACCCGCTGCAGCTCCATATCGACCATCGGCAGCGCCAGACGGGTCAGCGAGTTCGTGGCGCAACGGTACGAGCGCGAGACGCATCGTGCCAGCTCCGACACATCGCTGAGCGGTCCCGTGCCGACCGCGGCGCATCGATCCGCGACATCGCCGTAGCCCAGACCGGCGTCGGAGAGGATGGCGCTGGCGGGGAGCTCGTTGCATGCTTTGATGATGGTGGCCTCGAGTTTCTCGACCGCCCCACGCCCGGGGGCGGCGAGCTTCGCCAGGCGTGCCGCGCATCGGTCGCCGATCTTCTGGCACTTCGCGGCGTCATTGCCGCCGAGTCGACAGCGAAAGAGCGTGTCCGCGCACTTCCGGCCGACGCTGATCTGCTTCTTCACCAGGCGGCGGCTGCCGGTGGCGATCGCTTTCTGGCACTTCTGGACGGGGCGTTCGAGATCCGTGCCGACGAGGCTCGCGAGATTGCCGTCGGGCGCGGGCAAGCAGCCGCCCGACGAGACGTTCTCGAACTGCGCGAAGAGGTCGCCGATGTGAGGAATGCTCATCTCCGTGACCGTCTCGATCCGGCAGCTGCCGGCGAAGCGGACGCATGCGGTGATGGCGGGGAGCGACGTCAGTGACAGCCCGATTTCGCTCAGACACTCGGGCTCGATCTCCTCGAAACCGATGACCTCTGACGAGCGCATGAAGGGCAGGGGGACCAGGGCGGGACTTCCGCCGCACTCCTTGTCGAACGCCTCGGTGACGGCGACTCTGGCTTTCGAGATCCGCCCGAGCTTGCGCTCGCATCTGCTGGCGGCGCTCACGAGGCACTTGCTGCGGTCCGCGCCCTCCGCGCGCGTCTGGACGCACTTGAACGCGCCAACGCCGCATTTCTCTATCGACTCGAGTTCGAGCAGGAACAGCTTCGTCGAGACCTTGCTGATGGCGCGCTCGCATCGGATTACGGATTTGCTGTCCTCGAGGAGAGGCAGGATCGTGGTGGCCGTCGGCGTTGGCGTCGGGGTCTCGGTCGGGGTGGCTGTTGCCGTCGGCGTTGTCGTCGCCGTGGCCGTCATCGTTGCCGTGGCGGTGACGGTCGGCGTGCTCGTTGTCGTCGGTGTAGGTGTCGTCGTCGGGGTCGTCGTGGCTGTCGGCGTCACGGTTGGCGTGGTTGTCGGTGTTGGTGTCGCCGCGGTCGCGGTGGGAGTCGCTGCGGTGGCCGTCGGGGTGACGGTCATCGTCGGCGTAGTCGTGGCCGTCGGGGTAACAGTCGCGGTGGCGGTCGCGGTCGGGGTCACGGTCGCGGTGGGAGTCGCCGTGACGGTGGCTGTCGGAGTCACGGTTGGCGTGCTCGTTGGTGTCACGGTCGCGGTGAGTGTTGGCGTCGGTGTCTGCGTGGGCGTGGGGGTCGGCGTGGCGCAGGTGTCGACGGAGCAGGTCGCGTTGCAGCAGCCGGCGCCGGCGTCGTCGCAGATCTCACCACCTTCGAGGACGCCGTCGCCGCAGACCGAGCAGACGGGGAAGAAGAACGAGTTTGCGGTTTCCGTTGCAATCGGGGCGAGGTCGAAGACAGCGCCGTTGTCGGTCAAGGTGCCCGCTGGATAGGTGAAGGCGATTCTACCGGCGGGCCCGGCAAAGCCGTGGCTGCCGTTGCCCAGCGTGAGCCCGTGGTTGGCGAACAGATCCAGGGTGCCGCCCCCGTTGGCGAGATCGCTCCGCATATCTATGGAGGCGGCCGAGGTGATCTCGAGGATGCACGAGGCGGCGAGGAAGTCGCCGCGGGAGCCCGTGCCCGACGTTGCTTTGATCGCCCTATCGATGGTGAGCGTGCCGCGCTCGGCTTCACTGCCGCGAAGATCAATGGAGCCGCCGCCTCCCTCGCCCGTCCTGCCACTGGCGTCGAGAGGGGAGTCGAGGTTGAGCGAACGTCCGGCGCGCGCGGTGAAGCCGCCACCATCGGCGCCACCGCTGAGATCGAGGGAACTCGCGGACATGTCGACATCGCGTCCGGCAGTGATGTCGACATCGCCGCCGTCGCCATCGAGCCCGCGTCCGCGGAGTTCGATCGGACCGGTGACGATGATGTCGCCGTCGAACTCGGTGATCAGCGTGGGCAGGGAGTCGAAGCTGTCGAGGGAGAGGGTGCCGCCGAAGCCGTCCGGGGCGGCGCCCGTTGCTCGGACGGTCGCGCGTACGTCGACATGACCGAGGGCTTGAAACGAGATATCGCCACCGTCACACCCGAACGCATCCTCGCCGCCGCCGTCAGCGCTTCCTTCGCTCAGGATGAGGCCGTCGACGACCAGATCACCGCCGGGGCGTACGCCGCCTAGCGCATCGAGGCCGGCACGGGCGGAGATGGCGCCGCCACAGCCACCGTTGGCGAAGCTGCTGGCGTCGATCCTTCTGGAGATCGTAATGTTGTCCCCGGCGAACATGTCGACGTCGCCACCGTCGCTCTCACCGCCCGTGACGTCGATGCCCTTCACGCTGAAGAGGTCGATACCGGCCCGGAAAGTGACATCGCCACCGCTGCCCTCGGGTCCGCCACGCGCAGCGATGTCGGCATCGACGATGATGTGGCCGTTGGCTCGGATGTCGACCGTACCCCCGGAGGCGCTGTTGGGCGTGTCGGTGTCATTTCCGACCGCCTTGATGGTCGCTGTCGACTCGACTTCGGCATCGCCCCCGGCCTGGAGCTTGATCGTTCCGGCCGAGTCACCCGAGATGTCGAGGGTGCCCGCGATGGTGATGTCGTTGGTGGCGATGAGCTCGATTCGGCCGCCGCGTGTGGCTCCAGTCGCGGAGCGCGCCAGGAGGCGGCCGCTGCTCTGTACCTCGATCGTCCCGGCCATGAACCTGAGAGTACCGGTGCCCACGTCGATGTTGCCGTTGATGCGCACCTCGCGTGTTCCGAAATCCGCGACACATCCCGCCGGTGCCTCGAAGTCATCCTCGATGTCGCAGGGATCGGTGAAGCAGAGGAGGTTGGCGTTGGCCATTTCGGGGGTGATTCCGAAGTCCGGGTTGCCCGGCTGATCGCAAACGAGGGGGACGGCCCAACCCTGGCTCGGCTGCAGGAGCAGGAGCGCGAGGAGGGCGAACGTCCAGGAACGGAGGGAGTGACCCAGGAGGTACGGCACCATGGGATGATTTTATATGTGTCATGCGAGTTCACGCGCAACTAGGTTTTCGATCTCGAAAGTCGCTTTTCGTACTATTTTTCGCGTAATTGCGGCGAATGCGACGAGAGATAGCAAGGCGGAGGCGCGCTACAATTTTGCCACCCCAAATGGGGCCTCTCTCCCGCCGGCATCCTGGTGGCGACACGTACGAGTGCCCGTGGGCTACGGTGGTGCCAGAACGGTTGTGTGGCGAGCTGTCAGTGGTTTGACCGGGGGACGAATCTTCCGACTGCGACGGGGCAACTTTGCCGGGTCGATTCGCCGTTGCCGCGCATGTTTCTCGCTACTTGCAGCGTATCGGGCCGGCGTCGCCGGAAGTGGCACGCGCTTGCATAGGGTGACTTCGTCATGGCTCGACGTGCGCGATGCGGAACTGCCCTGGTGTTGGTGGGTGGCCGTGGAACTCGATTGGCCCCAGCCGTCCACGATCGGGCGAAGGTGGTGGCCGACGTCGGTGGCCGACCGTTTCTCACGTATCTCCTCGATCGGCTCGAGGCCGCCGACGTCGCGCGCGTGGTCTTGTGCACGGGGTATCGCGGGCAGGAAGTGCGCGCGCTCATCGGCGATCGCTACGGCGCCCTCGCGCTCGAGTATTCGCACGAAGACGAGATTGCAGGGACCGGCGGCGCCTTGCGTTTGGCGGCGGACCGTTTCGATGCGGATCCCGTGCTGGTCCTGAACGGCGACTCCTACTGCGAGGTCGATCTCCGAGAGTTGTGGGCACGCCATCAGCAACGCGGACCGGCGGCAACCATGGTCGTGGCCGAGGTGCCGGACGCAGGCCGCTTCGGGCGGGTGGAGATGGACGCGGAGCACGCAGTGCGCGCCTTTCGCGAAAAGACGGGCGAGCCGAGTCCTGGGTGGATCAACGCCGGGATCTATGTCGTTGGTCGCGCGCAACTCCGCGCGATCGATACCGGCCGCGCGGTGTCATTGGAGTCGGAAGTGCTGCCGGCCTGGATTGCCAAAGGGCTGGACGCGTTTCCGACCCGTGGGGGGTTTCTCGATATCGGCACGCCACGATCCTACGCGGCCGCCGAAGAGGAGCTGCGCGCAATGACTTCACGGAGCAACGCCTCGCTCCGTGCCTATGGAGTGGCCTCATGAGCGTTGCTGATACGTACGAACGGTTGTTTCACGCCGCGCTCCGCATTCGACTCGTCGAAGAGCGGATCATCGCGCTGTATCCGTCGGACAAGATTCAGAGCCCGGTTCACCTATCCATCGGACAGGAAGCCGTCGCTGTTGGTGCGTGTGACGCGCTGGCGGCCCGGGATCTCGTTTTTGGCACCTACCGCGGTCATGCATTTTACCTGGCGAAGGGCGGCAACATGCGCGCCATGTTCGCCGAGTTGTACGGCAAGGCGACCGGCTGCGGCGGCGGCAAAGCGGGGTCGATGCACCTCGCCGCGCCCGAGGTCGGCTTCATGGGCGCATCGGCGGTGGTGGCGAGTACGATCCCGCATGCCGTGGGCTCGGCACTCGCCGCGCGGCACCGCAAGCTCGATCAGGTTGCTTTGGCGGTCTTCGGGGATGGCGCGACCGAGCAGGGGGTCTATCACGAGTCACTCAACTTCGCGGCGCTGCATCGACTGCCCGTCGTGTTGTTGTGTGAGAACAACGGGCTAGCTGTGCATTCGCCACGCGAGGCGCGGCAGGCGTTCGGTATCGCGGAGCACGCGCGGGGTTACGGCATCAACGTTGCGGTGTGCGAGGACGGCTACGACTTCATGGCCGTGCGCGCGGTGCTCGCTGACGCGGTCAGCAAGGTCCGCACGGGCGAGGGGCCTGTCCTGGTCGAGTGCAAGACGGAGCGCTACATGGAGCACGTAGGGGTCGGGGAGGACTATGCGGCCGGCTATCGCTCGGCCGAGGTAGCGGCGGAGTGGAAGCGCCGGGATCCGTTGTGTTGCGAGGCCGACCTCGTTGCGCGGTGGACGGCTGAGATTGCCGCTGAGATCGACGACGCCGTGGCCTTCGCCGAGGCGAGTCCGTGGCCGAGCAGCGATGCGCTGCTCGCGGACGTGGCCTGACATGGGGGTCGCTCACAAGCTCAACGACGACCTCGGGGCCGTCTGCACCTATCGGGATGCGCTGCATCGCTCCATGCATGACGCGATGACGCGTGATCCGAACGTCGTGATTCTCGGGCAGGGTGTCGACGATCACAAGGGGACGTTCGGATCCACGCTCGGGCTGGCCGAGGAATTCGGCGCGGGGCGGGTGATGGATACACCGCTCGCCGAGGAGGGCATGACGGGAATTGCCGTCGGCGCGGCGCTGAACGGCCTCTATCCGATTCAGACACACATTCGAGTGGACTTCGCACTACTGGCGATGAACCAGATCGTCAATCTCGCGGCCAAGTACCGCTACATGTTCGGTGGACGGTTCGAGGTTCCGATGTTGGTCCGCATGATCATCGGGCGCAGCTGGGGCCAGGGGGCGCAGCACTCGCAGAGCCTGCAGTCGATGTTCGCGCACGTGCCGGGGTTGCTCGTCCTCGCCCCCGCGAGCGCCGATGCCATCTTGCAGACTTATCCGTGGATCATCGAGCATCATCGAGGTCCCGTCATCAGCCTGGAGCATCGCCTGTTGTACGACGTGAACTTCCGGGTTGGTGCCGAGGCCGCGGCGACGGGTGATACCCCGCTGGGGGCGCGGGTCGTGCGTCGGGGCGGTGCCGCGACGGTGGTGGCGACCTCGATCATGGTCCTCGAGGCACTGCGCGCAGCGGACCATCTCGCGCAGCACGCCGGCATCGAGATCGAGGTTATCGACCTGAACTGCGTGTCGCATCCCGACACGCGGGTGATCATGGAAAGCGTCGAGCGTACGGGCCGATTGCTGGTCGCCGATACGTCATGGAAGGCCTACGGCGTCTGCGCGGAGATCTGCCGGATCGTATGCGAGCGCATGCCGATGGCGCTCACCGCGCCGGTGGTGACGCTCGGGATGGCGCCGGCGCCGTGTCCGACCGCCAAAGTCTTGGAGGACGAATTCTATCCCAACCTGCGTCGGTTGACGCAAGAGTTGGCGACACTGGTCTTGGGCCGGGAGGGGCGCGACGTGCCGCTCCCCGACGATGCGTCGATGGCCGATGTCTACAAGCGTTTCAAAGGACCGTTTTGAGGGGGAGCCCATGCGGATTCTAATCACTGGCATCACCGGCATGGTGGGAAGCCACCTGGCCGAGTACGTGCTGCGGGAGCATCCGGACGTCGAGGTGCACGGACTCGTGCGCTGGCGCAGCCCGCTCGTGAACATTCGTGAATGTCGCGATCGTGTCTTCCTGCACGAAGCCGAGCTGCGCGACCTGCACTCGCTCGTCCGTCTTCTCGAGACGGTGCGCCCAGACTGGATATTCCATCTGGCGGCACAGTCGTACGTGTCCGCGAGCTTCGTTGCTCCGGCCGACACCATGCACACCAACGTGATCGGCACGACGAACCTGCTCGACGCGGTGCGGATCACGAAGCAGGATCCGAAAATTCACATCTGTAGCTCGTCCGAGGTGTACGGGCAGGTCGCTGAAGGCGAGCTACCGATCCGGGAGACCAACGAGTTTCGTCCAGCGAGCCCCTACGCGGTGTCGAAGGTCGGCGAGGACATGGTGGCGCGCCAGTACTTTCTCTCGTACGGCATCCGTACGGTTCGCACGCGCATGTTCACGCACACCGGGCCACGGCGTGGTGATGTCTTCGCCGAGAGTGCGTTCGCCAAGCAGATCGCCGAGATCGAGGCCGGCGTCATGGTGCCGCCACTTCGGGTCGGAAACCTGGACAGTGTGCGCACCTTCGCAGACGTCCGTGATGCGGTACGCGCGTACTGGCTGCTTCTGGAGAAGTGCCCAGCAGGTGAGGTGTACAACGTCGGCGGCGACCGCACGATGACGGTCGGTCAGATGCTCGAGCTGCTGAAGGGCATGGCTACCTGTCCGATCGCCCACGAGGTGGATCCGGCGCTGGTGCGGCCATCGGATGTCACACTGCAGGTGCCCGACACGAGCAAGTTCCGTACGGCCACAGGGTGGCGCCCGGAGATACCGCTCGAGCAGACCCTGGAAGATCTTCTCGAGTATCATCGCAGTCGGCTGCGGGACCCGCTGACACTGGCCGCATGATCATTGCGCGAGCCCCATATCGGCTGTCGTTCTTCGGCGGCGGCAGTGACTATCCGGCGTGGTATCGCGCTGAAGGCGGCGCGGTACTGTCGACGACGATCGACAAGTACTGCTACCTGACCGTGCGGCATTTGCCGCCGTTCTTCACGACCAAGCACCGGGTCGTCTGGTCACACGTCGAGACCGTGTCGACCGTGGCCGAGATTCTGCACCCGACCGTGCGTGAAGGTATGCGATTTCTCGAATTCGACGACTCGGTCGGCCTCGAGATTCACCATCAGGGCGATCTGCCTGCGCGGGCCGGTATGGGATCGAGCTCGTCCTTCGCTGTGGGCCTGATTCAAGCACTGACAGCGTTTCGCGGGCAGATGATCGGCAAGCAGGAGTTGGCACGGAAGGCGATCGAGCTCGAGCAGGAGCGCATGGGAGACAACGTCGGCTCGCAGGACCAGGTGGCGGCGGCATACGGCGGACTGAACCGCATCGAGTTTCAGCAGGGCGGCGAGATCATCGTCGATCCCGTCACCGTTGCCCCCACGCGAATCGCTGATCTGCAGGAACGATTGCTTCTGTTCTACACGGGCACCAGCCGCCTGGCTTCGGAGGTGGCGGCGGACGTCGTGGCGAATCTGTCCGAGCGGCGGGCCGTGGTGCGTCGTATGCGCGCCATGGTCGACGAGGGAGTGCAGATCCTCGCATCGGATACCGACATCGATGCATTCGGGGCGCTTCTGCACGAGACCTGGAGTTTGAAGCGCCAGCTCAGCTCACGCGTGGCGAGCCTGGTGGTCGAGGACGTCTATCAGAAAGCGATGAAGCACGGTGCGCTCGGCGGCAAGTTGCTCGGCGCGGGCGGCTCAGGGTTCATGGTGTTCTACGTGCCTCCACGCCGGCGTGAGGCGGTGCTGCGCGCGCTGCAGGGGTATCTCCATGTGCCTTTCGCGTTCGAGCACGAGGGGAGTCGCATCATTCACTACGGATCGTGGAGCGAAGCTCCGACGTTGGAGAAGCGGCCGCAAAAGGCGCCGCGCGCGACGGTGGGACGGCGGGTGCGAGGGGAGAGGATCAGTGCACGGGCTGGAACGGGAAGTTGAACGGAACGCGCGCCCGGCGGGCGTAGACGAATGTGGCGCGCCGCGTGAAGGCGAGACGCGCACGCTCGACATCGAGGGCTTCGCGTCGCTCCTCGGGATAACGCCCGAGAGCGTGCCGGCGCGGTGTCGAGAGATCATTCATGCGGCGGACTTCGACTACGAGGTGTTGGGCGGCCGGGCGCGAGACGCCATCGTGCTCGGGGTGCTCCAGGCGCTCGAGGGGGACCTCTCCGTCGCAGGGCCGGCACGCATCGAGGCGTGGGAGAACGGTTGGGGGGATGTGTTGGCACGGTTCGAAGCATCGGGCGGTCGGCCAGAGGAGTTGTGGCCGCACTACCTGAGGCCCGAGCGGCGGATCGTGCGCCTCGATGGCGAGTATGTGCGGCCGAAGGCCGGAACGTTCGAAGCGGACTTCGTGCGCGTGATGCAGGCGTGGTTCAGCGAGACGTTTCTTCGTGACGTGAGGAGCGTCTACGAGTTTGGGTGCGGCCCAGGGCACAACCTGGTGGCGTTCGCGCAGAGCCGTCCGGATCGGTCGTATACCGGGCTCGATTGGGCGACGGCCTCGCAGAAGGTCCTCGCCAAGGTGTCGAGTACGCTGGACCTCGATATCGCGGGCCGGCGATTCGACATGCTGCACCCCGATACGAGTTGCGCGGTCGCGCCCGACGCGGGGATCGTGACCTTCGGTGCATTGGAGCAGCTCGGGACATCGTTCGGACCGATGCTCGACTATCTACGCGCGGCGAATCCCGCGATGTGCGTGCATCTCGAGCCGGTGCACGAACTCTACGATCCGGAATCCCTCTTCGATTTCGTGGCGGCACGCTATGCCGAGAAGCGCGGGTACCTGCGGGGCTACCTCTCGGAGCTGCGCGCGCTCGAGCAACGCGGGCAGGTCGAGATCCTGCACGTGAAGAAGCATCTTGGGAGCCTCTATCACGATGGATGGGTGAGCCTCGCGTGGCGCCCACGTCGGGGAAGCTAATTCGTGGACGCGCTGGAGCAGAAGGCGGCAGCTGTTCGCCTACAGGTGATGGAGACGGCGCTTGCCGCCGGCAAGGGGCACGTGCCACCAGCGTTCTCCTGGGTGGAGATCGGCGTGACGCTCTTCCATGGGGGAGTGCTACGCGTGCGTCCCGGCGATCCAGCCTGGCTTGCCCGTGACCGATTCATACTCAGCAAAGGGCATGGCTGTCTCACGTTGTACGCGCTCCTGGCTGATCTGGGGTTCTTTCCGTCGAGCGAGCTCGCCACCTTTGCCCGCGATGGCAGCCGGATCGCGGGGCATCCGGATCCACTGCTTCCGGGTGTGGAGGTCGTGTCTGGCTCGTTGGGCCATGGATTGGGACTCGCCGCGGGGTTGGCGCTCAGCGCACGGCACGAGGGTGCCGAGTGGATCGCCGCGACCGTACTCGGCGATGGAGAATGTCATGAAGGGTCGATCTGGGAGGCCGCGGCGTTCGCGAGCCATCATCGGCTCGGCAATCTGCTCGCCATTGTCGACCGCAATCGTCTGGGTGCCACGACATCGACTGAGCGTAGCTCCGCGCTCGAGCCGTTCGCTGATCGGTGGCGGGCGGTCGGGTGGGACGTTCGCGAGGTTGATGGTCACGATATCGGCGCGCTCCAGACGGCGTGCGACGACCTGCCGCGCGGCCGCAGCGGACCGCCACGAGTCGTGATCGCGGAGACCATCAAAGGGAAGGGCGTCAGCTTCATGGAATCGTCCGAATCCTGGCACCATCGCATGCCGCGCGGATCAGAGATCGACGAGGCCAGGTCCCAGCTGGTCCACGCGCTCGAAGGGGTGAGCTGATGGCCGGTTTGGATCCACGCGACGCGGTGTTCGACGCGATTGCGCAGCGTGCGGCGCAGGATCCGCGCGTGTTCGTGCTCACCAACGATATGGGTGCCCTCGGGCTCGATGCGCTGCGTGCTACGCGGCCAGCGCAGGTCATCAATGTCGGGATCGCCGAGCAGAACATGATCTCGGTCGCGGCAGGGTTGGCCCTCGGCGGGAACCTAGTGTTCACTTACGGAATTCTCTCCCACGTGACAGCTCGGTGCTATGAGCAGCTGCGCCTGGACGTGTGTGCCCATCGGCTTCCCGTCATCGGACTCGGTGTCGGGAGTGGTCTTTCGTACGGTGCAGATGGGCCGACCCATCACGGGATCTACGACATCGGACTGCTGCGCGCGCTCCCCGGGATGACTGTCTACAACCCGGCCGACGGGATGACGGCCGGCGCCGTCGTATACGAAGCGGCCGCGGCCCGGGGGCCGGCATTCATCCGAATGGACAAGGAGGCTCCTGAACCGCACGCCACGCTCTCCGCCGCCGAGCTCGGTGCGGGTGCACGTGTGCTCGCGACGGGGAAGGATGCGCTCGTCATTGCGACCGGGTGTTCAGTCGGGCGCGCGGTGACGGCGGCAGCCCATGCGCGCGACTCGGGTGTCGACGCGACGGTGGTCGACTGCTTTCGCTTGAAGCCAGTGCCCGAAAGCTTGCTTCGACCGTTGCTTCGGGCGGCCCCGCTCGTGGTGACGGTCGAGGAGCATTCGAGTGTGGGAGGACTGGGCTCGTTGGTGGCCGAACTGATCGCCGACGAGGGAGTGAACCCGACGTTTCGTCGACTCTCGCTGAACGATGACGTGTATCTGGGCGCGACCGGCCGAGCCGGAGCGGAGCGGGTGGCCGGGATCGACGCTGCGGGCATTGTCCGCGTGCTGCAGGCCGATGGGTCGGCGCGTCGCGATCGCACGCCGGGCATGGCGAGGGCAGGAACGGAGGTGCGGGCGTGAGCGAGCGCCGTTTGGGAGGACGCGATGTCACGGTCTCTGCCGTCGGGCAGGGAACCATGGGCGTCGGCGGTACGTTCGCTCGCGATGAGCAGAACGACGCCGCCTGCATTCGCAGTTTGCAGGCAGGGTTCGACCTCGGAATGCGCTTTGTCGACACGGCTCCGGGTTACGGTGCGGGACATGCGGAGGAGCTGGTGGGCCGCGCGGTCACTGGCCGGCGCTCCTCGGTCGTGATCGCTACGAAGTTTCCGCCGACGGCGAGTACGCGGGGCGGACTGATCGCCTCGGTCGAGGCGAGTCTGCGCCGGATGCGAACGGACTACGTCGACCTGCTGCAGGTCCACTGGCCGTGCTACGACGTTCCGGTCGACGAAACGCTCGATACCATGCGCCGCCTCGTCGAGGTCGGCAAGGCGCGTTTCCTGGGACTCGGCAACTGTACGGCGGCAGAAACACTGCGGGCGCTTGCGACTCCCGCGGGTGAGCACATCGTGTCCGTGCAGCAGGAGTACAGCCTTCTTGAGCGGAGCGTCGAAACGCATCTTCTCCCGGAGTGCCGAGCACGTGAACTGACGCTCATCGCGTACAGTCCGCTTGCGGTCGGGCGCCTGGCCGCTGATCTGGCCGCATTCCCGATCGCGGTGGTCATGGCGGAGCGCTACGGCCTGTCGGTGTCGCAGCTGGCGCTCGCTTGGCTGTTGCAAGAGCAGCAGGTGATCGCGATTCCGAAAGCGAGCTCACTATCCCACCTGCGCGCCAACGCGGCGACCGCCAGCGTGCGACTGGATCCCGCGGACCGCGAGCGACTCGGCGCGGCGTTCAGTCAGCCGACGCGGTGCGTGCCCCCCGAAGAGATCGTCGTCGAGCACGAGCAAGGGCGCCCAGTGTACACGACATTGGCGGAGGCGAGGGCGAACGCGCTCGGTATCCATCCCGGGCCAGCCGAACTGGCACGCCAGATGAGCGACGGCGAGATGTTGAAGCCGATCAAGATTCGGCCAATGGCCGGCAACGGGAAGACGCGTTTTCGTTTGACGGAGGGTCGCACCAGGTACTGGGGCTGGGTGATCGCACATGGCGATACGCCGATTCCGGCTGTGATCGAAGGCGGCGATGCGTCGCGCGGGGCGTAGGCGCACCCGACGGGAGGTGGGATGAGTACGAGTCAGTTGGCCATTACCGAGTACGGAAGCGACACGGAGCGCGAGGATCGCGGCGCGCTGGTCGAGCTACTCCAGGAGGCTCCGATTCCACCTGAGCAGCTGCTTTCGAACCTCGGACTGTTCCTGGAATCGAAGAACCTCTCGCGCATGCTCTTCATGGACTTCCTGTTTCGTCAGATCGTCGACGTGCAGGGCGTCGTGATGGAGTTTGGCACGCGGTGGGGACAGAATCTCGCGCTGTTCTCAGCGCTCCGCGGGATCTACGACCCCTTCAACCGCCATCGGAAGATCGTGGGTTTCGATACCTTTCAAGGTTTTCCAGATATCGCGCCCGAGGACGGTCGAGCGCCGATGATGCGTCCCGGGCAGTTGGCCGTGGCGCCGGACTACCAGCGCTATCTCGAGCGCGTGCTTGCCCTGCACGAGAGTCTGAACCCGCTCGCGCACATCAAGAAGTTCGAGCTTCGCGCGGGAGATGGGACGGTTGAGCTGCCCCGCTATTTGGCCGAGGCTCCCGAGACCATCGTCGCGCTGGCCTACTTCGACTTCGATCTGTACGAGCCCACGCGGCAGTGTCTGGAGCTCATCCGGCCGCGATTGACGCGCGGAAGTGTGGTCGGGTTCGACGAGTTGAACGACCCCGATTCTCCCGGCGAGACGCAAGCGCTGATGGAAGTCTTCGGGTTGTCGAACGTGCGCCTACGCCGCTTTCCGCACGTGTCCCGGGCGTCGTACTTCGTGGTGGAGTGAGAGGAGCGAGGATGCTGGATCGAGACGTGTTGGAGAACTTCCGCGGCAAGCGGGTCCTGGTGACTGGCGGGACGGGCATGGTCGGGCGGCAGATCGTCGATCTCGTCATTGCCGGGGGCGGGCAGGTGCGTGTGGTGTCGCTGGACGACGTCCGGCCGCACCCGGAGGCGGAATACGTGCGCGGCGACCTGACCGACCTGGGTTTCTGCTCGCGCGTGACCGAAGGCATGGATTTTGTCTTCCATGTGGCCGGGATCAAGGGCTCGGTGGCGGTGACCACGCGCAAGCCGGCAAGCTTTCTCGTGCCCCTGCTCATGATGAACACCAACGTGCTCGAGGCGAGTCGTCAGAACGGCGTCGCGCGTCTCGTCTACACCAGCTCGATCGGCGCGTATCCCAGCCGCGAGGTCTTTCACGAGGCCGACGCATGGGACGGTCCGCCCATGGACGAGTTTCCGGGTTGGGCCAAGCGCATGGGCGAGCTTCAGATTCGCGCCTATCGCGCGCAATACGATCTCCGCTCTTTCGCGGTCGTTCGGTTGACCAACGTGTACGGTCCTGGAGACAACTTCGATCCGGCCAACGCCATGGTGATCCCCGCCTTGATGGCGCGGATCGCGTCGGGAGAGGATCCGCTCGTCGTGTGGGGCGACGGAAGCGCGGTCCGCGAGTTCGCGTACAGCGGGGACGTGGCGGCCGGCATCGTGCTGGCCCTCCTGCGTGGTACCGACGGCGACCCTGTGAATCTCGGGACCGGGTGTGGGACCACGATTCGAGAGCTGGTCGAGACGCTCGCGACCGTCGTGCCGTTCAACTACGAGTTCGATGCGAGCAAGCCGTCGGGATTCGCGCGCCGGGTGATGAACATCGATGCCGCCCGGGCCCAGCTCGGATACGCCCCTGCGACGTCGCTGTATCACGGCCTGCGCGCCACCTGGGAGTGGTATCTGGCTCATCGGGGAGAGCACGAGCAGAAGGCAAACTACTTTCGGGAGAGTGCGTGATGCGGGTCCAGCACACGAGCCTCGAGGGCGTCCTCGTCATCGAGCCACCGACGGTATTCGAGGACTTCCGTGGGGCGTACATCGAGACGTACAACCGCCGTCTCTACCGCGAGGCCGGCATCGACGTCGACTTCATTCAGGACGACATTTCGGTGTCGTCGCGCCACGTGCTTCGCGGCATTCACGGTGACGACCACACCTGGAAGCTGATCTCGTGTCTGCATGGCCAGTTCTACCTGGTCGTGGTGAATTGGGATCCCGAGTCGCCACAGCGCGGTGCGTGGGAGGGTTTCACCCTCTCGGAGCGCAATCGCCTGCAGGTGCTGGTGCCGCCCAAGCACGGCAATGGACACCTGGTGCTCAGCGAAGAGGCGATCTTTCACTACAAGCAGTCGACCGAGTACGAGCGCGCCGGCCAGTTTACCTTGCTGTGGAACGATCCACGCCTTGGGATCTGGTGGCCGACCCAGACGCCGGTCCTGTCGCGACGCGATCAAGGAGATTGCCATGTCTGATCGACGGCTCGCGGGCGCGCACGTCCTCGTGACTGGCGGAGCTGGATTCATCGGGACGAACGTGATCGCGCGCTTGCGGAGTGAGGGCGCGCGGGTGCGGGCGACGGTCCATCGCAGCCAGCCAGGGAAGGTGGATCCCACGGTCGAGTACGTGACGACCGACCTGACGCGGCCCGAGGACTGTGCTCGGGCGGTCGATGGCGTCGACTACGTCTTCCACTGCGCCGCGAACACATCTGGCGCTGCGGTGATGGTGAAGACGCCATTGGTGCACGTGACGCCGAACGTCGTCATGAATGCGCAGTTGCTCGACGCCGCACACGCGGCCGGCGTTACGAGGTTTCTCTTCATCAGCAGCGGCGCGGCGTATCCGCCCACCGACGAGCGTCCGGTGGAGGAGGGGGAGATGTTTGCGGGGGAACCCTACCCAACGTATCACCCGGTCGCGTGGATGAAGCGCTACGCTGAGATTCTGTGCGAAACGTACGCGCGCCGTGTGCGGCCTGCGATGAGCACGGTCGTCGTGCGGCCTTCCAACGTATACGGGCCGCACGACAAGTTCGACTTCGCGACGTCGCATGTTACGGCCGCGCTGCTTCGCCGAGTGGTCGAGCGTCACGATCCGCTCGAGGTCTGGGGCACCGGCGAGGACGTGCGCGACCTCCTCTATGTCGATGACTTCATCGAGGGCCTGATGCGCGCCTTTGCCGACCCGGAGGACTACCTCGCGATCAATATCGCGTCGGGGCAGGGGCATGCCGTCCGTGAGGTCCTCGAGACGCTGCTCGTGGTGGATGGTTTCGAGGATGCGGATGTGCGGTTCGATCCGTCGCGGCCGAGCACGATTCCGGTGCGGTTGATGAGTACGACGATGGCGCGTGACCGACTCGCGTTCGAACCTCGGATCTCATTGCCCGATGGACTTGCGCGAACGATCGCGTGGTACCGTGCCCAGCAGCAGACCCAACAGGACGGCCCAGAAGCCGCGGCGGTGGCCTGAGGTGTCGTTCTATCGAGAACGGCGGGTGCTCGTCACCGGTGGAACCGGGACGATCGGTATCGCTCTCGTGCGGAAGCTACTGGCGCGCGGCAGCCGTGTGACGGTCGCGGCGCTCGACCCACCCGAGAGGGTGCGCGCGCTGTTTGGCGACGAGGTCGAGTTCATCCAAGCTGATCTGACCGATCCCGAGGCATGCCGTGCGGTGGCGAGCGGACAGGAGCACGTGTTCAATCTCGTCGGTATCAAGGGCTCGGTGGGCATCGGCGTGTCGCGGGCGGCGAGCTACTTCGTGCCCATGCTCCTCTTCAACACGCATATGATGGATGCCGCGTATCGGGCGGGTGCCGAGCGCTACCTGGTGGTGAGCAGTATCTGCGCGTATCCCCCCTCCTCACTGCACTGCGAAGACAACCTTTGGAACGGCCTCCCGCGCCAGAACGATCGGTACGCGGGGATCGCCAAGCGTGTCGCCGAGGTTCAGGCGGAGACCTACCTCCACGAGTACGACTGGCAGGCCCCGCGGATCGTGCGACCCGCAAACGTGTACGGTCCGCATGACGATTTCGATGCGGCGACGGCGCAGGTGATCCCCGCGCTCATTCGCCGCATGCTGGACGGTGAGAATCCGGTGCGCGTATGGGGCGACGGTGGAGTCGTGCGCGACTTCATCTACGTCGAGGATGTCGCGGACGGTATGCTCGCGGCGATGGAGCGGGGGCCGGTGTGTACGCCCATCAATCTTGGGAGTGGCCGCGCGTGTACCATTCGCGAAGTGGCGGAGACCATTGCGGCGGCCATGCCGACGCCGCCGGAGATCTGCTGGGACCCGGCGGGTCCGTCGGGCGATCCCGTGCGTTTGATGTCGACCGAGCGCGCGCAGCGGCTGCTCGACTTCGAGGCACAGACGCCGCTTGTCGAAGGGATCGCGCGAACGGTGGCGTGGTATCGCGCCAATCGGGAGACCGCGGCCGAGCGGACGAGCGGATTGACGCCGAAAACCGCTGCCGTCCGACCGCCGGAGGCGACCGCGTGAGCACGACTGCTCGGCACATTCTCCCGACCTGCGCCGACCTGGTCGACGAGATCACGATCAATCAGATCAAGCAGGTCCTGTTACCGGATGGCGAGAGCCACCGGGAGCGGATGGAGCTGCTGATGCAGGATGTTGATGCCATTCTCCAGGAGCGCCAGCCGCGACTGACGGCCCGCGTGCTGCGCATGGTGATCGTGCTTGCGCAGATGAATCTCCACATCTGGACCTTGAAGGACCGCGCGCAGACGGATGAGGCCGGCTACATGGATCATCTCAAACTCGCGCATCAGCTGAACGGCCTGCGGAATCAGATGAAGAACGCGCTGCTCCAGGCGTTCGGGGATGAGGATCCAGCGCTCCGCAAGTCGAATTGTGACGTGGACGGTCTCGAAGGGTGGGAGATCGCGCTCGACTGAGGCGAGGGACCATGGAGCGACCGCTCGGGCGAACAGGAGCCTTCGCGTCGGCGATCGGACAGGGGACGACCAAGACCGGTCCCTGGTCGGACGCGTCGTCGGAACGAGACCGCGAGCGGATCGCCGTGCTGCAGTACGGGATCGAGCTCGGCATGAATCTGATCGATACCGCGGAGCTCTATGGCGGCGGTCACGCTGAGGACCTGGTGGGACGCGCCATCGCTGGGCGCCGCGACCGCGTCGTGTTGGCAAGCAAGTTCAACCCGGAACACAGTGGCTATGCGACCCTTCTCGCCGCTGCCGAGGCGAGCTTGCGACGACTTCGTACCGACTATCTCGATCTCTATCAGCTGCATTGGCCGGAGCCGCGGATTCCGTTCGAGGAGACGGTGGCCGCCCTCGACCGGCTGGTGGCTGACGGCAAAGTGCGGTGGGTGGGGCTCGGCAATATGACCTCGGTGCAACTCGAGCACGCACGGCGGCTCGCCTCGCATCTGCCGCTGGTCTCGGTGCAGGTGGAGTACAACTTGTTTCAGCGCGCGGCCGAGAGTGACGTGCTGCCGTACTGTGAGGAGGCTGGCCTGACGCCACTGGCGTACAGTGTCCTCGATCGGGGTGCCGGGATGGTTGCTGGCCCACGACGTGATCTGCTCGCAGGCCTCGCGTCGAAGTACGAGTGTACGGTCGCTCAGATCATGGTGGCCTGGGTGTTGCGACGTCCGGGGGTCATCGCGCTCGTGAAGGCTGCGAGTCGTCAGCACACGACAGAGAACGCCGGTGCGATCGCTCTGCGGCTCGAGGACGCGGACCTGGCCCATCTCGAGCAGTGCTTTGCGCAGCGGATCCTGCACGTGGCTCCGGAGCGTATCGACGTTCGGGGTGTCTACCGCACGGCCGACGAGGCGCGACAGAACGTGCAGGATCTCGTCCCGGCGCCGGTGGCGGTTGCTGAGTGTCTCGCGCGGGGCGAGTCGCTGAAGCCGCTTCCGCTGGCGGCAATGTCCGGGAGTGGGGAAGAGCGCAGGTACGCGCTCCTCGACGGCGAAGTCCTGTACTGGGGGTGGGTGCTGGCGCGTGGTCTCGGCGATCCGATGCCGGCGTTCGTGCGCGACGGTGATGTGGGGATGGGGGGAGCGGTATGAGTCAAAACTCGCGGTATCTCGTGACGGCGCTGTGCACGGTCTACAAGGCCGAGCGGTTCATGCGTGGGTTGTTGGAAGACCTGGAGGCCCAGACGATCGCTGATCGGATGCAGATCGTGATCGTCGATAGTGCGTCGCCCACGAACGAGCGCGCGATCATCGAAGAGTTTCAGCAGCGGTACGACAACATCGTCTACACCCGCACGGACGAGCGCGAGGGCATTCTCGCTGCGATGAATCGCGCCCTGACGTTCGCGGAGGGCACGTACGTGACGCCGACGTCAGCCGACGACCGGCACCGACACGACGCGTTCGAGCAGCTTGCGGCGCTGTTGGAGGCCAATCCGGATGTTGGGCTCGCGTACGGAGACGCCGCCATCACGCATGCCGAGAACTTGACGTTCGACGAGGCCTACGCGTCGGGCGAGGTGGCCGCGCATTTCCACTGGCCTGACTTCGACGCTCGGCATCTCTTTCAAGTATGCTGCGTCGGGCCGCAGCCCATGTGGCGCCGGGCTCTTCACGAGGATGTGGGCGGTTTCGATCCGGCCTACGTGACGGCGGGCGACTACGACCTGTATTTGCGATTCGCGGCCGCCGGGGCGCAGTTCCGACACGTCCCCGAGGTCCTCGGGCTCTACCTACTCGCTCCCGGCGGGAACGAGTACTCGAACCTGGAGCTTTCCCGCGTGGAATCGGATCAGGCGCGCGAGCGGCACTGGCCACCGTCGTGGGGAGAGCGACCAGCGCCCGGAGGTCACTACGTCGTCCCGGTACCCGAGGGCGCGTCGTTGCCCGCGCCGCCCGCGCGCGGAGGCACGGTGCTGACGGGAAACGCGGCACCGGTGCCGAGCAGGCCTCCCGATGCGGGGGCGACGACGCCCGAGCAGCTTCCGTTGGTGTCCGTCATCATTCCGACCCGGGATCGTCCCGAGTGGCTTCGCCGCGCGGTGGAGAGTGTTCTCGGGCAGACCTATCCGCACGTCGAGACGATTGTCGTCAACGATGCGGGATCAGACGTGGCTGACGTGGTGCAGTCGTTGCGCATACGCGGCGACATCACCTACGTCCAGCTTGGGCAGCGCTTGGAGCGATCGGGGGCGCGCAACGCCGGCATTCGTCTCGCGCGGGGAACGTATCTCGCGTACCTCGACGACGACGACTGGTTGCACCCCCATCACATTCAAACGTTGGTCGAGGCGATGGTGAGCGGCGATCGGGCGGTCGCATACTCGGATGCGCATCGTGTGCTCGAAGAGCCCCAGGGCACGACGTACGTCACCCGCGGTATGGACGTTCCCTACAGCGTTCCGTTTGATCGGGAGCAACTGCGGCATGGCAACTACATTCCGATCCTCTGTCTCATGCATCGCCGCGATTGCCTCGACCGTGTCGGGTTCTTCGATGAGACGCTGTCGACACACGAGGATTGGGATCTGTTCATCCGCCTTTCCGAAGCGTTCGACTTCGTGCACGTGCCGCAGGTGACCTGCGGCTTCAGCTGGCGAACGGATGGTAGCTCGACGACGAGCCAGCGAACGGCGGACTTCGAGCGTACGGCGGCGATCGTCCTGGAGCGCTACGCGCCGCGCGCCGCGGACGCACTACCCGCGTCGCTGCCCACGGTCGAGCATTGCTCCGGCGTCGTGCGGTGCACCGGGGAGGGGCCGTTTGCCTGCTCGATCGTCATTCCCGTGTTCGACAAGGTCGAATTGACGATGCAGTGTCTGACCGCGCTGGGGGAAGTGACGGATGCCCCCGACTTCGAGGTCATCGTAATCGACAACGGATCGACCGATGGGACAGCGGAGTTCCTGACCCACCTCGGTGGCGACGTGCAGGTCCTACGCAACGAGCGGAATCTGGGCTTCGAACGCGCCTGTAACCAAGGGGCGGCCGTGGCGCGCGGGCGCCATCTCGTCTTCCTGAACAACGACACCATTCCGCTGGCGAATTGGCTCGCGCCGCTCGTCCAGGAGGTCGAGCGTGATGCGTCGGTGATGGTGGTCGGCAGCAAGCTGCTCTTCCCGGACGGTACGATTCAGCATGCCGGCGTCGCGTTCTCGCGCTTCCACCGGATGCCGTACCATGTGTATCAGGGATTTCCCGCCGACGCGGCCGAAGTGAACGTCAGGCGGGACCTTCAAGCGGTGACGGCCGCGTGCGTGCTCGTGCGCCGAAGCGCGTTCGAAGCCGTGCAGGGTTTCGATGAGGGGTTTCGGAACAGCTTCGGGGGCATCGATCTGTGTCTCCGTATCAGGGAGCGCGGGGGCCGTGTCGTGTATCAGCCGGCCAGTGCGCTGGTGCATCTGGAGAGCCAGTCTGCCGGGCGCCATGATCACGATGCCGCCAACGGGCGGCGCCTGCGTGAGCGCTGGGCGCACCGTGATCTGGAGGACGAGGACATCATCTATGCCGAGCATGGCCGGTTTCTCAGAAGTGAGGTCGTGCAGGGCGAGATCACGCGCCGCCTGACGGAAACGTGCGAGGCGGATGAGGCGGCGTCGTGGAGACGCCTGGTGGCGGTGCAGCGACGTGTGCTGGCCGGAGATCTCGCGGGGGTCCTGCCCCTGCTGCACGATCCCGTGGAGTGGCCGCGCGACATCCTCGTCCTGCAATGGGCCGCTGGAATTTGCGGCCGGGCACAGCGTCCCGATCTCGCGGCGGCCTTTCTCCGGCATGTCTTGACGGTCGCGGAGTTGCCGGACGTCCGCGAAGCGCTCGCGCGTCTCGAAGGGGCGACGACACGAGAAGGATTACAGCAGGGCGCATGAGAATGCGCAGACGAGCCATGGTTCAAGTTTCCTCCGATCGCCGACGATACTCCGAGCAGAAGGGGAGAGGTCCCGTATGGGAAAGGCAGGATGGTCCTGCCAGCGGCTCTCCGCTCGGACCCAGGCCCAGACAGGGACGTCGGGGACCACGAACCACGGAGGACAATCATGGCTCTCAACATCAGCACAAATGTTCCATCCATCAACGCCCAACGACACCTGTCGAACTCGACCCTTTCGTTGAATCGGTCGCTCGAGCGGCTCTCGTCGGGTCTGCGGATCAACTCAGCCTCGGACGACGCGGCAGGTCTGGCGATCGCCGATCGGCTGCGGGCGGACGTCCGGATCACCTCTCAGGCGATCCGGAACGCCAGCGACGGCATCAGTGCCATCAGCATCGGGGAAAAGGCGCTTGGCGAGGTCGGCAACATCCTCGCTCGGCTGTCCGAGCTGGCGTCGCAGTCCGCTACCGGCACGGTATCGAACTCACAGCGGAGCGCGATTCAGCAGGAGTTCACCGCGCTCGTCTCCGAGATCGATCGTGTCTCCAACACCACGAGCTTCAACGGCGTGAACCTGCTGTCGGGCGGTACGACCGTCGGCCTGCAGGTCGGCTTGGACGGAACCAGCAACAGTCGGATTTCGTTCAGCACGGTGGACGGTTCCTCGAGCGGCATCGGTCTCTCTGGCGTGGCGGTTTCGACGGCGGGGGCGGCGCAGTCCGCACTCGGCGCCCTGAACACGGCAGTAGCCAATGTGGCGAGTTCGCGAGGTACGCTGGGCGCGGTGCAGAGCCGGCTCAATACCACGATCTCGAACCTGCGGGTCGCGCGGGAGAACTTTGCCGCGGCCGAGTCGGGTATTCGGGACGCCGATGTTGCCGAGGAGACGGCAAACCTGACCAGGACCACCATTCTGCAGCAGGCGGGTGTGGCGATTCTGGCGCAGGCCAACCAGCAGCCTTCGCTGGCCCTGTCCCTCCTGTCGTAGTTCGAAACAGCGTGACACGCGGGGGCCGAATTCTCGGTCCCCGCGTGAGCGTTGGTACTCTCTATGGCGATCAACGGCGCAGATGCGATCCAGCCCATCAGCCGGGAGATTCGTGTCACTCCGGTTCGCGCTGGCAGCGCCCCCGACACACAGAAGCGCGATTCCCATCCATCCCCCGATTCGGCGAAGCAAGAATCGCGCGTTCCATCCTCTGCGGAACGGCGTATTCAGCTTCCGGAGTTCGCCGGGCATGATCTGTCGTTCCGACATGATGAGGAGCTCAACCGGATCATCGTTCAGGTGGTGGACGCCGAAACGCGCGAGGTTGTCCGCACCATCCCCCCGGAGGAGGTCGTGAATACCCTCAAGAACATTCGGAGGGCCCAAGGGGCACTCCTGGACGAGGAGGCGTAGGTGGGAATTCTCAGCATTGGTGGACTGGCGACAGGCCTCGACACCAATACGATCGTCGATCAGCTGGTAGCGCTCGAGCGCCGGAGGGCTGTGGGCTCGCTCCAGACGCAGAAGCTCGAAGCGGAAGCGCACGAGATCGCGCTGCAGTCGTTCAATACCAGAATTCTCACGCTGCTGACCGCGGTTGACAAGCTGCGGGACGCGAACGACGTCCTCGCGCGCAAGGCGACCTCCAGCAACACCGATCTCATCACCGCATCGGCGGCGAACGGTGCCGCCCCGGGGGCGACCAGCATTACCGTCACGGCAGTCGCTCAAGGCGCAATTGCCACGTCGGCGACGGGCACGGCCAGCGCCGACGATACCGTCGCGTCGGGTAGCGGGAGCTTCGCCTTTCAAGTCGGCAGCGGCGCAGTGGAATCCGTCGCGCTGGACACCTCGACCACGCTCCAGGGGCTCGCGACCTCGATCAACGAGCTGAACGCGGGAGTGACCGCGACCGTCATCAATATCGGGACCGAGAGTACTCCCGACCATCGCCTGCATCTGGCGACCACCGGGACCGGCCTGTCCAACAATCTTACGATCATTACAGACGATACGACGCTGGGCGTCGCCGTGACCCAGGGGGCGGCGAACGCCTCGTTTACGATCAGCGGCTTCGCGGCGCCTCTCAGTCGTGAAACCAACAGCTTTGACGACGTCCTGCCTGGAGTCACGCTCAATCTCCTCGGCACGGGTGGACCAACGGCCGTGACGGTGACGACCGACGCGGATGCGACCGCGGCTCTCGTCGATGATGTCGTCAAGGCGTACAACGACCTCATCACCTTCGTCGCCGCCGAGAGCGCTGTCGAGCAAGTAACGGACTCGGAAGACCGCGACGTGAACGCCGGCCCGCTCGCGTTCGATCGGACCGTCGACTCGATCTTGGATAGCCTCCGGGCCAACGTCTCGGATTCCGTGTCTGGTTTGCCGGGCGTCTATAGCATTCTGGCGCAGCTCGGTGTCGATACACAGCAGGACGGCACGCTTGCTTTCGACCAAGCGGAATTCAAAGAGGCGTTGGCGAGCGACGAGACCGCACTCAGCCAATTGCTCGGCGGGGCGGTTGGCGTCGATGGGGTCGCCGATCGGCTGCACGACTACCTGTCCGGGATCACGCAGGCGGGCGGGCTGATCGAAATCAGCACCGACACCCTCAGCGATCGCATTACCTCGCTGGAGGATCGCATCCTGTCTGGTGAGCGAAATTTGGATCAGTTCGAGGATAGCTTGCGCGCGAGTTTCGTTAGCCTGGAGGTCCTCGTCAGCTCGCTGAAAACGCAAGGTGCGTTCTTGGAGAGTTTCTTCGGGGCGAATCAGAATGCGAACGGGAACAATCGCTAGTTGGTTCAATAGGGGAGGGCAGTCGTCATGACGTCAGCGCAGACAACCGCGCAACAATACCAGCGCGCTCAGGTGGGAACGGTGGATCGGGGTCAGCTCCTGCTCTTGATGTACGAGGGGGCGCAGAAGTTCCTTGGCTTGGCGGAGCAGGGGCTCGAGACGGACGACATGGTGATGTTCGGGACACATCTCTCGCGCGCGCAGGCCGTGATCGCCGAGTTGATGCATACGCTCGATCACGAGAAGGGCGGCGAGATCGCAGTGAACCTCGAACGGCTCTACCGCTTCATGCTCGACCACCTCGTCGAGGCGAACCTCCAGAAGTCTTCGCGGCAGCTGGTGCGCGTCCGTACCATGCTCGGTACGATCGCGAGCGCCTACCGGGATGTTCTGCAAGGTGGTGGCCCGCAGAAGCTCGATGCGGCCTGAGGGCGCGCAGGCAACCCTGACCCGAGTTACCGTGCTCTGGGGCGAGTTGGAGGGCGTATACGACCAGCTCGATGAGCACATGGTGAGCGGCGGCTGGGCATCGATCGACCAGGAGGCGCGCCGTCTCGACACCCTCCACGCGGAGCTCGCTCCACTCGTGAGCGCGTTGGCGGCGGCGCGTAGCGGCTCGGCGGCCGGCAGCGCGATCGATCGCGCGTGGTTGACCCTTGCGGAGCGGGGCCGAGCGTTGGCCGCCCGTCAGCGAGATCTCACTGGCCGCATCGTCGGGGCCCGCGACGCCGTCGAGGCCGACCTGGCGCGGGTACGACGCGGGCGGAGTCAAACGCGCACCTACAGCTCGGCCACCGCGCTGCCGCCCCGATTCACCTCTCGCCGCATCTAGCGCGCGCGTTCCGAGAGCGCGTGTGTCGCGACGGTCAGCTTTCTGACCCGGACTCAGTTTCCCGGCATGACTCGGGGTGGGCGCGGCAATGAAACGCCCGCGAAACGGGGGTGTCGGCGCTCGTAGTGCGTGGCATTCGTCTTGCTCTACCGCGTTCGGAGGGCGAGGGGTGGTTGTGTTGGGTCAGAGGCCGGGGCGTTCGTGCTCATTTGCGCGCGAACGTCCCGGTATCTTGATGGAGGTGAGTCGCGGTGCGTGAGGAGAACCGTCGGGTTCTGGCCGAACGTGCGCCGCGCGCTATCGAGTGCGCGGAGCGCGCCACGATTCCCGCGGGGTACCTGCTGGGGGAGATCGGCGGCCGACCATTGCTCTCGGTCGAGGAGATGCCTCTCCATCACCCTGGGCAACCTGAGGCAGATGCTGCACGGTGGGCGCGCGGTGCCCTCGATCGCATTGAGACGGCGGATGCGGCGAGCGTCGTCGTCGTTGGCTTGGGCCTCGGCTACCATGTCGAGGCGCTGGCCGAGCGCTTCCCGGGCCCGATTACGGTGGTGGAGCCTGACGGGGCGGTGTTGCGACTCGCACTCGAAGCACGGGATCTTCACGGCCTTCTTGCACGCGTAAGCTTGGTGGTGGAGGACGGCAGCGAGGAGCTGGTGTCGGACGGGCCGACGCTCGTGCTTGGGTACGCACCGGCGTTGCTCATTCCGAACGGTGTCCATCGGCGTGCGCTGGAGCGTTGGCGAGCTTCCGCGGCGCGCAGCGGCATGCGGCTGAAGATCATGGTGGTCTCCCCGATGTATGGTGGCTCGTTGCCGATCGCCGGTTACGCCGCCCGAGCACTCGGGGAGCTTGGGCACGAGGCGCAGCTGCTCGATCTGAGTCCATTCTACGACGGTTTTCGCGGCTTGGGGGGATTCGGCGCTCCTCGAAAGCAGCAGGCGGAGCTGGAGTCGCAGTTCGTTGACGTGCTGGCCGCGGGGGTCGGAGCCGCCGTGGAGGCGGCCGAGCCCGATCTGGTGCTGGCGCTCGCACAGGCGCCTCTCAGTGTGCAGGTGCTCGACGAGATCGGAAAGCGCAATGTGCCGCGGGTGCTGTGGTTCGTCGAGGACTACCGACTGTTTACCTACTGGCGGGAGGTGGCGGCGCACTACGACTACATATTCACGATCCAAGAGGGAGAGTGTCTGCAGGCCATGCAGGCCGCGACAGACGCGCAGGTGTCCTATCTTCCCTGCGCGATGGATCCCGAGGTGCACCGCCCCGGGGTTCTCGATGCAAACGAGCGGCGCCGCTACGGGAGCGACGTTTCGTTTGTCGGGGCCGGCTACTGGAATCGGCGGCAGGCGTTTCGGCAGTTCCTCGATACAGACTTTCGAATTTGGGGCAGCGATTGGGGAGGCGCGGCCGATCTCGCCCGCGTCATTCAGCGCCAGGGAGCGCGCGTCGCAACTGACGACGCCGTGCGGATTTTCAATGCCTCGCGCGTCAATCTCAATCTGCACTCGTCCACGTATCATGACGGCGTCGACCCCCGGGGCGACTTCGTCAATCCTCGCACGTTCGAGCTGGCCGGTTGCGGGGCGTTTCAGATCGTCGATGCACGGGCGCCCTTGGGCGCGCTCTTCAGTCCGGAAACCGATCTGGCCGTGGCGCACGACGTCGCCGAGATGCGCACGCTGACGGACTACTTTCTGGCGCACGAGGACGAGCGACGCGACATGGCAATTCGCGCTCGACTGCGAGCGCTCGCGGAGCACACCTACGCACATCGTATGGAGGCCATGCTCAGCGCCGTGGTCGGCGCACAGCACGAGACCTTCCTGACCCGCCGGCGTGCCGCAACGGTTGGAGATGTCGCACGCGCTGGGGACGGCCCCCTGGAGCAGTTTCTCGCCCGCCTCGACCCGGCGACACCGTTCGAGCTGCGTCACTTGGCGGCGAGTCTGGGTGATCGCGAGGGGGCGCTGGAGGAGTCGGAGGCCATCTTCCTCTTCTTGCATCAGTTCGATGAGCTCTATCTGCAGGAGCACCGTGCATGAGCGTATCTCGCGTCCTCATCGTCAACCTGACACGTTTCGGGGACCTGTTGCAGACGTCCCCAACCGTGGCCGCGTTGCACAAGCGGTATCCGGGGGCGACGGTTACGGTGGTCGCCGAGAAGAATTTCGCGGATGTGTGCGAGGGGATTCCGGGAATCGACCGGATCTACCGGCTCGACCTGGATCGCCTCGGCGCGCTGCTACTCGAGGGCGGAACCGCACTTCTCGAGTCGTACCGATACGTGGAGGAAGTGCTCGGCGAGCTTCGGAGCGAGCGGTTCGAGCTTGCGTTGAACTTCTCGAGCTCGCGCATGAGCGCGGTGTTCATGGGTCTGCTCGGGGTGCCCGATACGCGAGGGTGGACCATGACCGAGAACGGGATGCGAGTGATCCGTCATCCGTGGGCTCGGCTTTTCGCGACGATGTGTCTGCATCGACGCCTCGCGACGTTCAATCTGGTGGACTACTACCGCGCCATCGCGGGAGCTGACGAGCCCTCGGGGGGCCTCGTGTATGAAGTCGCCCCGGCAGCGCAAGCGGGCGCCGACGCGCTACTGGGGGAAGGCCTCGCCACGGGTGCTCGCCCGCTCGTGGCCCTCCAACTGGGAGCGAGTCGATCAAGCCGGCAGTGGCCTAGCGAGGCCTTCGTCGACCTCGGGCGGCGCCTGACGCAGAGCGGTTGCGATATCCTCCTGATCGGCGGTGGCTCCGAGCGGCTCTTGGCGCGGCGTGTGGCTGCTGGGATCGGCGGGCGAGTCGTCAATGCCTGTGGGCGTACGGGGATCGGGGAACTCGGCGGGCTCTTGAAACGGGCAGCCGTCCTGGTCAGTGGTGACACCGGACCGATGCATATGGCGGCGGCGGTCGGCACACCGGTGGTGGCCCTGTTCTTCGGGCCGGCATCGCCGTTCGATACTGGGCCCTATGGTGTGGACAATTTACTGCTGCACACCGGGGCGCCCTGTGCCCCGTGCAATCACACTGTGACCTGTCTGAATCCGTTCTGCCGGGACGACATCACGTCGGAGATCGTCGAGAAGGCGGTTCGGTGTCGGCTTGTCGCCGATTGGGATGGCGTCGAGCGTTTGGCTCGTGACGCGCCCCGCGTCCGCGTCTATCGTACCGGGTTCGATGCGCACGGCTGGTTTGCGTGCGAGCCCGTTGGCGATTCAGCCGTGCGGCCCGAGGACGATCTGCGGCGCGCGTATCGCGCGACGTTGATGGCCGAGTTGTTGCGCGTGCCGGTGCCGTCGCCGCGCGCGTCGAATGTGAGCACCACGGGGTTCATGACGCTCCGGGCGTTGACGGAGCAAGGCGCCGCCACGGCTGCGGCGCTCGGCGCCGAGGCACGCGCTCGTGATCTGCGGATCGACGACATCGAGCGCTTGGGGCGTGAGCTCGAGGCGCTCGATCAGGCTGTGGTCGAGCATGGTTTGACGCATCCCGAAACGGGAGTCCTCACGCAGCTATTTCAGTTCGGCAAGGAAAACCTCCGGGGAGACGACGTTCCAACGCTCGCCGGAGAAATGGAGAGTCTGTACCGGACCTTGGTGTCCGAAGCACAGTTGATGGCCGGCTTGCTCGGAACCTCGATCGAAAAGGAGCGACAGCACGATGCATATCTTCATCAATGATCGAGATGTTGGCACGATGCCGACTGGCGGAGCCACTGTCGGAGAGATCTTCGAAGCCGCTCGTGTTCATGTGGACCCTCGCAACATCGTGACGGCGGTCGAGCTTGACGGGGCCGTGCATCAGGTAGGCGACGATGATCGCTACCTCCGCCGGCCGGCTGAAAGTGTCGGGACGTTCGTGCTGCACACGCAGACCCCAGCGGATTTCGCGGCCGGGAAGCGTCTGGATCTGGCCGCGGCCGCGTTGGTGCTTGCGGCGAAAGTGCGCCGGGTGGCGTCACTGCTACGGGAGGGCGACGAGCGCGGGGGCAACAGCCTCCTTGCCGCCCTCATGGAGGAGCTTCGGCTGGCGCTCCTTCTCGACCATCAGATCACGACCCTCGATGGAAGGCCCGCCGGGGGGGCACAGGACGCGATCAGAACGATCGCGCCGACGCTCCTCGAGGCGCAGCAGCGGCGCGCGTGGACGACCGTCGCCGAGATCCTGGATACGCGCCTGGTCGGAGTGCTCGAGGGCTGGAGCGCCAGGCTCGAGACGGGTGCGGCGTCAGCGATCTGACCGCGGCGCTGCCAACACGTTGGCATCCGTGTGTTTCCGGGAGCAATAGCGTCGGGTTTCCGGGCTAGTCGCGTGGCACGTCGGTTGCTCCACCCGGCAAAAGTTGCCGGTTCGGGAGCACGAGCTGAGAAACCACGGAAATAGCGTATGCCTGCTTGCGGGACTTTTGGTTCTCGCATCGGCATCGAAAGCGTTCGGCGTGCCGCTGTTCGCTTCACCGCCGCACTTCGTTGCTGAGGCCGAGCAGCGCCAGATCATCTTCTTTCTGAACGAAGCAACGCAGGGTGCGCTCGCGGTACGGGCCGACGACGACGTCGTCGAGGTGATCGTGCCCGAGAGCCGTGTCGACGCGACGGTGCAAGGGGATCGGTTTCAGGACACGGCCGCGAAAATTCGTGGGGTCGTGATGACCTCCGCCGCGCACGGCGCGACAATGATTCGCATCGAGACTGAGGGGGACGCTGGTGACGTGAGTACTCGCTCGGCGGATGATCCTCCCCGGCTGATCGTACTTCTGGGTAGCGAGAAAGATCGACGGGCAGCTCCGCGGGTGGCGCGTGCCGCCGCGCCGCGCACGCTGCCGACCGCACATCCTCGACCAGAGAAGGCGAGCGCCACGAAGGCGCCGGTCGCCTCGGTCACGGCCGGGCCAACGACGCAACCGACCGTGGTCCCGACGCCGACGTCACGCGCGACGGCCACGCCCTTGCCGACCGCGACTGCGATCGATGCGCAGAGGCCAAAGGCGGCGAGTAGAGGAGTTCGAATCGGCGCGGCGTTGGACGGCGGGGAGCGATCCGCTTCCGAGGTGCGGGCCGCAATCGCCCCGGCTCCCGACGACGACGACGATCTGCCCTGTGCGTGGCGCCGCTGGTACGGCGTGCCGTTCTGCGCTCCTTATCCGGGCACGGCCGCCTATCGCGCGGATGCGGAGACGGCCGCGCTGGCCATCGCTCTGGCGACGCCCGGCATGGAGACGCCGCAGAGTGTCCCGGGCACGGGGCCCGCGCACGACTATCTGCGAGCTGACAGTGTGTACGTCAGCGGCGCGCGTACGGGTCGGATGCTGGGAGCCATTCAGGCGTACAGACTGGTCTTGCGTCGGCATCCCGAGTTTGTCGACGTGCCAAGGGCGCGGTTGAACATCGCGCTCGCGTATCGGGCGATGGGTTTCGAAGGTGAGCTGCGGGCGGCGGCTGCGGCGGCCGCGGGCAGCCCGACGGGGGCACTACTCCGTGCACTGGCCGGCGACCTCGCGCTGGAAGCAGGTGCGCTGGATCGTGCCCGGCAGGACTATGCGGCGGTCGCTACACAAGGGGAATTGGGTGCCTGCCTCGACGCGCGTGGCACTCTGGCAGTCGCGCTCGAAGGTGGCGCGAACGGTGTCCTAGCGACTTCCGTCTCGGAACTCGAGCAACGCTGTCCACGCGCGCTGTTCGACGATCCGGGGACCCGGTTGTTGCGTGCGCGAGTTCGTCTCGCCGCCGGCGACATCGAGGCGGCACGCGCGTTGTTGGTCGGTCTGGAGGACCGTGTGCCCGCTCGGAGTCGCGCGCGTGTCATCGCTACCCGAGGCGCGGTGGCGGAGTCCGCTGGTGATCGCGTGGCGGCGCGAGCGGCCTATGAGGAGCTGGCCGCAGGGAGCTACGGAGCGCGCGCTGCCCAAAGCGCCTCGGCGCGACTTGCGGCCTTGGACGCGGCCGACGGTGATATCGAAGGTGGGCTCCGCCGGCTGAGAGCGCTCGACGCGTCGTCGGGGGAGGGGGCACGACGTGCCCTCGTCGTCCGTGCGCTCGCCGAGCTCGACGGGCCGGGATCGGCGGGTCGAACGATCGCCATCGTCCACGAGGCCGGGCTCGCGGCGTCTGCGTTGCCGCTCGCAGGGCAGATTCGTCTCGCGGGCGCCTACCGGCGACTCGGCTTGTACTCGCGGGCGACAGAGATCCTGGAGGACGCTCGCCGCAGCAGTGGGACTGCTGTTCCGGAGCCGTGGTGGATCGAGTCCACCAAGCTCGCGGAGGCCCGCGGCGGCTGGGCCGCGGCGCTGGCGGTCGCGGACGCATGGGTGGCGGCCGAGCCCTCAGCGGGGCAGGCCATGGCGGCCCGTGCGCGCGCGCTGGCGGGCGTCGGTTCCGTGCAAGCCGCCGGGGAGGCGTTGGCGCGTGCGGCAACGAGATTGGATGCGAGCGAGGTGCGCGAGCTTCGCATCGACGTGGGGGGGCTGATGCGCGCGTACGATCCGAAGACTGCGCAACGGCTTCTCGAGGAAGCTGCCGCGGCCGATGTCGCTCCGGCGCTTCCGCCGTCGCGCGCGGCCGAACTCTTGTGGGAGCTTGGCGATGTGGCTGAGGCGAACGGTGATGAGGCGACGGCACGGGTAGCGTTCGCGCGCCTCATGCGCGAATACCCGGCCGAGCCGGCTGCGTCCCTGGCGGCGTATCGTCACGGACGTTTGGCGGCGCCGCTCGATTCCGCTGCTGCGTACGACGATGCTGTGGAGACGGGGGACGGTCTGGAGCGTCGGGCGGCCGAGGCCGCCCGTGAATTCGAGGCGGTCGTGGCCACACTCGCCCCCAAGGAGGCGCCATGAACGTGGTGCAGGCACGTGAGACGGAGCTTCAGGATCTGCAGGCCGCGTTTCAGGTGTTTACGAGTGCGACGGCCTCGCTCGAGGAGCAGTATCGCCGCCTCGAGGAGCAAGTGCGAGCGCTCCGAGACGAGGTCGACGAAAAGCAGCGGGCACTGACCGCAAGTATCGAGCGGCAACGCTGCCTCGAGACGCAGGCGCTACGCCAGAGTCGCCTGGCGGCGATGGGAGAGATGGCGGCCACGCTCGCGCACGAGGTGCGCAATCCGTTGGGCGCGATGGAGCTTTTCGCACGCATGCTCGGCGAAGAGGTGAGCGATCGGCCGAGCGCCCGCCGTCTCGTGGAGCGGGTGACCGTCGGCATCGCCGATCTGGATCATCTGGTTACGAACATTCTGGACTACACCCGGCTTCCGGAACCGCAGCGAGCAAGGGTCGACCTCGAAGCCATACTCGACGACGCGTTGCTCAGCGTGACTCCGAGCCTGGCGCCGGGTCTTCGGATCGAACGCTCCAGGCAGGCCGCGTGTCCGTGGAGCGTGGATCGCCGGCTTCTGCTGCAAGCCCTGCTGAATCTCGTGAGAAACGCCGTCGAGGCCATGGGGGACGAGGGTACGCTCCGCGTCGCGCTCGAGCCCGCAGAGCGGTGGGTCCGGATCGTGGTTGCCGATACCGGGCCGGGACTTCCCCCGGGGGCGGCGGAATCGGTCTTTGCCCCATTCTACACGACGAAGGAACGCGGCACGGGCCTTGGGCTTGCCGTCTCGCGCGCCGCGGTCGCGGCGCATGGCGGTACGCTTGCCGTTCGTCCGAGCCAGGAAGGTGCAACTTTCGTGATCACATTGCCAGGATTCGTGGAAGAGAAGGAGTGAGCGAAATGGAACGTGAACGCATACTCGTCGTGGACGACGAACAGGGGATGCGACTCGGGCTGACCGAAGTGCTCGAGCGGGGCGGCTACATGGCCACGGCAGTCGAGCACGGGAGGGCCGCGCTTGCGGCGCTTGCCGAGCATTCGTACGCGCTGGTCATCTCGGACATGCGGATGCCGACGATGGGGGGGGCGGAGTTGTTGGCGGCCGTGCAGGAGCGCCATCCGGGGACTCCCATGGTGATGATGACGGCGTACGGCACTGTGGAAGACGCCGTGTCCTCGATGAAGCTGGGTGCCAGCGATTTTCTGACCAAGCCGTTCGCGCCGCAAGATTTGCTGCACCTGGTGCGGCGAGTGTTGTCGGATACTGGCGCGGCGCCGAGCCGGCGCGCGGTGCGCGTCGTGCGTAGGATGGTCACCCGTGCTCCGAGCCTGGCACGCGTGCTTGCCATCGCAGAGGGCGTTGCCGCGAGTCGTGCGCCTGTCCTGATCGAAGGCGAGAGTGGCACGGGCAAAGAGCTTCTGGCGCGGTACGTGCACGAGGCTGGCCCACGGCAAGGCCGTGCGTTCGTTGCGGTCAACTGCGCGGCGCTGCCGCGCGAGCTGCTCGAGAGCGAGCTGTTCGGGCACGAACGCGGGGCGTTTACCGGTGCCAACGCGCGCAAGCTCGGCAAATTCGAGCTCGCCAGTGGCGGGACGCTGCTACTCGACGAGGTCAGCGAGATGGAGGCGCCCCTGCAGGCGAAGTTGTTGCGGGTGTTGCAGGAGCATGAGGTCGATCGGGTGGGAGGGTCGCGCCCGGTTCCGATCGACACTCGCGTCGTCGCGACGACGAATCGGCCCCTGCGCTCGCTGGTGGCCAGCGGCGCTTTTCGCCGTGATCTGTACTATCGCCTGCACGTCGTGCCGCTCACCATTCCACCGCTGCGTGAGCGCACCGAGGATATCGAGCCTCTGATCGACCACTTCTGTCAGCGCTTCGGCGCCGGCCGTACGTTGCAGGTCACGCCAGAGGCGCGTGCGTATCTGGCACGCCAGTCATGGACGGGGAACATCCGGGAACTCGAGCACACCATCGAGCGCGGGGCGTTGCTGTGTACGGGCTCGACGATCAGCCTGGCCGACGTGCGGCTCGACGAGGAGCCGTTTGCCCAAGAGATGACCGAGGCCGGGTTGGCGGGTCGGACGGTGCACGATGTGGAGCGCCAGCTGATCTTCGAGACGCTGCGTCGGACCGACAACAACCGGAGCCGGGCGGCCGAGATGCTGGGGATCAGCGTCCGGACGCTGCGGAACAAGCTGGCGGTGTACCGGGCGTCGGAGCATACCGCCGCTGGATGTGCCTAGACGTGCCAGGAATGTGGCAGCGGCAGGATGTGCCGGTCAGTCGCTTGACACTGGCGATCGGACGGCTGAGCGGCGGTGGTGGAAACCCCATGCCGGTCGGTGACTTGTGACGCCGCGGCGACTCCTTGGAGACGTTCACGTCTGGAACGTCACTTGCATTCTCGGGGGCAGGCCGTCCGGCTGCGAGTCCAGCCGCGATCAAAGGAGCTGAGAAGATGCAGATGTTTACTCCATTCGTTCACGCCTTGGGATCGGCGTTGAGTTTGCACCATGCGCGACACAACCTCCTCGCAGAGAACGTGGCGAACGCCGAAACCCCAGGATATCGTGGCCGCGACCTCGAGTTTCAGGATGTGCTCAAGGCCGCATTCGACGGCGACACCGGCGCCGATCGGACCCCAGCGAGCGTCGAGCCCACGGTCGACCGCGATGGCATCGTGAAGATCGATCGCAACTCGGTTGACCTCGACACCGAGATGGCGCGTCTGTCGGAGAACGCTCTTCGGATCGTCGCGTTGTCCCGCTTCGTGTCAGGGTCTTACCAAGGATTGAAGCAGGCGATCGGGGATCTGCGCTAATGGATTCCGGGACGGCTTTTGCGATCAGCGCCAGTGGCCTCCGCGCGCAGCGACTGCGGATGGACGTCATTGCCGCGAATCTGGCCAACGCCGAGAGTACGCGTACGCCGGAGGGCGGACCCTATCAACGCCGCGATGTCGTGATGGAATCGCTGCCGGTCGGTGATCGGTTCGCCGATCTCCTGGGCGAGGCGAGGGGATCGGCCGTGCGGGTCGCGCGTGTGGTTTCGGATACGCGCCCGCCGCGGCTGGTGTTCGACCCGGGGCATCCAGACGCCGATGCCGAGGGCTACGTCGGGCTGCCGAACGTGAACGTCGTCGCCGAGATGGTGGACATGATGTCGGCGAGTCGCGCGTACGAGGCCAATATCGCGGCGGTCAACGCCACCAAGCGGGTGCTCGAGGCGACGCTCGGGATCGGGCAGGGGTAACGGATGGAAATCAAGGATATCGCGCAGCTGCCGGAACTGGCCGGTCTCCGAGCACGCGAGGGGCAACGCCCGACCGCAGCCCCCGCGGAGGGCGAACAGTCGTTCTCGAGCATGCTCAAGGATTCGCTGCATGAGGTGAATCGTCTGCAGCAGGAGGCGGGTGACGCCATCGGCTCCTACGCGAAGGGCGAGAACGCCAACCTGCAGGATACGATGATCGCCATTCAACAGGCTGACGTGTCGTTCCGCATGCTGATGCAGGTGCGGAACAGAATCGTCGATGCCTACCAAGAGATCCTGCGGATGCAGGTCTGATCGTGGCTGAGGGGTAGAGAGTGGATCGACTGCGCGCGCTGCTGTTGCAGCTCCGAGACTTCTTCCTGGCGTTGCCGCCCGGGAGGCGAGCCTCCTTCCTGGCGATGACCGCTGCGGTTCTCGGGGGTACGGTTGCGCTCGCGTGGTGGGTTGGGCAACCGAGCTACCGTCTGCTCTACGCGGATCTCGGACCCTCGGACGCCGGTGCGGTGATCGAGCACCTGAAAAGCGAGCGCGTGCCGTATCGCGTGGGGGATGGCGGGACAACGATCGAGGTGCCCGCGCTTCATGTCCACGAGGCGCGGATGGCGCTTGCAGCGGCAGGTATCCCCCGTGGTGGTGGCGGCGACGGCTTCGAGATCTTCGATACCCAAACGCTCGGCATGACCGACTTCGTCCAGCGACTGAACTATCAGCGTGCCTTGCAGGGTGAACTCGCGCGTACGATCACCCAGCTCGAACAGGTCGAGGCGGCGCGGGTGCATCTGGCGCTTCCCGAGCGCTCGCTGTTCGTTGCGGAGGAACGCCGGCCATCGGCTTCAGCCGTCCTGAAGCTGCGCGGTGGGCGCTCGCTGGCGACCGAGCAGGTGGCCGGCGTGGTGCATCTGATCGCGGCGAGCGTCGAGGGGCTGCAGGCGGCCGACGTTACGGTTGTGGATGTGAACGGTCAGGTGCTGACGCGCGATCTTCAGGAGGCGGTGGGGCAGTCCGCGGGCAAGGGGATGCTGGCCTTGCAACGCGAGCTCGAGCACGACTATGTGACGCGCATCGAAACGATGCTCGAGCGTGTTCTCGGGCCCGGGCATGCGCTGGCCCGGGTAACGCTGGCGCTCGATCTGTCCCGAGTGGAGCGTACGGAGGAGAGCTTCGACCCCGATCGCGTTGCGGTACGGAACGAGAAACGTTCTCGCGAGGTCAACTCCACCGGCGGCGCGAGCGGTGTCCCGGGCGTTACGGCGACCCTCACCAACGAGCCCGCGGCCGAGGGCGGTGATAGTGGTCCCACTGCCGAACGTGAGGACTCGGCGCTCAGCTACGAGATCAGCAAGGTCACGAGTCATCGCATCGATGGCA
>JAJCZP010000244.1 GCA_029262315.1 Deltaproteobacteria bacterium | reverse complement strand
GCGGCCGCGGCGCGGCCGTGCCCCGAGGGGGGTCGCCCCGCGACGCGCGGTGCGCGGGGCCCCCGCGACCCTGCGCGCCCTGGGGCCGCGCAGTGCCGCGTCTCGCGGTCGGATGGGGGCGGCCGCGCGAAGTGCGGGTCGCGGGCTCCCGCGAGATCAAGAGCGCGGGTCGCGGGCTCCCGCAAGATCAAGAGCGCGGGTCGCGAGCTCCCGCGAGATCAAAGGCGCGGGTTGCTGGCGCTCCCTGAAGATCGAGAGCGCGGGTCGCGGGCGTTCCCTGTAGATCAAGGGGGTGGTTTGCGGTTGGGGGGCGGCACCAGTACTTTGCGGGGGTGCCGCGGGTTTCGCTTTATACCACTGCGTTTTGTCCTTTTTGTCATCAGGCCAAGGGGCTGCTCGAGGAGTACGAGATTGGCTACGAAGAGGTCGACCTTGGCGCCGAGCCTGAGCGGCGTGCTGAGATGGTCGAGCGTGCCGGCGGGCGCGTGACGGTACCGCAGGTGTTCATCGACGGGGCGCACGTGGGCGGTTGCGACGACTTGTACGCGCTCGCCGATCGCGGCGGACTCGATGCCATCGCCGAGAGCGGAGCAGTGGCCGTGGACGAGAACGGAGCGATGGCCTTGGACGAGAAGGGCGCGGTGGCTGTGGACGAGGACGAAGCGTAGTCCGGTGAGCGATGCAGGCTAGCGGCACCAGGTCCGGGACCTCGACACTGTCCGAGTACGAGTCGAAACGCAGGCTCGCGGCTCAGGGGATTCCCGTGGCGCCCGAGCATCTCGTGACGACGGCGGACGAAGCTGCGCATGCCGCTGCGACGATCGGTTACCCCGTGGCGGCGAAGTTGTGTGGCGCCGGGATCGCGCACAAGACGGAGCGCGGGCTCGTGCGACTAGGCCTGATCGACGAGGCGGCCGTGCATCAGGCCGCGACGGCGCTTCTGGACGCGGCGCGTCCGGAGGACGGGGAGGTCGCGCTCTTGATCGCGCCGATGGTGCGCGGCACGCGCGAGCTGATCGCGGGGTGCGTTGACGATCCGACGTTCGGTCGCTGCGTCATGCTCGGGATCGGGGGCGTGCTGGCGGAGGTGATTGGCGACGTGACGTTTCGTCTGGTGCCTCTCACGCGTGTGGATGCGGCCGACATGGTGACTGACCTCACGCATCGTCGACTGCTCGACGCGTTTCGCGGTGAGCCCGCGGTCGACCGCGAGCGGCTCGTGGATGTTTTGGTCGGGTTGAGCGAGTTGGTGGAATCGGATCCGCGGATCGTGTCGGTCGATGTGAATCCGTTGATTGTCTGCGAGGGCGTGCCCATGGCGGTCGATGCGTTGATCGAGGTTCGCGACGCGTGAGCCGCGGTCTCCTCGCGCGGTTTGCGCCGCTCTTCGATCCTGCCGGCGTGATCATCGCTGGCGCGTCCACCCACCCGGGGAAGTTCGGCTTCGTCGCAGCGCACAACCTGTTGCGTCATGACTACCCGGGGCAGGTGTTCCTCACCAATCGTGAAGGCGCCGAGGTGCTCGGTCGACCCACCCTGCGGTCGATCGACGAGGTGCCCGAAGGGGCGGCGGATCTGGTCTTCGTGTGTACGCCAGCGGGGGTGGTGCCTGACCTGCTTCGGGCCTGTGCCCGCAAGGGAGTACGGGCGGCTTTCGTGAGCTCCGCGGGATTCGCGGAGGCCGGCGAGGCTGGGCGGCGCGCGCAAGACGAGCTCGCCGCGCTGTGCGCCGATCTCGACATTCTGCTGGTGGGTCCGAACGGTCAGGGCGTAGTGTCGACGCCGTCGTCGCTTTGCGCGCAGATCGTCGCGCCGTATCCGCCCCGCGGTCGTATCGCCGTGGTCAGTCAGTCCGGAAACTTCGTGTCGTCGTTTCTGAATTACGCGTGCGCCACCGGCGTAGGAGTCAGTCGCGCGGTCTCGGCGGGAAACTCCGCCATGACGGGCGTGGCCGAGTTCCTCGAGTACTTCGCGGAGGATCCGGAGACGGATGCAATGCTGACCTACGTCGAAGGCCTGGCTGACGGTCGTCGTTTTTTCGAAGCGGTGCGAAGGGCGGCCGCTCGGAAGCCCGTCGTGATCCTCAAGGGGGGCGTGACGCGCGGCGGCCAACGGGCGGCGGCGTCGCATACGGGTGCCCTTGCCAGCGATGATCGCGTGTTCGCTGGCATGTGCCGGCAGGCCGGCGCGACCCGAGCCGGGACCGTCGAGGAGGCGTTCGAGGCGGCCGCGGCGTTCGTGACGCAGCCGTTGCCCGTAGGTCCCAACGTCTTCGTGTTGACGACGGTCGGTGGATGGGGGGTCGTCACCGCGGACCGCATTACGTCATCGCCGACGCTCGACTTGCTTCCGATTCCAGATGACCTGCGCGCAGCGTTCGACGAGCGACTGCCACCCCGATGGAGTCGCAACAATCCCGCGGATCTCGCGGGGAGCGAGACGCGTGACACCGTCACCGAATGTCTGGAGCTGGCGGCGCGTCACCCCGACGTGCACGCGCTCCTGTTTCTCGGTCTCGGGATCCAGTCGAATCAAGGGGAACTCGAGCGTACCGGGCCGTTCTATCCCGAGCACGGTCTGGAACGCATCGTCGCCTACCACGAGCGGCAGGATCGTCGGATGGCCGGGGCGGCGGTCGAACTCGCCCGCTCGTGCGCGAAGCCGGTGTTGGTGGCTTCGGAGCTTGCGGCAACGCAGCCGCACAACCCCGGCATGGCCGAGCTTCGAGCGCGCGGCAGCTTTGCCTTCTCGTCGTCTTTCCGCGCGATCGCCGCGCTCGAGCATCTGTTCCAATACGCCGATCATCGTCGGCGCCACGCGCCGAAAGGGGAGCCATCATGAAGGCGGTACTGTGCAAGGAGTTCGGACCGCCGGAGCGGCTCGTCGTAGAAGAGTGTCCGTCACCCTCGCTCGGCCCGACGCAGGTCCTGGTCGAGGTGCATGCGTGCGGCGTGAATTTCCCCGACGTGCTGATGATCGAGAACAAGTACCAGTTCAAGCCGCCGCTGCCGTTCGTGCCGGGAGGCGAGGTTTCCGGGCGCATTACCGAGGTCGGAGCGGAGGTCGCCGGGCTTACGCCCGGTGATCGCGTCCTTGCGCCGACGGGCTGGGGCGGATTCGCAGAAGAGGTCGCGGTCGACGCGGAGCGGGCGATTCCGATTCCTGACGAGATGGATTACGTGTCGGCTTCGGCATTCTTGTTCACGTACGGTACCTCGCACTATGCGCTGAAAGACCGCGCCACGTTGGCGCCCGGCGAGACGCTTCTCGTATTGGGCGCTGCGGGTGGCGTGGGCCTTGCCGCGGTCGAGCTCGGGAAAGTCATGGGCGCACGCGTGATCGCGGCGGCGTCGACCGACGAGAAGCTCGCCGTGTGCCGCGAGCACGGCGCGGACGAGCTGATCAACTACACGAGCGAGGACCTCAAGGGCCGGATCAAAGCCCTGACGGGCGGTGCGGGCGCCGACGTCGTCTATGATCCCGTGGGCGGGCCGTTCTCAGAAGCCGCGTTGCGGGCGACGGGATGGAATGGTCGGTTCCTGGTGATCGGTTTCGCCGCGGGGGATATTCCCAAGATCCCGTTGAACCTGGTCCTCTTGAAGGGGTGTCAGATCGTCGGCGTATTCTGGGGCGCGTTTACTGGCCGCGAACCGGCGCGCAACCGCGCGCATATCGACGAGCTGCTGCGTTGGTACGTCCAGGGCAGGTTGAAGCCGCTCGTGTCGGCGACGTACTCATTCGCGAACGTCGCCGACGCGCTGAATGCGCTCGCCGAGCGGCGCGTGAAAGGCAAGGTCGTGCTCGTGCCGGATCGTTAGTCGCGGTGCTTCCCGAACGGCTTCCAGGTCCAGTCCATCGATTGTTGCTTTTTGTTCTGGGCGGGGAGCGTGATCTTCACCTGTTCGTAGTACACCGACTTCAGGAACCGGAGGCGGACCTGGTCTGCCGTAATGTCGATGCGGACCTTGGCCGTTGTGCCGTCGATCGCACTTGGCTGAATGATGTCGTCTTTGAGGTCTTCCGGGAGCGGGGTCATCGTCAGCATTCCGCTGCGCTGTTTGAGATTGATCGGGGCCCTGGTGCCTGTGCTGGTGTCGAGTTCGACCACGACTCGCATCGTGAGGTCGGTCTTGAGGTCCTCGTCCGGAGGCAGATTGGTGATGGCGAGCGTTGGCCGTTCCAGCCTGGTGATCGTGCCGGTGCCAACGATCACGTGTGCTTTGTCCGGGGACTGCCACGTCGCCCGGACCATTTTCGCGTTGCCTGTCGGGGCGGCGTCCTTGGCTTCGCTCGACCCGACCAGACTCAGGGGGGTGACCTGGACCATCGTCAGAAGCATGAGCGGAAGGGCTACGCGGAGCATCACCGCGGACCTCGAAAGTACCGTCGTTTCATTTCGCAGCATCGGCTTACTCGCCTCCATCAGTGTCGTGTCATGATGCCGCACTCCGCGGCCACCATGCGGAGCGTCAGCTTACGCGAACACGGGTGCGCCGCCTAGTAGGGGCAGCGTCCTTCCGGCCCGCGTGGGTCAGTCGAACGTGATGTCGACCTGCAGGGCATCACCGACGGCCTGCAACCGCCCCGAGAGCGACTGCGTGTCGACGGAACCCGGCACATCGAGGGCCATCCGCATCGTGTAGATCGGGTTGCCACTTTCTGGTTCCGGGCGGGCCTGCGCGTGCATCTCGGCGATATTGACGCCGTGATCAGCCAGGCATCGAGCGATCTTGGCGACGATGCCGGCGCGATCGACGCCCACGACCTGCAGCGAATGTCGGCGGGCGTGTTCTTTCGCGGCATACGGTACCGGCTCGGCGCCCAGCGCGCGGAAGAAGACCGTGAGGCGCTTCTCCCATTCGAGGCGCTTACACGCGCTACTGAGTTGAGCTTCGGCGTCCGCGGCGCTGGACGATAGCAGGAGCAGGACGGCGAACTCGCTGCCGAGGATGGTCATGCTCGAGTCGTCCAGATTGCAGTCGCAATCGTAGATGAGCTCGGCCAGGTCGGCGACGATACCCGGGCGGTCACGCCCAATGGCAGAGAGAGCGAACCAGGTCTTCATGGCGGTGCGATACCGTGGCCGTCGGGTGGCGTCAACACGGCGGCTGCCGTGTCGGGAAAGCGTTGCCCCGCGCGAGACTCTCTTCGCGGGCGCCCCTACGACGCGGGCTTGCCTGCTAGGAGGCGGCGGCGCGTAGGCAGCCGGTGCCCAGGTCTGGCGGGCTCGAGGAGCGCGCGGCGGATCGGCTGGTGAGCGAGGCCGAGAGATTCGCAGATATTGACGAATGAGCATGGCCACGCGCGGTCGTCGGAGCGTAGCCAGCGCACCGTCGCGGCGATGTCGCGCGGATCGATCCGATAGCCGCTCGACTCGCCCCGGGTCAGCAGGACGATCGCGTCGCTCAGCACCGCCAGCAGTAGGCGGCGCTCGGGGCCTGAGCGATCTTCAGATCCACTAGGCGGAGGGGCGAGGCATTCTCCGGATTCGCGTGGCATGGGTACGGCTCCTCACTAAAGAGGTACGTGCCAGCCCCGCGATGGTTTCAGTGCGCCGGTCGTTCCCCGACGCGACCGAGAAGCCAGAGGCCTCCGGCGAAGACGTAGATGCCGACGGCGGCGATCCACAGAAACAGGGCCAACTTGCCGGCCAGGGCCAGCCCGGCGAGTAAGTATGCGAATTCTCGACCGGCAAAGGTCTCAAAGAGCTTTTGCTGAGCGGACGTTGGGCTGCCCCGGAGGATGCAGAAGTACACCGAGGTGATTGCGGCGACCGCACCGACGAGCAGGGCAGCACCCAGGAACGCTATGTGGCCCGCTGGCATGACCCGATATAGCCCGGTGGCGAGTCCGGCGAAGAGGACCAGATGGACGACGTTGTCGCCCACCACGTCGAGGAGGGCGCCGGTTCGTGATTCGCGGTACGTCAAGCGTGCCAGCTCGCCATCACAGCCGTCGAGGATGGTCGAGAACAGGAAGAGGAGGGCCCCGACCGAGGTCGCCGAATAGCTGCCGACACCGAAGAGCAGACCACCGACGATTCCGACCGCGATCGAGAGCATGGTGATCTGGTTCGGGCGCACCCTCGTGTGCATGAATCGCTTCGTCAACGCGCGGGAGGCCCTGCGGTCGACGACTCGGGTGAACCAACCGTCGTTCGGCCGCCCGAGCCGTTCGAGCAGGGTCTCCTCGGCGCTGGCCCGCTCGGCCGCGTTTCTCACCGGAAGAAGCAGCGCGGATTCTGGGACCGCCCACGTCCGTGCTCCAGGCATGCCGTCACGCCGTGGGCCCGGTCGCGTGGCGGCGAGCATGGCGGGGAGCATCGTCGGTGGGCAGCGCCAGAGACGCCCGTCTGGATCGCTGAGCGGTCCCACGCTCACCGCGTCCGCCAGGGATGCAATCACTGGTGCGTCGACGAGCGTGTTCGTATCGAGGCCGATGATGGGGCGGTCTGCGGCGGCGGACCACTCGCCCACGTCGTCGTTGGATCCGAGCCACGACACCGCGACCTCCGGGAGGCGGAGATCGGTCGTGGGCCGTGGTCCGATGCAGAGGAGGCGTTGCGCGCCCGCTCGTGCCAACGCGAAGGCGGACCGCTCCACCATCCGCATGCCCCCGACGCGTACTTCGGATGCCGTGCTTGCTATGAGGACGCCGTCGAATCCCGACGTGTCGCGTGTCTCGGCGAGGGCGCTGTCAGTCACCCGACGGCTCGGCGGGCGGTAGCGGTTCGTCGAACGGGACACGCACGCCACCGGCGGCGTGCGATCGGTAGCCCAACTCGATCAGTCGGCTCGTCGTCTCCGCTTCACGAAAATTGTCGCCGCGGGTCGTAGGAGCGAGGATCTCCTCGCGGAAGTCCTCGACCATCGCGGTGAACCAGTCGGCATGGTAGGAGCCAGCCGACAGCGGCTGTGCGAACGCGGTTTCGGTCGGTTCGCGCCCAGGACAGGCCACGGTAAGGGTCCGATCCGCAAGGGTGAGGCTCCCGCGGGCTCCGGTGATCGATCCGCTGTTGCTGCGTGCCTCGGCGGCCCAGGTGAGGAAGATGGTGGCCACGGCACCTGGGAACTCGATGGTGCACTCGGCGGTGTCTTCCGCGCTCGTACTCGTGAACTTTCGCTGGCTGAGTCGCGCGGTGATCGCGACCGGCGTCGCGTCGAGGAGATGGAGCGCGAGGTACAGGGCATGCCATCCGTGGTCGACGAAGACCCCACCGCCGGCGACGCTGGGGTCGAGGCGCCAATCCGCATCGGCCGCGCCGCCAGGTGGCGCCGTTCGGAGCGTGTCGAGTCGGAGCTCCGTCAGGGGGCCGAGTTCGCCGCGGCGGAGGACTCGCTTCGCGGTGCGGATGATCGGTGCGTACTTCCAGTTGTGGACCGTGAACACGACCACGCCAGCCTGGTGGCTCGCGGCTCGGATCTTGTTGCAAGCGTCGGTAGTCAGTGCCAGCGGCTTTTCGCAGAGCACGTGGACGTTGTGTTCCGCGATCGCTTGCACGATTGACGGGTGCGAGGCCGGAGGTGTCGCGACGTCGACGAAATCGAGCCGTTCGTGTTCCAGCATCTCGTCGAGTACGGCGTAGCGGCGGGCACTTGGCAACGCCTGCTCAGCATGCGCCAACCGCGCCGGGTCCGCATCGCAGATGGCCTGGATCGCGAAGTGGCGATCGGCCGTCCAGGTCGGAAGATGGCCTTCGACGGCGACGTTGCCGAATCCGACAATGGCTCCGCGGAGCGGCCGATTGCGCCGAATGCTCACAGGCTGGCGACCTCGCTTGCGACGAGTGCGAAGACCTCGTCGAGAATGCCGAGTCCTTGGTCGATTTGCTCGGCCGAGATGGTGAGCGGCGGGTTGATCCGCACACGTGGGAAGTATCCCATGAGGAGGAGCCCACGCTGCAGGGCCTCGAGGAAGATGCGCTCGGTGATGGCGCGTGGCAGCGGAGTTTTCGTCGTGCGATCGCAGACGAGGTCGAGGCCGATCATGAGTCCCGCTCCTCGAACATCGCCAATGAACGGATATCGCTCCTGCATGGCACGAAGTCCGTCGAGGAGCTGCGTGCCCAATCGGGCGGAGCGTGCGACGAGATCCTCGTCGTCGATGATCTCGAGCGTCGCGAGCGCGGCCGCCGCCGCAAGCGGATTGCCGCCGTAGCTCGACGAGGAGGCGCTGGGCCGCGAGAACGGCTCGGCGTTGACGATGGGATCGCTCGAGATCAAGGCGCTGACCGGGAAACCAGTCCCCATGCCTTTGCCCACGGTCATGGCATCCGGGGTGACGCCGCTGTGGTCGCACCCGAACCAACGGCCGGTGCGTCCGAAGCCGGTGATCATCTCGTCTGCGATGAGAATG
>JAJCZP010000243.1 GCA_029262315.1 Deltaproteobacteria bacterium | reverse complement strand
GACCCTGCCGGCGGTCCCCACCGACACCCCGCGCATACGAACCCGCCCGCCTACTCCGCGACAAACAAAGTCAACGAGAACTGCGACTCAGGCTCGATCCACTGCCGCTCGCGCCGAAACCCGGCCGCCGCGCCGATCTCTGCCACGTTGTCTGGCGTGTACTTGTACGAACTCTCGGTCCAAATCGACTCACCTTCGGCAAAGTCGACGCTCACGTCGGCATCCCGAACCGAGACCGTCTGGGCTCGTTTGCTGACCAGATGCGACTCCACACGCGAGGCGTCCGCGTTCCACCGCGGCTGATGCTCGAACCCACCAAGGTCGAAGTCGCCTCCGAGTTCCCGATTGATCCGATCGAGGAGGTTCATGTTGAAGGCAGCCGTCACCCCGAGCGGATCGCCGTAGGCCAGCAGCAGATCCTTCTCCGGCTTCACGAGGTCGGCACCCAGCAGGAACCCATCTCCGGGACGAAGCGCGCTCCGCACCTCCCGCAGGAAGGCATCGGCAACCTCAGGACGGAGATTCCCGAGATTCGACCCCAAGAAGAGCACCAGAGTCGAGCCATGCGAGGGACGCGGCTGCGTGGCCTCGCGCAAGCCAGCGTCGTACGTGGCCTCGTGGCGCCCTACCACCGACACGTGCGGAAGACGGCCGAGCGTGCGCTCGGACAGATCGAGTGCCGTCGCCGAGATATCGATGAGCCGCACCAGCACGGGACGCGCACGCTTGCGCACGCCTTCGGCGAGCAGCGCCAGCTTGGCGCCGGACCCACAACCGAGTTCGATGATCGTCGTCAGGTCTTCGAGTGGCGCCAGCATGTCGGCGGCGTGCTCTTCCAGCAACCGCCGCTCCGCGCGCGTGATGAGGTACCAGGGCAGATGACAGATCGACTCGAATAGGTGCGAACCGAGTGCATCGTAGAAGTACTTCGGCTGGAGCTGGCGTGGCTGCTTTTGCAGATCGGCGTGCACATCAGCGGCGAATGCCGCCAACGACTCGTCGACCTGCTCGATCGGACGTTCCTTCGTGACGCTAGCGCTCATCGGAGCACACACCGGAACGTGGCAAACGAATACGGATAGCGGGCCCGGAACCAATTGCGAAAGCTCGGGCGAACGAGACCGGCCGGCGTTGCTGGGGATGCACCCTTCATCACGAAATGCTCTCCATCAAAGAAGTCCGCAGAGTATTGCGGGTAGGTGGTCAACGGCTTGAAGCCGGGCAACCCGGCGAACACTGTCGATGTCCATTCCCAACCGTTGCCAACGAGATCGTGAATGCCCCATGCACTCACACCATCGGGGTGCGAACCCACAGGGACAGGATCCCAGAATCGCACATCGAAGTTGCCGTGCTGCGCTCCGCCCGGCTCGTCTCCCCACGGATAGCGGCGCTCACGCCCCTCGGGGGTGCCGAATGCGGCACGGTGAAATTCCGCCTCGGTCGGCAGGCGACGGCCCTTCCAACGCGCGTAGGCCGAGGCCTCGGCGTGGCTGACGTACACCGGCCAGGCGGGAGGCAGCGGCACCTCGTGAAACAAGCCGTGCCAGAACCAATCGCCGTCACGGCGCGCCCAGAAGATAGGATGCTGGAGGCCTTCGCGCTCGCGCCACTGCCAATTCTCCGGAGTCCAGTACTCCGGGCGCTCATAGCCGCCCGCCTCGATGAACTCGAGATAGTCGCGATTCGTGACGTCGTACACATCGATCTCGAAAGCCGGGACGTCCGCCGTTCGTCCAGGAAATTCGTTGTCCCACCCAAAGGGCTCCACCTCGGGATCGGCGCCAAGCGATGCACGCCCCACTGGGACCACCGCGGTCGCACCGCGTGGGGGTAGGCCGCCGGGAATCGGCTGATAGCCGGCCGGGCAGCGCTTCATGGCGTACGGAAGCCACTGGTACATGTACAACAGGGTCTCGTGATGGGTCATCTCGTGCTCGAGAATCGTATAGATGGCCAACCCATCACGCAGAAAAGCGTTGTCGGATCGCGTCGCCTCGTCCGAGTAGATCGCGTCCCGCACCAGCACATCGGTCTGTTCCGCAAACGCCTGGACTGTCGGTCGATCGGGCCAGATCTCCGAGGGCTCACGGGCGGAACTCGCGGTCGCCTCGTGCGGGTCGATGCCTCGCTCGAACAACCTCTCGAGTGACGCGTCCGCACCGCTACGCGCAAGCCCACGCTTGACTAGGGTGTTGACGTTGAACGCGGCAGCGTGGCCTTCGTAGAAGACGACCGGGTTTCTGAGCGAGATCGGCTGCTCGTAGTAGGCCTCGGGCTCCAAGAGATCGAACCACTGCTGCGTTCGTCGTCGGTTGCGCCGAAACCACTCGCCGCACCGCTCACGATCGACCCTTTCCGGCAAGGTCATGGGCGCGTTGCGTAACGCGTTTGCACGTCTCTATCAACCGCCGACGGTGGATTTGGAGACGCAGACGATACGTGAACGAACATATGAAATGGACTTGAAACGATTCCGGCAGGTTGGGGACCGCTCAGGCCATGCCGAGCTTCGCCTTACCCTCGGGCGAGATCATGTTGGGATTCCACGGCGGATCCCACACCACAGCGACCTCGGCCTCGAGCACGCCCGAGAGGCTCTCGATACGACGCTGCGCATCCATGGCAATCGACGGACCCATTCCACATCCGGGCGCGGTCAACGTCATCTTGACGTCGATCTTGGCGTCTCCGGACGGTTGCGGACTGATCGTGAGGTCGTACACCAAGCCGAGATCGACGATATTCACTGGAATCTCCGGATCGTAGACGTTGCGGAGTTGCTCCCAGACCGCGGCCTCGTTGACGGTACCGTCAGGGTTCGTCGCCGCCGCTGCGTCAGCAGGCACGCCGCGCGGCTCTTTGCCGATGGCATCGGCGTCCTTGTCGGCAACCCGGAAGAGCCCGCCCATGCTGGGAACCTGAAGCGTGTAGGTGTCCCCCAACGCTTGGGTAATGATCGCCAACGTCCCTTCGGGAATGGTGACGATGTCCCCGTGCGGAATCTGAACCGCCTCGCACGTCCGGTTGACGGTGATCTGATCGTAACTCATCGGGAATGCTCCTCTCCTGGCTGCGTTCGGGGACACTACATCGCCCACCAGCCCGGAACAATGGAGCCGTTTCCGCGACTGGCGGTTCCGTGGCATAAGAATATGCGTATTCGCGCAAAAAAGGGGGGTCCTATGCGAACGTTGTCGATGGTCTGCGCGATGGTACTGGTCGGCCTGGCTGCCTGCACTGAGCCCGCCCCGTTCAAGGTCACCGGACTTCAGATGAGCAACCGCATCGACGATGGGAACCGCGTGTACTCGCCGGGCTCCGTCTTCGACTCGACGTCTACCGTGTACGCCTCGATCGCCGCCGAAGGCACGGGCTCCGCGACCCTAGCCGCGCAGTGGCTCGACGCGGATGGCAAGGTCATGGCCGAACAGACCCAGAAGGTCGAGCAGACCGAGCCAACTCACTACGAGTTTCACCACAAGCCCGAGGGTGGCTGGGTCGCCGACAAGCGCTACACCGCCCATTTCACGATTGACGGCGGTCAAAAGCGAACGCGCGAGTTCGAAATCCGCTGAGGAACGCCGAGCCATGCCGTCTCTGAAAGCAATGGAGAACAAGACGCTCACGGCCGAGTGCGCCAACCCCGAGTGCAGTACGCGCGCTTCGACCGAGTTGATGGTCGGCGTGACAGCGGGCCAGGTTGGCCAGTGGCGCCAAGTAACGATCTGTCAATCTTGCGCCGAAAAAGGTTGGCGCCCCGAGAACGCCGCCGTCAGGCGTTGACGTCGACGTTCTCGGAACGCTGAAGGTTCTCGGACCCGCGAGTCCGGGCGGCCGCGGACCTACCCGGCTTTGCGGGTGTCGCCCGTGAGGCCGGAGGCCTTCCGGAGATCGTCAGCGCGATCGGTTTTCTCCCAGGGGAAGAATCCATCCGCTGCCGGACGGCCGAAGTGCCCGTAGGCAGCCGTCTTCTTGAAGATCGGACGCTTCAGGTCGAGCGTCTTGACGAGCGCACCAGGTTTGAAGTCGAATGCCTCGTTGACCAGGCTGCTGATCTTCTCGTCGGCGATCGCGCCTGTGCCAAAGGTATCGACCAGCACCGACAGCGGCTCCGCGAGTCCGATCGCATACGAGAGCTGGAGTTCGCAGCGTGTGGCCAAGCCAGCGGCGACGATGTTCTTGGCGACGTACCGTGCCATGTAGGCGGCGCTGCGATCGACCTTGGACGGATCCTTGCCGGAGAAGGCACCGCCGCCGTGGCGTCCGTACCCGCCATACGTGTCGACGATGATCTTGCGACCGGTCAGACCGCAGTCACCCATCGGCCCGCCGACGACGAAGCGACCCGTCGGGTTCACGTGAAAGCGGGTCTTGGCGTCGAGGTACTGGCTGGGGATCGTCTTCTTGATGCACTCTTCAATGATCGCCTTCGAGAGTTCCTCGTGGCTCACGTCCGGAGAGTGCTGCGACGAAATGACCACTGAATCGATACGGACCGGGCGTCCATCGCGATACTCGGTCGTGACCTGCGACTTCGAATCGGGGCGGAGAAAATCCATGCCCCCCGACTTGCGAATCTGCGCGAGGTTCTCGACGAGACGATGCGCCATCTGAATGGGAAACGGCATCAATTCGTCGGTCTCGTCACACGCGAAGCCGAACATCAGACCCTGATCACCAGCGCCTTGCTCCTTGTGCAGCCCCTCGCCCTCGCTCACCCCCTGCGAGATGTCCGGGGACTGGCGATCGAGCACCACGAGCGTGGCGCAGGTCTCGGCATCGAAACCCATGTCCGAGGAGGTATAGCCGATCTCCCGAATGGTCTCGCGCATGATCTCGGCGTACGGCACGACCGACGTCGACGTGATCTCGCCGGCCACCAGCGCCATGCCAGTCGTGACGAGGCTTTCACATGCAACGCGGCTCGCGGGATCGTCCTTGAGCAATGCGTCGAGGATCGCGTCGGAAATCTGGTCGCAAACCTTGTCGGGATGGCCCTCGGAGACGGACTCCGAGGTGAAGAAAAAATCCTTGAGTGACATGAATTAGACCTCCTAGGTGAGACGAAACATATACCGGCTGCTCTCGCGTGGCGTCAAGGCGACACTTCGCACACGCGCCCGACAGGCGCAGCCGCTATGGCTCACGCGCTCTCATAAAACCGTTCTGCGATGAGCTCCGCCAGGGCGTCGATCGCCTCCTCCGCGTCCGTTCCGCTCGCAACGACCGTCAACTGGGTACCTTGCGCGGCCGCGAGCATCATCAATCCGAGAATACTCTTGCCTGAGACCGATTCGTCGCCGTTCGCCACCGTAATATCGGCCGCGAACCGTCCGGCGACTTCCACGAAACGGGCTGCGGCACGCGCGTGGAGACCCAACCGATTCGAAATCTCGACCGCCGCACGTAATGTCTGATCGTCGATACGCTCCTTCGCGATCATCCGGCCGCCTTGGGACGGCGCCCACGGGGCGACGCGCGCATGAGATGATTGCGCCCATAGTCGACGAGGAACGCGGCAAGCGCCTCGAGCGTCATCGTCTCGCGCGCGGAGACGACCTTCAGCAGGACGGGCAAGTTCACGCCCGTCACAACCTCGAAGCGTCCCCCCTCGGCCAGACTCAGGCTGACATTGCTCGCGGAGTCGCCGAACATGTCGGTGAGGATGATCGTCCCTTCGCCTTGCTCGACGGACGTCACCGCATCGGCCAGCCGCGCGCGAAGGCTCTCGAGCGTATCGTCAGCGCCGGTACTCACCGCGACCATCGCGGGTACGGCGTGGCCGAGGACGCTCTCGATACTGGACAGCGCTTCGCGAGCGAGATCGCCGTGGCTGACGAGCACAACACCAATCATGGCGTCACCTGTGGTCACCGTAGGTCATGGGTTCTTCACCTCACCGCTCGGCATCGCGATGCGAATGTCGGACGGGATAGCGATCGCCGAGCCGCCGGGCGAACTCCTCGACCAGGGCGACCGAGCGATGTCGTCCGCCCGTGCACCCAACGCCAAGCGTCAGATAGTGCTTCCCTTCACCAACATACAAGGGAAGCGCGAAATCCAGCAGCGCCATCGCATGCGTCATGAACGTTTGCGTCTCGGGACGATCGAGAACGTAGCGTGCGACGTCCGGATTGCGTCCATCGAACGGCCGCAGATCCTGCACGAAGTATGGATTGGGCAAGAACCGGACATCGAGCACCATGTCGGTATCCGATGGCATGCCGTATTTGTAGCCAAACGAAACCAGGAAGACCTGCATGACACCGTCGCGAGCGCTCGCTCCGCGCACGAATCCTCGAAGCTCGTCACGCAGCTGGTGCACGGTATAGGCCGAGGTGTCGATGATGCGATCCGCCCGCGCCTTGAGCTCCGCCAATCCATCCCGCTCGCGACGAATACCGTCGGCCACGTTCGTGCCTTCGGCTGAGGGATGCGGTCGTCGCGTCTCGCTGAAGCGTCGCACGAGCACATCGTCGGCCGCGTCCAGGTACAGAATCTCGACGGCATGCCCCGCGGCGCGGAGGCCGTCGACGACACTCGAGAAATCAGTCAGGAAGGCCCGCTCGCGCAGATCGATACCAAGCGCGATTCGGGTGACGTCCTCCTCCGAGTTCTGACACAACTCGACGAACTTCGGCGTCAGCACCACCGGCAGGTTGTCGATGCAAAAGTAGCCGAGATCCTCGAGCACCCGAATCGCCGTACTCTTGCCGGACCCCGAGAGTCCGCTGACGATGACGATCTGTAATCCGGACTCTCTCATTGATTCGACTCGCCCGAACGATCTCGCCCGGTCTCGCGCGACGACACGTCCCCGTGCTCCGACCGCCGGCGCGCGATCTCGCCATCGAGACGCGCCGCGAACTCGCGAGCCGTGTGACGCCCGAGCCGCTTCAGAACATGATTCCGTGCCGCCACCTCGAGAATCGTCGCCACGCTCCGCCCAGGCCGAATCAGGATGCGCACCTTCGGCAACGTCGTGCCGAGAATCGTCTGCGTCTCGTCGTCGAGCCCAAGACGATCGCCCACGACATCGCGCGACCACCCGATCATCTCCGCAACGAGATCGATCTCCTTCTCGTGTAGGGTCGCAAGAATGCCGAAGAGATCCTGAACGTTGATGATACCGAGCCCACGAATCTCCATATGATGACGAATGAGCTCCGCACCCGACGCCAGAATGCGACCGTCACCCAATGCGCGAGCCTCGACCACGTCGTCGGCCACGAGTCGATGCCCGCGCGAGACGAGATCGAGCGCCGCTTCGCTCTTGCCGATACCACTCTTCCCGAGAATCAGAATGCCGAGCCCATAGACCTCGACCATGACGCCATGAAGCTGCGTCTGAGGCGCGAGACGAGTCTCCAAGAACGCGGTGACCTCGTGAATGAACCTCGAACTCTTCATCGGGGTCGTGAACAACGGCACCCCATGCCGAGCCGCGGACTCAGAAAAGTAGGCAGGCGGGCGAGCATCGTTGGTCACGACGACACACGCCGGTCCGAGTGCGAGTGTGCGATCGACAGCACCGGCCGCCTCCTCGGGCGAGAGCGTCGCGAGATACCCCAGCTCGCTCGACCCAACGACCTGCACGCGCTCGGGATGCGTCTGCGGAAGATAACCGGCAAAGGCCAGGCCCGGCTTCTGGATGCGAGGCACGGTCACCCGCCGATGGAGCCCGCCCTCACCGGCCCGCAGGACGAGCTTCAGGCCCGCCCCCCGCTCCTCGAGCAGCGCCCGTGCCGTCACCGGAACCATACGTCAAGTCTACCTGGGATACCCCCCCCACGCCACGCGCGACCCCGATCAACAGCGCCCCGCACACCACCAACTCCCCCGGCCTCCGCAGCAGCAACGCAGACTTGCGCACGCCAACGACTCGAAGTGGTGGCAGCGGGGTCAGGGCGCGCCGCACGGAGGCCTCGGCGACGCAGGAATACTAGAGTATGTCGAGGAGCCGAGGCCGAG
>JAJCZP010000242.1 GCA_029262315.1 Deltaproteobacteria bacterium | reverse complement strand
ACCGGGTTGGACGCACCGCTAGTGTTCCGGTTGTCACGCCAGTGGCACTGCCGGGTAGCTACGTGCGGACGGGATAACCGCTGAAAGCATATAAGTGGGAAGCCCCTCCCGAGATGAGGAATCCCGGACCGTAAGGTCCCTTAAGGCCCCTCGAAGACTACGAGGTTGATAGGCCGGATGTGGAAGCACAGCAATGTGTGAAGCTAACCGGTACTAATTGGCCGTGAGGCTTGACCACTAATATTTACGCAAGTGTGTTTAGGGCGCTTGCATTCACCAGTTCCCCGTACAGATAGAGCAGGCAGGACCGACGCATTGGCGTCAGGCTGTCTGCTCGACAGTTTCCGGTGGCGATGGCGGAGGTGTTACACCCGTTCCCATCCCGAACACGGCCGTTAAGCCCTCCAGCGCCGATGGTACTACGTGGTCGCCACGTGGGAGAGTAGGACGTCGCCGGATCTCATCACAAAGGCCCTAGAGTCGCGCAGACTCTGGGGCCTTTGTACGTTCAGGATGGAGCTCAGAGGCGATCCCTGGGGGATCGGTGAGTTCGGTATGGTTGTGCGGAAGCGAGAGCGAGGGTAGGTCGCGTTGCTGAGCGAAATGCGAAAGCGGGAGAGGTGAGTCCAGTGCGGTGGAGAGTGGAGAACCACGTTGTATGGTTCGTAGTGCTGTTGCTCGCTGTCGGTGGGTGCTCTGGTCGAGCTGATCTCGGGGAGCGACGCGTGCTTGCCATGGTGAGCGCGATGGAGCGGGCAGAGAGTCGCGACGCGTACGGGCGAGCGGAGGAGCGGTCGGAGAGGCTCACGCGAGGGATATCGACTGCCGAGACCGAAGCGACGATGGGTGCGTTCACGGCGGTGGAGACGCGCACAGGTGTCGGTGGCAAGCCGCTCGAGCGACGCGCGACGGTGGTCGAGGGGAGGTTGTGTATCCGTGACATCTCCGAGCGGCGGCAGCGGTGGGTGTTTGGGTACGACCAGGGGCGAGTCGTCTTCGTTGGGTTCGCCGTCGAGTTCGAACGCGGCGATGCCGGAGATGATTGGGTGCTTCGACGGGTGGATCGCCAGCCGGACGATCTGTGCGAATCGAAAGGCTGAGGCCATCCGAGTAGCGCGCGTGATCTGCAAATCGAAGGGTTGACCGGAGGCGAAGATAAGACGAAACTCCGGCCGTGTCTTCGAACACGGCAGCCGTCCTCGAACACCTCAAACTCACCCCGGGCCTGAGTGCCTTGGCGCCACTTGAAGCGCCGCGGCAGTACATCGAAACTCGCCTTCCGCACCTCGACGCTCTGCTCGGCGGCGGGCTTCCGTGCACCGTGACCGAGCTCGTGGGAGCCCGCTCCTCTGGACGGACGGCGCTCGCCCATGCGTTGGCCGCATCGATGACGAAGGCCGGGGAACTCGTCGCGTGCGTCGATCTCCCCGATGCGTTCGATCCCGAGCACGCGGCGTTGGCTGGCGTACGGCTACCGCAAATCTTGTGGGTTCGTCCGCAAGATGTCCGCACGGCGCTCCGGGTCACCGAGCATGTCGTCGCCGCTGGTGGATTCCGCTTGGTGTTGCTCGATCTCGATCAGCACCGTGGTGGCTCTCCAGCGGTGTGGCTGCGTTTGGCGCGTACGGCTACCCGTAATGGAACGGCCGTCGTCGCGCTCGGTGCGCAGCGGACGGCGGGAGCATTCGCATCCCTCAGCCTGGAGATCTCACGTCAGCGTGTTTCCTTCTCGCATCAGGGCGGACCGTGTCCGTTGTTCGACGGCCTCGATGGTCGGGTGCGTCTGTGCAAGAGCAGGCAGGCCCCGCTCAATGATGTTGGGGCATGCCTGGTCGTGCCGGCGGTCGCGTGAGCTCGGGTCGGTATGGCTGGCATGGCTCGCATCGGATGTCTCTGGGTACCGCAGCTGCCGCTGGCCGCGCTTCACCGTGTCGATCCCGCGATCCAGGGGCGTCCGGTTGCGATCGTCGAGGGCGCGGAGGGGCTAACACGACGACGCACGGAGGGGCTAACACGACGACGCACGGAGGGGCTAACACGACGACGCACGGAGGGGACGACAGGCCGCCGCGCGGAGCATCTCACGGGACGAAGCGTGGTGCGCGCCCTTTCTGTCGAAGCGGAGGAGGTCGGTGTCCGTCTGCGGATGACCGTGGCGCAAGCCCGAGCGGTCTGCGACGAACTGCTCGTCAGGGTCATCGACGGCGAGACGATGCAAGGGGCGATCGCCACCCTTGCGGATGTCGCCCAGACCGTAAGCGCGCGAGTAGAGGTGGCAGAGGTCGCTGGCGATTGGGTGGTTTTCTTCGATTGTGCTGGCAGTGCCATGCTCTGCGCATCGGAAGGCGAGCTCGCCAGCATCGTTGGGGCGCGGGCAGAACAGCAGGGGTTACCCGCATGGGTCGGCGTGGCTGACTCGAAGTTGGCTGCGCGTGTAGCGGCACGCGAGAGTGGCGGGGTGGGGGTCATCCTTCCACGGGAGACCGCGGCACGGTTCGCCCCGCTTCCCATCGAGCTTCTGGATCCCGATCCCACATTGGCGGCAACGCTGACCAGTTGGGGGCTCCGACGCATCGGCGACTTGATGGCATTGCCAGCAGGCGCGGTGGCGCATCGACTCGGCCCGTCAGGGTCGCAGCTCCTCCGACGTGCCCGCGGAGAGGATGATACGCCGCTACGTGCGCGCGCCACGCCCCATACGTTCACCGAGACGGTGCAGCTCGAGTACGCGATCGAGCGGCTCGAGCCGTTGGTGTTCGTGATGCGAAGGCTGATCGATTGCCTCGCGCGACGTCTGGCGCTGCACGGACTCGCGTGCGCATCGCTCGAGCTTCGTTTGCATCTCGACGGCGGCGGCCGCGTCGTTCGTCACCTCGCGGTGGCCGCCCCCACGGCCGAGAGCAAAACACTGCTCACCGTGGTGCGCGCGTATCTCGAATGCGAGCCGCCCGGCCAAGCGGTGCAGGGAGTCGGCATCGCTGGCGAGGCGGTGCGCATCCGCCCCGCGCAGCTCGACTTCTTCCAGCCGAGTGGTCCCGCGCCCGCGGTGCTGGCCGCGACGATCGCCCGCATTGCGGCGTTGTGTGGCCCTGATCGAGTCGGCGCGCCGGCACAGGCTACGTCCCATCGACCCGACGCGGTAGCCATGGGGCCATTCAAGGGTGAAGTCGTCCCGCGAGATCCATCCGGTGCCGGACGTTGTCGGGAGACGGGGCCGGGGTACGGGAGTAGCTCCACTCCCGCCAGTTCCATTCATGCGCCGGTTGCGCTTCGAGCGTTTCGTCCACCAGCCGTACTAAGCATATTCAAGAACGCGGGGAAGCTCGACTACGTGCGTGGCCCAGGTTTCGGCGGCCGCGTGGTCCATGTCGCAGGGCCTTGGAAGCTTCGAGGCGAGTGGTGGGGCGACGATCCCTTCGCGCGTGAGTACTACGACGTCGAGCTGAGCGACGGAGGTGTGTACCGAATCTACCACGATCTGCGGAGGCGCTGCTGGCGCGCTGATGGGGTCTACGATTAGTCTCACGTGCCGCGGAGCGTCCCGCCTACGGCACGGCGGAGTACAGCAGCGTCCCACCGATCAGTTCCACCACGCAGTAGAAGACAGGCCACGCGCCGGTCCGCTCCATCGTGAACGACACCAGCCTGCCGGTCGCCATGCCGAAGAGGGCGATCGCGCAGGCGATGAAGATGCCGGGGCTCTGGGCTGGGAACAGGCTGTTGGCGAGGAGTAGGAGCGAACCCAGGAACACGCCGAATCCGCCGTAGACGGCGCGGATCTCGTTTCTGAAATCCGGCGTCTCTACCTTGGCGCCGAAAAAGCCGACGATCAATTCTGGCCGGGCCAGGGCGGCGAGGCCCATGAGCACGAACAGGGTGCCGACGACGAGTACTTGGGGTGCCATGCTGGGTCCTCTCGTAGTTACGCGCTGATGGCGGCGAGTGCGGCGGTGTTCAGGTCGTTGGTGATCTTCTCGACCGCGGGGCGGGCGGCGACGCGGTCGCGCCAGGCGCGCATGCGCTCGCATGATTCTGGTAGCGGGGCGCCGAACGAGGCGGCGGCGTTGGTGAAGATAAACGAGCCGATGTCAGCCACCGAGAAGTCGCCGCAATAGTAGTCGGCCTTGCCGAGTTCCTGGTCGAACTGTGTCCAGTACGACGCGAGCGCACTGCATGCGGCTTTTGCGGCGGCCGATTCGGGATCGCCGCCTGGATAGACGCGGGCTTCGATGAGCGTCCAGATGTGGGGAAACCACACTTCGTCGGCGGCGGCCTCTTGTTGGCGGCAGCGCGCCCGGGTGGCGTGGTCGGTCGGAAAGAGTGCCGGCGTGGGGTTCCGCTCTTCGAGGTATTCGCAGATGAGGGTAGAGTCGTAGACCACGACGTCGCCGTCGACGAGAACGGGCACCTCGCCCTTGGGGTTAAGGTGCGCGACTTCGGGGTGGTGCGGCTCGTAGCGATTCTTCAGGCTCCATTCGACCTGCGTGAGCTCGTGAGCGAGGCCCTTTTCTTCGAGCGCGATCCGCGCTTTGGCGGCGAAGAGGCTGAGTGGTCCGGAGTAGAGATGCATGTTCGTCTCCTCAGGCGTGGCTGGCTACCGCAATCTCGGCGCAGGGGCCGAGGCGGACGGCGACACCATTCAAAATGGATTGGCCAACGACGCTCTCGACTTCCTGATCGTCGGTCCAGTCGTTGATCGAGATGCCGGGGTGGCTGCCCGCGACGCGCTGCCAGGGGGCGGCCGCGGCGTGGCCCCAGCCGTGGGGCAGGCTGACGACGCCGGGCATGAGTTCGTCGGTGACCCGTATTTTGACCTCGCCGGCATGGACGCGGCTCTCCATGCGCGCGACGCCACCGTCGAAGATGCCGGCGCGCTCGGCGTCCTCGGGATGCACGTAGAGGATGCAGCGGTCGCGGCCGCTGACCAGCGCCTCGACGTTGTGCATCCACGAGTTACAGGTGCGGAGCTCACGTCGGCCGATCAACAGTAGTTGATCATCAGGCGCGGCTGTACGGACCTCGCCAGCGAATGCATCCAGTGCTTCGAGGAGCGGCGGGGCATCGACGTGGACCAGCTTGTCGCGATGAAACACGCGCCGGCTCACGCCCTCTTCGAGCGGGCCGAGGTCGATGCCGTGCGGCGCGTCCTTCAGCTTCTTCACGCTGAGCCCCTTGCTCCACGGCAGGAACCAATCCCCGTACGGTCCGGTGCGGAGTAGGAGATCGGCGGTGTGCGTCGGATCGAATCCTTGCCCGATGTTCTTGGCGGCGGACAGAGCGCGATCGAGCGGGCGGATGCCGGTCGGACCGCCACCCAGCCGCTCCGACAGTGCCAGCATGATCTCCCAGTCGTGCTTCTCGTCGGGGCCGATCGGCACGACGGGCGGCGACCAGCGAGCGATGTTTCTTGCCGACATGGCGCCGAAGAAGAGATCGATGTGTGGCTCGGTGAGGGTCCAGGCAGGCGGAAGGATGAGATCGGCATGGCGCGTGGTTTCGTTTACATAGAGATCGATGGCCACCATGAAGTCGAGCTTGCTGATCGCGTCGCCGAGACGTCGGCCGTTCGGGGTGGTCAGGACAGGATTGCCAGCGAAGGTGACGAGCGCGCGGATCTGCCCCGGGCCCGGTGTTTCCATCTCTTCGGCCAAGCAGGCCGAAGGAAGATCGCCGAGCGTCTCGGGAAGATCACGGACGCGACTCCGCCAGCGCGCGTAACCGTCCTGCTTGGCACGGACGAGAAACGCGGCGGTGTCGATGGCCGGGGTCGTGAACATGGCGCCGCCGACCTTGCCGAGGCGGCCAGCGGCGAGGTTCAGGAGATCGGTGGCGTACGTGGCCAGCGTGCCATAGCGATTATTGCAGATGCCGATTCGCGAGTACGCGGCGGCCGTCGGTGCGTCGGCAAACTCGAGCGCCAGCCGTTCGATTGTCGCCACCGGGACGTCGCAGGAGCGCGAAAGGTCCTCGCGGCCGAGTGCCCCGATTCGCCGCTCGACGTCCGCCCAGCCGCGCGTCACTTCGGCGAGCGTGCTGTGGGGAAGACGGCCGCGCTCGATCAGCACGCCGACCATGGCAAGCAGGAACGCGGCGTCGCCCCCGGGACGAATCGGCACGTGCTCGTCGGCGACGCGCGCGGTCTCGGTCTGGCGCGGGTCGACGATCACCAGCTTGCCGCCGCGTTCCCGAATGGCGCGGAGGCGCTTCTTCATGTTGGGTGCGGTCAACACGCTGCCGTTCGAGATCAGCGGGTTCGCTCCGAGGCAGAGCAGGTAGTCGGTGCGGTCGACGTCGGGAATCGGCAGCGCGAACGAACTGCCGTACAGCAGATTCGAGGTGGCAAAGCGCGGCGACGTGTCTTGCGAGCCGGCGCTGTACGAGTTCTTGGTGCCGAGTGCGGCGGTCAGGCCGGCGCGAACGAGGAGCGCGCCGTGATTGTGGATGACGGGATTCCCGGTGTAGAGCGCGACGGCGTTGGCCCCGTGCTCTGCCCGAATACCGCGCAGGCGTTCGGCGGCTAGGTCGAGTGCCTCGTCCCAGCCGATCGGCTCGAAGGTCCCGCCCGGCATGCGCCGCATCGGTTGGCGCAGCCGATCGGGATCATCGTGGATGGCGGAAATCGCGATCCCCTTCGGACAGACGAAGCCGTGCGAGCGCACGTCGTCGTGATCGGGGCGGACGGACACGATCTTCGCGCCGTCGACATCGATGTCGAGGCCGCAGCAGGCCTCACACAGGGTGCATGTGCGGTGCACGGTCCGGTTCCCGCTTTGCGGTGCGGTCTCGCTCATGTCAGGCGGCCTCTCTGAGCTGCTTCAGCAACTCGGCAACGGCGTCCATCGGGAGGCCGATTCCATCACAGAGCGTCGCCAGATCGAAGAAGAAGCGCTCGCGGCTGAGCAGCCCATCTTTGAACTCGAAGGCGCTGAAGAATGGGTAGGTCGCCGTCTTGCCGGTCGGCGGATAGCCGAGGAACTCGCCGCTGAAGGTCATGGTGGCGGTGCCCCAGCACGAGGCGGTGGCAGGTCCGCTGGTCAGCCCGTCGACGGTGACGCCGTAGTCCGGAAAGGCGTGGAAGAAGAGCTCGAGCTGGCCGACGGTGTCGGCGCGGTCGCGCGACTCGAGGCCGAACGAGACCGAATCGATCGTGAAGTCGCCGCTGCAGGCCGTGAGGGCGGCTTCGATATCTTGATGGCTCTTCGCCGAGCCGTAGATCCGGACGAGCGAGCGATTGGTCGCGTCTTCGATGCGCGTCAGGAGCGCGGGATCGTTGGTGAGAACGGGTCCGCTCCCCGCGGGGCGGAGTGCGGCGTCGTGTTTGGTGAAGTAGGCAACGATCGATGCGCAGGCCTCGGGTGCAACGGCTTCGTCGAGTCGGATGATGGCGTCGTGGCCGTCGTACACGGCCAGGTGATCGCCCTCGAAGGTGAGGTCGGGCAGGCCAGCGCGGCAGAAGGTGAGACGAAAGCGCATGAACACGCCGTCGGCGCGTGGTGTCGGCCCTTCGATGATCTCGGCGATCCGCGCATCGAACCGCCGATCGAGGTCGCGCACGCCGGTCGCTAGACCTGCCACGACCGCGTCGCGTCTTTCGTTGTGCGCGCCCATCGGAAAATCCGCCTCGACGTGGTGCACGACCTCGGGGGCGAAGCACGGTTCGATGATCGACCAGTCGTCGCTCACATGAGCGAGTTCGAACGCCTGTGCGTAGGCGAGCATGCGGGCAAGATCAGACATGGGGCCACCTCCCTCTCGAATTGCCTCATGTAATGAAGGCTAGGCGGTTCCAAAGCAATGGCCACTTCTGGTAAACGGATGGTACCAATTCTAGAACCTGCTTGGAGACCAGATGGCGCAGCTCGCATTGGATGGAGAAGGTTCGTTGCAACGACAGCTCTACCGGTCGCTCCGGGCAGCGATTCTCGACGGCGAACCGGGCCCGGGTCGGCGTCTACCGGCGACGCGAGTGTTGGCGGGCGACGTCGGCGTATCGCGGAACACCGTGCTCCAGGCCTACGACCAACTCCTCGCCGAGGGATACCTGACGGCGCGCGGCGGCTCGGGGACCTATGTTGCCGACACGCTCCCCGACGAGCGCGTGGCTGTCGGCCAGTTGGCGGGTGGTGGGCGAGGGCGTGACAGCGCCGCGCCTCCGCGTGCCCCGCGGCTTTCCCTCGCCGCGCAGCGCATGCTCGATGTCGTTCCGCGCGGGATGTCGTGGAATCTCCGGACGGTGCCCCTGCCGTACGATTTCCGCTACGGCGCGCCAGCGTTCGGCGATCTCCCCCTCGAAACCTGGTGGCGCATCATGGGGCGTCGCGCCCGGCACCTGTCCGCACGTCGATTGAGCTACAGCAAGCCGGGTGGAGCCCCGGAGCTTCGCGAGGCGCTCGCCGCCTACTTGCGACGCGCCCGTGGCGTCGTCTGCTCCCCCGAGCAGGTGATCGTCGTGCACGGCACGCAGCAAGCGATTGATCTCACGATACGGATGCTGGTCGATCCAGGCGATCGCGTCATCGTGGAGGATCCACACTACCCGGGCATTGCATTCAACGCCGCGGCGGCAGGTGCCGAACTGGTCGGCGTGCCGGTGGACGACGACGGCTTGTGCGTCGATCGCCTGGACGCCGCCGCGCCAGCGCGGCTCGTCTGCGTGACGCCATCGCATCAATTCCCCACCGGTGGTGTGTTGCCGCTCGCACGTCGGCTCGAGCTGCTGCGCTTTGCCGAGCGCGAGGACGCGCTGATCCTCGAAGACGACTACGACAGCGAGTTCCGCTTCGACGGACGCCCGATCGAGTCGCTCCAGGGTCTCGACCAGAACGGCCGGGTCCTCTACGCGGGCACCGCATCGAAGTTGCTCTTTCCCTCGCTGCGACTCGGCTGGCTGGTGGTACCGGCCCCGCTTCGCCGCCCGTTCCTGCATGCCCAGGCGCTGGCAGACACGGGGAGCGCCACGCTCGAGCAACTCGCGCTCGCCGACTTCATCGAAGACGGACATCTCGAACGCCACGTTCGACGCAGCCGGACCCGAAACGGCGCTCGGCGAGCCGCACTTCTGGAGGCGCTCGCGACCCATTTCGGCGAGCGCGCGATAGTGAGCGGTACCGACGCCGGCTTGCACGTCATGCTCTGGTTGCCGGAACTCGCGGCGGCGCACGTCCCCGCACTGTGCGACGAGGCGCGCGCGCGCGGCGTTGGTGTCTACGAGGTCACGGGTTTCTATCGCCAGCCGCCGAAGGAAGCCGCACTCCTCCTCGGGTACGCGACGCTCATCGAGAAGGCGATCGGCGACGGCGTCGCGCGCCTCGCGGAGGCGTACGCCGCGGTGGCCGCTCGCTGAGGTTGTCGATTGAAGGTGCCCTCCCTCCCTTGCTGGCAAGGGGTTGGACGGTGCGGATGGGCCGTCGGCTTGCTAATGCTGCAATCTCGGTGAAAGAGCAGGCGGGTCTGGTGTGCAACGGTGTCATGAGGATGGAAGCACGAAGAAGTCGGATCGTCGGCGGACGATCCAAGATGGGGGCGCCGGATGGCGCGTAGCTACGCCATCGTGGGCACGGGCGCGCTCGGTGGGTACTACGGCGCGAAGCTGCATCACGCCGGGCTCGATGTGCGTTTCCTGCTCCACAGCGACTACGAGCACGTGCGCACCCACGGCCTCCGGGTGGAGGCGAAGGAGGGCGACCTCTCGATCGCTACGCCGCAGGCGTACGGCAGCGTGCAGGATCTCCCACCGGCAGACGTCACCGCCGTCTGTTTGAAGACGACCCAGAATCACCTGCTTGCGGAGTTGCTCCCGCCGCTGGTTCGTCCGGACGGTGTCGTACTGATGATGCAGAACGGACTCGGCATCGAGGCCGCGGCGGCGCATGTCGTGCCGGGCCGTACCATTCTTGGAGGGCTGGCGTTTCTCTGCTCCAACAAACTCGGTCCGGGGCATATCCGCCACCTCGATTATGGTGACGTGCGGCTCGGGCAATTCGCCGCGGACGATACGCCGGCCGGCGTAACCCCGATCGTCCAGGCGGTGGCCGGTGACTTCACGAGTGCGGGGATCAAGGTCGTCTGCGAGGACGATCTCGTGCTCGCCCGCTGGCGGAAGCTGGTCTGGAACATGACCTACAACGGTCTGTGCGTCGTTCACGAGTGCGCGACCGATGTCTTGATGGCCGATTCTGCCATGCGGACGCGGTGCGAAGCGATCATGTGGGAGGTCGTGGCGATCGCCGCGGCCGCCGGACGGACGATCGAGCCCTCGTTCGTGGCGATCATGCTCACCGCGACCGAAGCCATGGCCTCGTACAAGCCCAGCATGATGCTCGACCATGAACGTGGCCAGCCGCTCGAGATCGACGCGATCTATGGCGCGCCGCTCCGCGCCGCCCGTGCCTCGGGCGTCGCGTGTCCGCTCCTCGAAGAGCTGTATGCCTCCCTGCGGAGGATCGAGCGAGAGCGCTCCTGATGGGCGTCCCGCCTCCGAATCTGTACGCGCTTTTTCAAGCACGGTTCCCGCGCGAGAAAAGTGCGCTCTTTCTCGAGGTCGACGATCCCGCTGGGCACGTTCGGTACGATGCGGTCGAGACCGAGACGGGCCGCCTGCAGGCGTGGTTGGCGGAGCTTGGCGTCGCGAAGGGCGACCGCGTGCTCGTCCAGGTCGAGAAGTCGCCGCTTGCGATCCTCCTCTATCTGGCATGTCTCCGGCGCGGCGCGATCTATGTGCCACTGAACACCGCCTACACGACCGCGGAAGTGGCATATTTTCTCGACGACGCGGCGCCGCGCATGCTGGTATGCGATCCCCCGCGCGAGGCGGCGTTGGCGCCCGGGGCAGCGCGCGCCGGCGTGACGCACGTGCGGACGCTTGGCGCTGACGGTGCCGGCTCGGTTGTGGACTACCGTCGATGCGCGCCCGACCGGACGGTCGCCGCCTGCGATACCGACGATACGGCGGCGATCCTCTATACCTCCGGGACGACTGGGCGTTCCAAGGGCGCCATGCTCAGTCACGCGAACCTGGCGGCGAACGCGCTCACGCTCCACCATGTCTGGCGCTGGGCGCCGGGCGATGTGCTCTTGCACGCCCTGCCGATCTTTCACGCGCATGGATTGTTCGTGGCGCTCCATTGCGCATTGCTGAACGGCTCGCGGGTACGACTCGTGTCGGGTTTCGATGCGGCGCGCGTCGTTGCGCTGATGCGCGACGCGACCGTCTTCATGGGCGTGCCGACGCACTATACCCGACTTCTCGCCGAGCCGACGCTCGATACCGCCGCGTGTGGTGGCATGCGGCTGTTCCTCTCGGGCTCGGCACCGCTCCTTGCCAGTACCCACCGTGCCTTTACGGCGCGGACCGGGCACGAAATCCTCGAGCGCTACGGCATGACCGAGGCCGGCATGATTACCTCGAACCCGTACGACGGGCCGCGAGTTCCGGGATGCGTCGGCCCGGGCTTGCCGGGAGTGGACGCGCGCGTTGTCGACGACCAAGGCCGCGAATGCCCGCGGGGCGAAGCGGGCACGCTCGAGATTCGTGGCCCGAACGTCTTTACCGGCTACTGGCGCATGCCGGAGCGCACGGCCGAGGAGTTCCGGAGCGACGGCTTCTTCATCACCGGCGACCTCGCCACCATGGCCGACGACGGGCGGGTGACTCTCGTCGGTCGGGCCAAGGATCTCATCATCAGCGGCGGCTTCAACGTGTATCCGAAGGAGATCGAGACTGCGCTCGATGCACTCCCGGGCGTCCGTGAGTCGGCGGTGATCGGCCTCCCGCATCCTGACTTTGGCGAGGGTGTGACCGCCGTGGTAGTGCCCGAGGCAGGGGCGCACCTGGTCGAGGAGGTGCTGATCGCCGCGTTGGCCGACACACTGGCCCGTTTCAAGCAGCCGAAGCGCGTGTTCGTCGTCACCGAGTTGCCGCGAAACGCGATGGGGAAAGTGCAGAAGGCCGCGCTCCGTACGCAGCTCGCGGATACCTTCACAGTGTCCTGAACCACGTCCCAGCGTTGGGTCATCCGACCTACGCATCAAGCGGAGAATTGGCGCCCTACGCGTGTTGGAGGGTCGCAATCGTCCGCGACAGTAAGATTGCCACGCTGCCGGCCGTCCTAGATACAGCCATAGGAGGTATTCTCTGCGTGCGCGCAGAGGCCATCGAAGATGAAAGGTCGAATAGGAGTAGGGCTGATCGCTCTCGTGGCCTTCGCAGCGGTGGGTTGCGGCGGCAATAGTGCCGGTCACGACGAGTCGTCGGAGCCCATCGCTACGACGACACCTGCCGTGGCCAGTACGCCTACAGCTTCGGCGGGGAGCACTCCAACCCCGAGCGCGTCGGCTGTGCGAGCTTGGAGCACCAGCGGTGGCTCGGTCATTCGCTCGCTAGATGGCGGCGCGACCTGGGATGTGGCGCTCTCGAACGAGGGCCTGCACACAACGGACTTCGCCGATCGTTCCGTAGGATGGGCCATCGGGGGACTGCGAGACTCGAGGCTGATCTTTCGCTCGGAGGACGGTGGGTCGAGTTGGATCGATCAGAGCGGGAACGCTGGCGTGTTCCAGTCGTTCAACGACATCGTAGCCTTGTCAGAGACACATGCCGTGATCGTCGGCTCGTTGAGCGCTCAGGTGGGGACCGGCGGAGCGGTGGTGCTGCGCACAGTTGACGCTGGGGCGTCTTGGAGCATTGCTCGCATCCAGGGGACTTCCGCGGTGGCGCGCTCATCGCTCCGATCTGCATGCGCCACCGATGATGGCATCGTGTTCGCGTGTGGGGCTGGCCGGATCCACGTGGTTTGCATACTCAGCACGGACGGTGGCGCTGGCTTTGTGGAGATTTCCGACCGTGTAACCGCGCTGCAGGTAGAGTGCTCGGGCGCGACGACGCTCTGGGCGCTCGGGAGCGGCAAACTACTCCGCTCCGAAGACGGAGGAGGCCGATTTGTCGACATCGGGAGCGCCTTGCCAGCGGACTTCCGAGGGGCCGTGATCAGCCTCGCATTCGCTGATGCGGAGGTCGGTTGGCTCACGGGAGTCGAGGGCGGAGTACCGACCATCCTACGCACTGACGACGGTGGCGATTCCTGGCGTTACCAGGTGTTGCCCGGAGACGTGCAAGGCAGGCTCACATCCATGGCTTCCGCGGATAGGGACAACGCGGTTGCGGTGGGCCAGACTGCCTCCGGCGGCGCCCTCGGCTTCGCGACCCGTAACGGAGGCGAGGCGTGGGTTCCGGCCGTCTTTCAGGCTGACCTTCCCGGCCTCAGCAGCGCCGCCGCGGCTCGATGAGCATACGAATGAGCTTCGGGTATCGTGGTGGGTTTCGTCACCCGAGACCGAACTGACGCACTACTCTTGACCGGGACGGGGCGCGCTCCGGCGCGAGATCGGCTATAGGGTGCCGCTATGCGGATCGCCACCTGGAACGTGAACGGCGTGCGTGCGCGCCTCGACTTCGTGTTGCATTGGCTCCGGGAGCGCCAGCCCGATGTCGTCGGCCTGCAGGAACTGAAGGTCACTGACGAGCAGTTTCCCCGCGCCGAGATCGAGGCGGCCGGGTACCAGGTGGTGACGCACGGTCAGAAGAGCTGGAACGGCGTTGCGGTGCTGGCGCGCGAGCCGTTGACCGTTGTGCAGGAAGGTCTCCCCGGGCAGGAGGACTTCGGCGCCCGCCTGATTACGGCCGACGTGGGCGGTCTCGAATTCACCACCATCTATTGTCCGAACGGCAAGTCGATCGGCCACGACGATTTTCCCCGGAAGCTCGCGTGGATCGATGCCCTTGCCGAGCACGCGGCTGCGGCGGCGGCTGACGGCCGGGCGGCGGTCCTGTGCGGCGACTTCAACGTCTGTCCGGCCGCGATCGACTCGTGGAACGAAGCGGGGTTCGCCGGCGCGATCTTCCACACGGACGAGGAGCGCACGCGCTTTCAGGCCCTGCTCGACCGCGGCTACATCGACGTCTTTCGTGCGCAGCATCCCGACCTGCAGGCGTTCTCGTGGTGGGACTATCGTGGGGGGGCCTTCCATCGGAAGCACGGCCTCCGCATTGACTTTCTCCTTGCGACGGCATCGGTGGCCGCCCGGGTGCGGTCGGTCGAGATCGACCGTGAGTATCGCAAGAAGAAGGACGAGCTCGTGGCGTCCGACCACGCGCCCGTGATCGCCGATCTCGACTGACGTCCGGTCGTGGCTGATCCAGAATGAACCAGTCGTAGTCGCCGGGCCAATTCGAGCCCGCCCGGGAGCAGCGTCACGCCGCACATCTTTGTACGGTGCGAGCGTCAATTTTGTGATGCTCCGCTAAAGCGCGTTCTCACCCCCTCCCTCCTAAGTCCCCAGATTTCCGGCATCCCGCCAGAATCTTGCGCGTCCGCAATGCGGCACGCTTCATGCTCTTCCTTGCGCAGTCGAGTAGCGCCCGGGTGCGTACCGCATGGCCGGGGAATGGAGCGTTCACGTGGGGAACAGATCGGTGAGGAAGAGGAGACCTTCCATGGGTCAGTCGCAAGTACGCAAGCTTGGTGGATTCGCGGTCGCGCTCGTGATGGCGGTCAGCATGGTGATCGGTATCGCGCAGGTGCGCGCCAGCATCAGCATCGTTGACGAGGATGTGGCCAAGGCGGCCGACAAGTGCCAGACCGAGATCAAGAAGGCCGGGCGCAAATTCGTCGACAAGAAGCTGAAGCTGCTCGACAAGTGCGCCAACGGCGCTCTCAAGTGCGTGCAGCGGAAGCCCGGCGATCAGGGCTGCCTCGATAAGGCGGGGGACAAGTGCCGCAAGAACCTCGTCAAGATCATCGATGCAGAGGACAAGCTCCACGCGACGATCACGCAGAAGAAGTGCTCGGGTGAGAACCTCGCCTTCAGCAATCTGCTGAGTTTCGAAGGGCTGGGATACCAGAGCCTGGCTGCCGAGTGTGACGTTTATAGTGCCGAGGTCGATGCCGACATCGACGGTCTCGCCGACTGTGTCGTCATGCAGCACGAGTGTTACGCGGAGAAGATCTTCGAGGTGCAGGAGCCGCGCGCCAAGTTTCTGATGGGCGTTGCTGGCGTCTCCCAGGAGGATCGCGACAAGCTGCCGTGCCTGGTGGAGCACAGCGGTACGACGGCCGGTACCGGCGACCCGAAGGGGACCGGGAAGGCGGTCGACTCCTGTGAGAAGAAGATCAAGAAGACCGGTGCGAAGTTCGTTTCGAAGAAGCTGAAGAGCCTCGAGAAGTGCGTTGATGCCGTCTTCACGTGTATCCAGACGAAGACAGGTGAGCAGAAGTGCATGGACAAGGCCAACGCCACTTGCGTCAAGGAATTCGGCAAGATCGCCGCTGAGGAGGCCAAGATTGGCCCGGCGATCGACAAGAAGTGCGCCGAAGAGGAGATCGCCTGGGCTGTGTTGAGCGCACCGACCGGAGCGCAGTTGAGCACGCTCGCGGTAGAGTGCGCCGACTACGGCGTCGCGTCGCTGTCGAGCCTTGACGACTACAAGCAGTGCGTCCTCAACCAGCACGAGTGCCGCGTCGAGCAGATGCTGCGTTTCCAGTCGCCGCGTGCGACGGAACTGCTCGGCTACCTCACCCCACCAATCGTCTTCCCGAGCGCCTTCTGCCCGGTGCCACCGATCTGCGGTGATGGCCTGCTCGACGTGGGCGAAGCCTGCGACGACGGGAACAATACGAATGGCGACTGCTGTTCGGAGAGCTGCGAGATCGAGACGGCCGGTACGGTGTGTCGTGCCTCGGCCGGCTCCTGCGACATCGAAGAGCAGTGCGACGGGGCGTCGCCGACCTGTCCGGCCGAAGTGGTCGTGACGGCCGGCACCGAGTGCCGCGCCTCGGCGGGTGTGTGTGATCCGAACGAGACCTGCGACGGCGCCAGCCCGACCTGTCCGGCCGACGCGCTCGAGACGGCGGGGACCGAGTGCCGTGCGGCAGCGGATGCCTGCGACATCGCGGAGACCTGTGACGGCGCCGCGGTGACCTGTCCGGCTGATGGTATCGCCGGTGCCGGGACCGAATGCCGTGCGGCGGTAGCGGGTGGATGCGATGTCGCGGAGACGTGCGATGGCGCGACCATCGTCTGTCCGGTCGATGTCGTGGTGACAGCCGGCACCGAGTGTCGGGCTTCGGCCGGCAGTTGCGACGTCGCGGAGACCTGCGACGGCGCGGCGAATGCCTGTCCGAGCGACGGTGTGCAGACGGCCGGTACCGAGTGTCGCGCGTCCGCCGGTGCCTGTGACATCGCCGAAACGTGCGACGGTGCGAGCGGCGCCTGTCCGGTGGATGGACTCGAATCGGTGGCGACCGTGTGTCGTGCGTCGGCGAGCCCCTGTGATGCGGAAGAGACCTGTGACGGTGCAACGGTGGGTTGTCCCGCCGATATCGTTGCGGCGGCGGGCACCGAGTGTCGCGCGGCCGCGGGCCTCTGTGACGTGGCCGAGACGTGCGACGGTGCGGCCGCGACCTGTCCGGCCGATGTGTTGGCCTCGGCGGGCGCCGAGTGCCGCGCCGAAGTGCCTGGCGGCTGTGACATTGCCGAGACGTGTACGGGAGCGCTGGCGACCTGCCCAACCGATGCGGTGCGTCCGATCGGGACGGAGTGTCGAGCCTCGGCTGGTGTGTGCGATCTCGCCGAGGTGTGTAACGGCAGCGGGTCCGCGTGCCCGGCTGATGCGTTCAAGGTGAACGGGACGGAGTGCCGAGCGTCCGCGGGAGTCTGCGATGTGGCGGAGACCTGCGGCGGCGCGGCTGACTGCCCCGCGGATGGCGTGGAGTCGGTGGGGACCGAATGCCGGATCTCGGCCGGTCCATGTGACGTGGCGGAGCAGTGCGACGGCGCGGCCATCACCTGTCCCGCCGACGGGATTGCCTCGGCGGGGACGGAATGCCGGGCGACGGCGGGTCCGTGTGACGTTGCCGAAACCTGTGACGGTGCGGTGATCGCCTGTCCCGCTGATGGAGTCGTGTCGGCCGGAACAGAGTGTCGCGCGTCGGCCGATGTCTGTGACGTGGCGGAGACCTGTGACGGGGCGGCCACGATATGTCCGACCGATGTATTCGTGGCGGCGGCGACCGAGTGTCGCGCGTCCGCAGGCGGATGTGATGTTGCCGAGGCGTGTACTGGCAGCGGCGCGGCGTGCCCAACTGATGTGTTTGTAGCGGCCGCGACCGAGTGTCGCGCGTCCGCGGATGCTTGCGATGTCGCAGAGGCATGCACCGGTAGTGGTGCGACGTGTCCGGCCGATGGCGTGGCGACGGGCGGCACGCAGTGTCGCGCCTCGATCGACGCGTGTGATGTGGCCGAGACGTGTGACGGCGTGGCCACCGCCTGTCCGGCCGATGGTGTGGCCGCGGGCGGTACCGAGTGTCGTGCAGTGGCAGGTGGATGTGATGTGGCGGAGGCCTGCGACGGTGTCGCGACGGCGTGTCCGGCGGATGCCTTCGTGGCGGCGGCGACCGAGTGTCGGGCGTCGGCGGATGTGTGTGATGTGGCCGAGGCCTGTACCGGAAGTGGTGCGGCCTGCCCAGTCGACGGTTTCGCGTCGGCAGGGACGGGGTGTCGGGCGTCGGCGGATGTGTGTGACGTCGCCGAGACGTGTGATGGGGCCGGGGCGGCGTGTCCGGTCGATGCGTTCACGGCCGGTGGCACCGAATGTCGGGCGTCGGCGGATGCGTGCGACGTGGCTGAGGCCTGTACCGGCAGCGGCGCGGCCTGTCCGGCCGATGGCGTTGCGACGGGCGGGACCGAGTGTCGCGCCTCGATCGACGCGTGTGATGTGGCGGAGACGTGTGACGGCGTGGCCACGGCCTGTCCGGCCGATGGTGTGGCGGCGGGCGGCACCGAGTGTCGTGCGGTGGCGGGCGGATGTGATGTGGCCGAGACTTGCGACGGTGTCGCGACGGCGTGTCCGGTGGATGCCTTCGTGGCGGCGGCGACCGAGTGTCGGGCGTCGGCGGATGTGTGTGATGTGGCCGAGGCGTGTACCGGAAGTGGGGCGGCGTGCCCAGTCGACGGTTTCGCGTCGGCGGGGACCGGGTGTCGGGCGTCGGCGGATGTGTGTGACGTCGCCGAGACGTGTGATGGGGCCGGAGCGGCCTGTCCGGTCGATGCGTTCACGGCCGGTGGGACCGAGTGTCGGGCGTCGGCGGATGTGTGCGACGTAGCCGAGGCCTGTACCGGTAGCGGCGCGGCCTGTCCGGCCGATGGCGTTTCGGCCGGCGGGACCGAGTGTCGCGCGTCGATCGACGTGTGTGATGTGGCCGAGACGTGTGACGGCGTGGCCACGGCCTGTCCGGCCGATGGTGTGGCGGCGGGCGGCACCGAGTGTCGCGCGGTGGCAGGTGGATGTGATGTGGCCGAGGCCTGCGACGGTGTCGCGACGGCGTGTCCGGCGGATGCCTTCGTGGCGGCGGCGACCGAGTGCCGGGCGATGGCGGATGTGTGTGATGTCGCCGAGGCCTGTACGGGTGCTGCGGCGGCCTGTCCGGCCGATGGCTTCGTCTCTGGTGGCACCGAGTGTCGTACGTCGGTGGATGTCTGTGACGTGGCCGAGACCTGTAGTGGTGTCGGCGTGGCCTGTCCGGCCGACGGTGTGCTTCCGACCGGTACCGAGTGCCGAGCGTCAGCCGATGTCTGTGATGTGGCCGAGACCTGTCAAGGTGGCACGGCGTGTCCAGCTGATGGCGTAGCGCCGATTGGTACCGAGTGCCGTGCGGTTGCGGGCGGGTGCGACGTCGTTGAAGTGTGCACCGGCGCCGCGATCACCTGTCCGACGGATGGCGTGTTGGCCCCAGGTACGGAGTGTCGTGCCGATGCGGGTGAATGCGACATCGCAGAAACATGCACCGGGACGCAGAACTGCCCGGCCGATGCCTTCGAGCCCGGAGGCACCGGATGCACAGAGAATGGCGGCACCATGTGCGACGGCCTCGGGGTTTGCGTACCGTAGCTCGAACACTCTGATCGCCAACGCGAGAAAGGCCCCCACTCCGATTACGGAGTGGGGGCCTTCGTGTTTGTGGAGCAACGGCGTGGGGGCTACCGGCAGCGGAGGGTGGCGCCGCGGGAACGCTCGGTGCAGGGGAGGGCGGCAAAGGCGTGCGTGCTGGCGCAGGCACCACCGGCGCCCACGCCCCGGTCCGCGCCGAAGACGATCGTCGCGCGGAGCGACCCTGCTGGGACGGCGTCGAGCGTCGTCCGGCGCGTCTTCATCTTGACGCGGATGACTTCAGGGTTGGATCGTCGCGCGCGGAATTCGATCTGCGTGAGGCCATTCGCGGAGCCCGGAGTGCAGGCGGGGGCGTCGAGCGCGCCGGAGCGGTTCTTGTACGAGTGAGAGCCCCCGCGCGAGCGCCAGCCATCGCGCTCGCTGCACCGGCTGTTCTGCGGGGGGACCGGTGTTCCTTCGTCGACGGTGAGCGCGAACACGGTGGTGCCGTCGCCCGTAACGTCGTCGATTCTGACCTGGATGCCGTCGTGGGCGGGGTCGAAGGTGGCCGCCGTTTCGGCCCGGAGGCGGAACGTGCCCGTGAACGTCAGCGTTTGTTGCCCGGGCGCCCTGGTCAGCTTCTTCAGGGAGAGGTCGGCGCTGTCGAGGCGGACGCCATTCGCGCAGATCGGATTCGGGAGAGTATCGACGACCTGCAGATCGATCGGGAGAGCCGCTTCGGTGCCGTGCGCGTCGGCGACGATGAGGTCGGTTGCGAAGAGGCCGAGTTCCTGTGCGGAGCCGCGGACGCGCGCTTCACTGTGGCGCGCGGCGTGGGCGAACGCGGGGAGGTAGGATGCGATCGATCCCGCGAGGCCGGCGGGCATATTCTCGGCCTGTCGATAGCGGAGCGGTCGGACACCCCCACGCAAGTCGACGGTCGTGTCGTAGGGAAGACCCGCGGTGACGATCGGAGGCGCCGTGCTCTCGGCGGCGATCGAGACTGGTGCGATCGTGACCGGGACGTCTCCGAGATCCAGGGTTTCGCCGACCGCTACCGTGAGCGGGCCCAGCGTGAATGCCGTGAAATTGTCGACCTGCACGAGGCTGGGCGGTAGGCCGAAGAACGCACCGCCGAAGCTGGTGCCGTCGAGGACGTGAATGTCGTAGGTGCCGGGCGGGAGCCCGATCAACTCGAAGGCGCCGTCGTCGCCCGCGGTGCCGCTGAGTTGACCGATGGCCGGCGCCCCTGTGGCGGTATCGACCGCCACGACGTTGATGCCATTGATGGGGAAGCCCGTGGTGGCGTGCGTGCAGCGACCCTGCACGGTGCCGGTGACGCTCGCGAGCGGACGTGCCGTGTTTGGATAGGCGGTCGAGATGGCGGCGACGTCGTCGACGGTGAGGCCGACGTGCCCCGCGGCGAAGTGCATCAGTGGGACCCCCGCGTCGAACTGACGCGAGCTTACCGTGCTATGCAAAATGCCGATCGCATGTCCGATCTCGTGGGCCGCGATGATCCGGAACGGATTGCAGGGCGCGGAGCAGACGTCGCGGAAATCGGCGAGGGCGCCGCGCCACTCCCCGGGTCGCCCGCTGGATGGGACGGTGCCGCCCGCGTGGAGGTCCGTGTGGTTGGCGACTACGATCAGGAGCGCGTTCGGTGTGACGGTGGGACGCGTGGCGCCGCGGATTACCCGTGGAGCGAAGGCCAGCCCCGAGGTCACCACGTCTTCCCAGAGCGCCAGGCCCGCTTCGATCTCCGCGGTGACCCACGCGGCGTCATCGTCGCTCACGGTGTCGCGGATCCAGAGCACGACATCGATCGGTGTCGCGGCGATCGCGGGATCGATCAGGAGCCGTGGCGCGACGATTTGGAACGCCTGCGCCGGTACGGCGATACTCACCACGACGAGGCAAAGCGCCGCGATGCGGCCGCGCCACGCGCGAGACGGGGATGGGCTGGTCGTGGGGAGGAATGCGAGCATCGGATGCTGTGGTCCAGAGGCGAGAGAGTAGGGCGCAACGCGACCGTCGACTCGGATCCGCAGGATCCCAGCCGCATCGCCATGCGGTCTTCATGCAGAGGAAGTCTCGGATCACCGGTGGTGCCGGTGGCTGAGTCGAGGGCGCGTGACCAGCGCTGGCTTACGGAAGGGGGAGGGGCCCTCGACCCCGCATCCGGGAAACAGCAAGGGGCATACCGAGAGAAACCCTTCATTTCCCGCGCTCCCCGGCGTGCATGCGCGCAACGGTCGTGCACGCAGGTAAGACTGCGCGCGTGACCGCGAGGTGGAAGGGCGCAGACGCCATAGGCCGCTGCGAGCCGTGTCTCGCGCGGGCGGCACGCGTCCTGGGCACGTAGCGTTTCGTCTCACCGCGCGGCGCGTGTATATCCGACGCGATCCACCCGGACTCTGATGGAGAATTCGACGACCGACTTGCCGCCCTACGATATCCGTACGGTCCTGGCTCAACCGTTTCCGGAGCGGATGCGCCTGATCTGTCGGACGTGGGTCTATCAGGTGAACGCGATTCCGCCCGTCGTGTATCTCGGGTACGTTCTCAAGATCGTTCTGCTCTACGTGGGAGGCTGGTGTTTCTTCTGCTCCTTCACCCCGGGGATGGGCTCGCCGTTCGCGTTCGGGTCATGGGCGCTGCACGCCGTCGCCTTCCAGAAGGCGATTCTCTGGTCGCTGGCGTACGAGGGGCTCGGCCTCGGCTGTTCGACGGGTCCGATGACCGGACGCTTCGTGCCGCCGATCGGCGGCGTGCTCCACTTCCTCAGGCCTGGCACGACGAAGCTGCCGATGGTGCCAGGCGTGCCGCTCATCGGGGGCACGCGTCGCACGTGGCTCGATGTTGCGCTGTATGCCGCGATGTACGGCTTCCTGTTCCGCGCACTGATGGCGCCAGAGATCATCCCGGGAATGCTGCTGCCGATTGCGGTGCTCCTGCCGATCCTTGGGTGCAGCGACAAGACGATCTTCCTCTGCGCGCGTGGTGAGCACTACTACACTGCGCTCATCTGCCTACTCTTCATGGAGATGCCTGGCGGGGTGTGGATTGCGGGCTGCAAGATGGTTTGGGTGGCGATCTGGGTCTGGGCGGCCACGTCGAAACTGAATCGACACTTTGCGACGGTCATATGCACGATGCTGACCAATAGTCCGTTCGTGCCGGCCTGGTTCTCCCGGCGATTGTTCCGAGGCTTTCCCGACGACCTTCGACCGTCGGGGCTGGCGGCGGCGATTGCCCATCTCGGCGCTTTCGTCGAGTACGCGTTCCCTCTGGTGTTGGTGCTGAGTGCGGGCGAGCCCTACACGACCGCCGGATTGGTAGCGATGTGCGCATTCCATCTCTTCATTGCCGGGAACTTCCCGATGGGCATGCCCGTCGAGTGGAACGTCGTGATGGTCTACGGCGGTATCGTGCTCTTCGGCGGTTTCGCCGACGTTTCGTTGTTGCAACTCGGCGACGCGCCCGGGTTGCTCGTCTTCCTGCTGACGATGCTCGTGGCGATCCCACTGTACGGCAACCTCGTGCCCGCACGGGTCTCGTTCTTGTTGGCGATGCGCTACTACGCTGGCAACTGGGCGTATGGCGTATGGCTCTTCCGTGGCCAGAGTGCTCGGAAGCTCGACAAGCTCATCAAGGCGGCGCCGCTGATGCGCGATCAGTTGGCGAAGTTCATCGACGACGAGGACGAGATCGAGATGGCGATCGCCATGACGCCATCGTTTCGTTTGGCGCATCTCCACGGTCGCGCGCTCCACGAGATCCTGCCGAAAGCGGTCGACGATATCGACGCGTACGAGTGGATGGATGGAGAGATGGTGGCAGGGCTCGCACTCGGTTGGAACTTCGGCGACGGGCACCTCCACGGCCTGCAACTCCTCGAGACGATTCAGGAGCAGTGCGGGTTCGAGCCGGGCGAGCTGCGCGTCGTGATGGTCGAGTCGCAGCCGCTTGGCGGCGCGACCATGGCGTGGAAGATCGCGGATGCTGCCTCCGGTGTGCTGGCCGAGGGAGAGACGCAAGTGGCCGATCTCGTCGATCGCCAACCGTGGCCTACCGGTCG